>DASZGT010000296.1:0-14243 GCA_035938575.1 Acidimicrobiales bacterium
GCCGCGTTGACGAGGCGGGAGGACGGCGGCTGCGGCTGGAGCGGTCGCCCGATGACGAGAGCGGGCTCCGGGCCCGCCTCAGCGCACCGCCTGGCGTCGCCCGGGCCCCTGCGAGGTCGAGAAGGGCCGGCCCGGGGCGAGCGCGTCGAAGACGGCGGTGAATTTGAGCGTGGCCTCCACCAGTTCGGTACTGGGCTCGGATCCGGCCACGATGCCCACCCCGGCGGTCAGGCGTGCGGTGGACCCGCTGATGGTCATGGATCGGATCCCGAGCTCCCAGCGCCCGTCGCCTCCGGCGTCCACGTAGCCGACCGGTCCGGCATAGTTGCCCCGCGAGCGGGGTTCGAGGCGGTCGATGAGGAGGCGCGCCTCCGCCGTGGGAACGCCTCCCACCGCCGGCGTGGGATGCAGGGCCGCCACCAGGTGGAGCGCGCTCGGGAGCCGTCCGTCCGGGGCCGGGGCCAGGGTGCCGGTCACCGAGGTGCCCAGGTGGGTGAGGTTGTGCAGGCGGACCAGGTCCGGACGGGACGGTACGTCGAGTTCGGCGCACAGCGGTGCGAGGGCGGCAACGATTGCCTCCACCACGAGCCGGTGCTCGTTGCCGTCCTTCGGCGACCGGAGCAGCTCGCGGGGGAGGACGCTGTCGGGGCCGCCGGTCAGATGGTCGGTCGTCCCGGCCAGCGGCCGGCTGTGGACCCGGGACCCCGACCGGTCCACCAGGAGCTCCGGGCTGGCGCCCACGAACCGGCCGTCCGCCGTGGGCAGGGCGAAGACGGCACAGCTCGGTTCGAGATGATGCCAGCGGCGGAGTAGGCCGCCGGTGTCGATGGTCCTGCCCAGCGTCACGTCCACCTGGCGGGCCAGCACCACCTTGGCCAGCTCTCCCCGGCCAATGGACTCGAGCGCCTCGGCCACCATGGCCTCGAAGGATTCGTCGGAGGAGAGGGGATCGATCGACGGAGGTGCAGGGGCAGCACCCGTCGGGGTCAGCCCGCCGGCGGACCGGGCCCGGAGCCACGAGCGAAGCCCGGCGGGGCCGGAGGGCAGATCGGCCCGGTCGGCGGCGACGAGGGTGACCCACTCCTGTCCGGAGGCGTCAGCCCCGTAGGTGACCTCGGGGACCACGAGTGATGCCGGTTCGGACCGGTCGAAGGGCAGGGCCCCGAACCCGATGACCCCGGGGCCGGTGGGGTCGGACCGGTCCTCGCAGGGGATCGAGGCCAGCGCGGCCGTGGCCCGGTCGAGGTCGGCGGGGGAGTCGAGGCCGTGGGGGAGGGCCACGGAGAGGGCGTTGCCCAGGCCCACCAGAGCCCGGTCCGCGGTGTGGAAGAGGATGCCGTCGGCCCCGGCCAGGGCGAACGGGTCGATGGGAGGACCCGTGTCGAGGGGCAGCCGCAGGGCCACGACGTGGTCCGGCGAACGGGTCACGGACGACCCTGGCGGGTGGCGGTGATGAGCTGGCTCAGCCCACCGGAGAGCGGCCGCTGGTTCACCGCCGAGAACCCGGCATCCATCAGCATCCGCCGTAGCTCGGCGGTGGAGGGCAGGTATGCCGTCGACCGGGGCAGATAGCGGTAGGCCTCCGCATCGGAGACCAGTCCACCGAGGACCGGCACGACCCGCCGGAACCAGATCCGGTGACCCAGGCGCAACACTCCGTGGCGTGGCTCCGCCACTTCGAGCAGGCTGATGCGGCCACCGGGCCTCACGGTGCGGCCGAATTCGGCGAACACCTGGCCCAGCTCGGTGAAATTGCGCAGGGCATATCCGCAGGTGATGCCATCGAGCGACGCAGCCGCCAGCGGGAGGTGGGCCCCGTCCGCTTGAGCCAGGGGAAACCCCGTGTGGTTTGCGGCCAGCATCCCCCACGACAGGTCCATGCCGAACGGTCGCAGGCCGGCGGCGCCCAGGATGGTCAGGAAATCCCCGGTCCCCGAGGCCAGATCGAGAACGCGAGATCCCGCCGGCAGACCCAACGCCCGAGCCGCGCGCCGGCGCCAGCGCATATCCAGACCGAAGGTGATCATGCGATTCACGAGGTCGTAGCGCGGTGCGATGGCGTCGAACATCGAACGCACCAGTTCGGTCTTCTCCCGTCCGGTGGGGAGATCGACCTCGGCTGCCCTGGCGGCCGGATCCGATGAGACGGTGGGGGCGGGGGCCGGCGAGCGGTCGCTCATGGGATCGGCGCGGCCGCCTGTCGACCCTGGCCGACTGAGATGGCGGTGTCGCCTTCGACCTGCTCCCACACGGCCCGTCGCTCGTCCTCGGAACCGACCTGCTCCACGTGGTCGAGCGCCACCTTGACCAGGGTTCGTGTGAAGTGGTGCCCGACCAGGGCATCCACTGCCGGGAGGAGCTCGGAGTACGCCTGGAGGAGTCGGTCGACATCCGGTCCGCCAGCCGTCTCCGATGCCGACCGGTCCTCGGGGCCGACCCGGAGGCCGTCACGAAGCGGCCCCCGCACATGGGCCGAGAACATGGCCACCGCCTCCCGGGCCACCGCCTCGGTCGCCTCATGGTGGCGGCGGGCCAGCTCCAGCAGGGCGGAGAGTGGAATGCCCCATTCGAGGAGGAGCAGGCCGGCCTTGGCCGCAGCCACGTCGTCCTCGGTGTACCGCTGGCGCCCGGCCACCCGTCGCGGGATGAGAAGCCCTTCGGCCTCCACGGCCTTGAGCAGGGCCAACGGAACCCCGGTCTCGGCGGCCAGCTCGGCCAGCGTGAAGGCTCGGCCGCCCTCGGTGACGGTCAGCCGTTCGTCGACCGGCCCCGGGTCCGACGGCAATGGATGGTCGAGGCCGGGGGGCTGTCGGGCCGCCCCAACCCGTTGGGCGCCGGACAGCTCGCCCACCAGGGCCTCGTCGGCGGCATCGAGATCCCCGGTGACCAGCCGCACGATGGTGGCCAGGGTGAAGCCCCGCTGCTGGAGGGACCGGATGCGGGCCAGCCGCTCGAGGTGGCCTTCGTCGTACCAGGCCACCCGCCCCTCCCGGCGGGGCGGCTCGAGCAGTCCCTTGCTCTGGTAGTAGCGGATGGTGTCGACCGACACGCCGGCCCCGACCGACAGCTGCTCGACCCGCATCTCCATGCCCCCACTCTAGGAGTAATCGCTCGTATCGTTTGAGCGCGGGGTGCGGGCCTCAGGGGCCCGGCGCCGGTCCGGCGCAGGATCAGCGGAAGTAGCGGTAGACCACCTGGGCCACGCAACACGGCTTGCTGGAGCCTTCGGTCTCGAAGGTCAGGTCCAACATGACCTGGACACCGCCGGCAACGTCCTCCGCGCCCGCCACTGCGGCCCCCAGGCGGAGATTGCTGCCGACCGGCACCGGGGCGGGGAAGCGCACCTTGTTGCAGCCGTAATTGATTCCCATGGTGGTGCCCTCGACCACCAGCACCTCCCCCATGTACACCGGGGCCAGCGAGAGGGTCAGGTACCCGTGGGCGATGGCTGATCCGAAGGGGCCGTCCTTGGCCCGCTCGGGATCGACATGGATCCACTGGTGGTCTCCGGTGGCGTCGGCGAAGAGGTTGATCTGCTCCTGCTCGATGCGATGCCAGTCGCTGTAGCCCAGATGCTGTCCGACCAGATCGTGGAATTTCTCGATGCCCTGCACAGTGGTAGCCATGTCCCAAACTGTATGGGAGCGGGACCCCGACCGACCACCCGCATCTGCGGCCGTCCGGGGGGTGAGGCGTTCCTTGGTCCGAAGATCAGCCATTCCTAAGGGGATGCTGTCGGTACGCTGGCCCCGTGGACGCGGGGCACAGCCATCGGAACCTGCAGGGAGGCGGAGCCCGGGCCGCGGTCTTCGGCGTGAGCGACGGCCTGGTCTCCAACGTCGCCCTCATCCTGGGGATGGCCGGGGCCCACGCGTCGGCCGGGGCGGTCCGCCTGGCCGGGATAGCCGGTCTGATCGCCGGCGCGTTCTCGATGGCGGCGGGGGAGTACATCTCGATGCGGGCCCAGTCCGAACTGATGCTGCGCGAGCTGGATGTGGAGCGACAGGCCATCCGCCACGAGCCCGAGGACGAACGCCGGGAGCTGGCCGCCATCTACAAGAGCCGGGGACTCGACGCCGCCATGGCCGAGGAGCTCTCGGCCAAGATGATGCGCGATCCCGAGCTGGCGCTCGAGACCCACGCCCGCGAGGAGCTGGGCATCAATCCCGAGGAGACCGGCAATCCGCTGCAGGCGGCAGGATCGTCGTTCGTGATGTTCGCCCTGGGGGCCTTCATCCCGTTGCTTCCCTGGCTGTTCACCGTCGGAACCGCCGCGACGTGGTGGTCGGTGGTCCTCGGGGCCGTCGGTGCGTTCAGCGTCGGTGGGGCGTTGGCTCACTTCACCGGGCGGTCATGGCTGTGGTCGGCCAGCCGCCAGCTGCTGATCTCCGGCATCGCCGCCGGGGTCACGTATTCGGTCGGGCACCTCGTGGGTGCCGGGTAGGACGGCGTTCAGGCCGGGTCGACAGTGGTCAGGTAGGCCCGGTCGACATGGTCCTCGGCGAACCCCATCGACCGGTACATCGAGACGGCGGCCCGATTGTCGGCATCGACGTAGAGCATCCCCACTTGCAGGCCGCGTCCGGCCAGCCAGTCCAGGCCGGCCACCGTCAGCGCCCGGCCCCATCCGCGGCCGTGGAATTCCGGGTCCACGCCGATGACGTAGATCTCCCCGAGCGGAGGATCGGTGGAGGCATGGATCTTCGTCCAGCACGAGCCGACCAGCCGCCCCCCCTCCTCGAGCAAGAGGAAGCCCTCGGGGTCGAACCATGGCTCTCTCTCGTGTTCGAGCAGGGTGGCGAGGTCCCAGTGGCCCTGCTCCGGGTGGGAGGCGAAGGCCCGGTTGTTCGTGGCCAGCCAGGCCTCCTCGTCCTCACCGGGACGGAATGGCCGGGTGGCGATGGGCGTCCCCGCCGTCGAGCCGGCGACGAGCACCGGCAATGGCAGTGGGCACCGCATCTGGATGAGGTTCCGCTCGAGGTGGAATCCGTGCGCCGACGCACGCGCATCGTCGGCCGCCGAGGCCTTCGAACGCCACAGTCGCAGGTCGCCACCCCCGAGTGCCATCACCTGTTCGACGGAGGCACCCAACAGCGCGTCGGCAATGGCTGGGGCGTCATCGGCACCCGGGTCGACGGTTAGCTCCATGGCGTAGTCCCGCATGGCCGGGTCGCCGCCGACATGCGCGTAGCCGATGAGGTCCGCCGCCGTCGGGAGCCTGGCCAGGACGCCGACGATGAGGCGCTCGGGCGGTGCGGTGGTGGCGGGGTCCGACGCGTCAGGGCGACGAAGCAGTTCCATCCGTTTGTGCTCGCTGATGGCGGCGTGCCCGGTGGCGCGGGCTGAGCGATCGAGGAGGGCGAGGATCTCGTCCACCACGGGGGGATCGGGTACCGACACCACCGTGAGGTCGAGGCCGTCCATCAGGCTGACGCTACCGGTAGTCTGCGGCCGTGGCCCGTCCCCGCTCCCCGTCCGGACGCGCCCGGGTCACCAATGAGCGCTTGACCCGGCTCTACCCCGGCTCGGCGCGCGAGCTCTGTGCGCTGGACCATGCCAACCCCTTCCAGCTCCTGGTGGCCACCATCCTCTCGGCCCAGAGCACCGACGAGCGGGTCAACCTCACCACTCCGGCGCTGTTCGCCCGCTATCCCGATCCGCACTCCCTGGCCGGTGCTGATCTCGCCGAGCTGGAGGCCCTGATCCGGTCCACCGGGTTCTTCCGATCCAAAGCCCGCAGCCTGGTCGGCATGGCCGGGGGGGTGGTCGCACGGTTCGGCGGAGAGGTCCCCTCAGCCATGAAGGATCTGGTGACCCTGGCCGGAGTGGGCCGCAAGACGGCCAACGTGGTGCGCAGCGTGGACTTCGGGCTTCCGGGGCTCCCGGTCGACACGCACGTCCTGCGCCTGTCCCATCGGTTGGGCCTCACCGATGAGAAGGACCCGGTGAAGGTGGAGGGGGTGCTCAACGGAATGATCCCAGCCTCCGAGCGGGGGCGATTCAGCCTGCGGCTCATCCTGCATGGTCGGGCGACCTGTCAGGCTCGGACTCCTCGCTGTGGCGAGTGTGTCCTGTCGGATTTCTGTCCTTCGGCCAGGTGACCGCATCCGTGCCGGTCAGCCCCGTCGCGGTGGGAACGGCGGGAGTGAACGGCGGGGATGTGGAAAGGAATGCTGCTACCTGGGCATTTGGATTCGATGCGTCGCCGTGTGCTGGCCACGGCGGATAAATTTCGCTTCTGCTGACTGGTAATCACCGCAAAAACGTGATGTTCTAGAGGTCTCGGAACCGGTTCCCGCCAACTGGTTCCGCTGAGCGGTGCTCGGGATCCGCCGCCCGACCCGCTCGCGCGAAGGCACCCTTCGGGGTGCCTTCGCCGCGTGTAAACCCCGGTTGACGCGGCCTAGTGCACGGCCGGGTATCCGGGCGGGGCCCGGGACGGGTCAACGGCGACGGAGGGCTGTCGAGAGGCGGGCCAGTCGCCGGTTGGCGCTGTTGAGGGCGCGTTCGATAGCGAAGAGCTCCTTCGCCGTCTCCTCATCCTTGGCCGCGTCGGCGGCGTCGGCGTGGACGGTCAGCCGGCGTGTCAATTCGTCGAGGGCGGTGGCGAGCGAGGAGAGTTCTGCGGAGCTGGCGGTCATGGCCCGATCATGGCACTCCTGCTCACCCGGCACGAAAGGCCCTTCGCCGCCCCCGCACGGGGGCCGGCCGGCGTTGGGGGTCCGGTAGCATCGATGGGCTATGACGCTCCGTCGGCTCGACTTCCGCGGCTTCACGGGTGACCGCAAGGCGCTGCGGGAGGCACTGCCGCGCCCGACCGATGAGCAGGAGCGGTCTTCTGCACCGGTGGCGGCCATCATCGGCGAGGTGCGCGGCGACGGCGATGCCGCCCTGCGCCGCCTGACCGAGCAGTTCGACGGCGTGCAGCTCGACGAATTGCGGGTTCCCGACGAGGAGATCCAAGCCGCCCTGCGACGGGTGCCCTCCGAGCTCCAGGACGCGCTCGACGTGGCCCACGATCGAATCCTCGCCTACCACGCCCACGAGTCGGGCGAGGCGCCGATCGCCGACTTCGAATCGGGTGGCATCGGCGTTCGCCACCTGGTGCGACCGGTCGGCCGCGCCGGTTGCTATGCGCCCGGTGGTCGGGCCCGCTACCCGTCGACGGTGCTCATGTGCGCCGTTCCCGCCCAGGTTGCCGGGGTCGGGTCGATCGTCCTCTGCGTTCCGCCCGGGCCCGATGGGCGTATCGATGACGCCACCCTGGCCGCGGCCGCGGTGGCGGGGATCCACGAGGTCTATCGGGTGGGCGGGGCCCAGGCCATCGCCGCCATGGCCTACGGAACCGAATCGATCGACCCGGTCGATGTGATCGTCGGCCCCGGAAACCGCTACGTGGCGGAAGCCAAGCGCCAGGTGTCGGGGGTGGTCGGCGTGGCGGCGGCCTTTGCCGGGCCCTCCGAGGTGGTGGTGATCGCCGGGCCCAGCACCCCCACCGAACTGGCCGCCATCGACCTGGTCGTCCAGGCCGAGCACGGTCCCGACGGACTGGCCTGGCTACTGACCTGGTCCGAGGCAGTGGCCGATGCGGTCACCGCCCACGTGGACCGCATCGTGGCTGGTTCCCCGCGCCGTGGCGACCTCGAGGCCACGCTCGACGCCGGCGGATACGTGGTGATGGTGGACGGCGCCGAGCAGGCGTGCGCGGTGGCCAACGTCGTCGCTCCCGAGCACCTCGAGCTGCTGACGGACGATGCCGAGTCATTGGTGTCCCGCATCACCTCGGCCGGTGCCATCTTCGTGGGGACGAACTCCCCGGCCAGCGTGGGCGACTACCTGGCCGGTCCCAACCACGTCCTCCCGACCAACCGGACGGCCCGCTTCGCCAGTGCCCTGAGGGTGGACGACTTCCGACGTCACATCCACGCCATCACGGTCAGCGAGAAGGCCCTCGAGGTCCTCGGCCCGCACGTGGTGACCCTGGCCGAGACCGAGGGCCTGCCCGCCCACGCCGAGTCGGTGCGCCTGCGATGGCCCCGGTAGAGCCCGAGCCGCGCCCCCGCGGGGCGCTCCCGGCTGTCCGGGCCGACCTCGCTGCCCTGACCGGGTATCACTCGCCCCAGGTCGAGGTCGAAGTCCGACTCAACACGAATGAGGCTCCCCTCCCGCCGCCGCCCGGATGGCTGGAGGCCTACCGCGCGGGCCTGTCCGCCATCGATTTCAACCGGTACCCGGACCGCGACGCCACATTGCTGCGTCGGGCACTGGCTGACAGCCACGGGGTCCGTCCCGATCAGGTCTTCTGTGCCAACGGCTCGAACGAGGTCCTCCAGTGCCTGATGCTGGCGTTCGGTGGACCGGGGCGAACAGTGGCCCTCTTCGAGCCGACCTACACCCTCCACCGCCACATCGCCCGGATCACCGGCACCGCCGTGGCGGCCGGCGCCCGCACGGACCAGTTCCTCCTCGACCTGGGCGAGGTGCAACGGGTGGCCGACGCCCACGACCCGGTCATCACCTTCCTGTGCTCGCCGAACAACCCGACCGGGCGGGCCGATCCCATCGATCAGATCGAAGCGGTGCTGACCATGGCCCCCGGCCTGGTCGTGGTGGACGAGGCCTACGGGCAGTTCGCCCCGTCGTCGGCACTGGACCTGCTGCGTCGGGGTGGCCCAGGCACCGAGCGCCTGGCCGTCGTGCGGACCTTCTCGAAGACCTGGTCGATGGCCGGGGTCCGACTCGGGTATGTGATCGGGGCGCCGGAGGTCGTCCAGGCCTGCGAGTTGGTGGTGCTGCCGTATCACCTCGACGCGGCCAAGCAGCTGGCTGGCCGGCTGGCCCTCGGGTTCGTGCCGGAGATGGAGGCCAGGGTGGCCATGCTCAAAGAGGAGCGGGGGAGGATCGCCGCCGCGTTGGCGGGCCTTCCCGTCGACACCTGGCCCTCTGATGCCAACTTCATCCTGTTCCGGCCCACGGCAACCAAGGCCCGCGAGGTGTGGGCCAGGCTCCTCGATGCGTCGGTGCTCGTGCGAGACTGTTCCGAGTGGCCCGGGCTCGATGGGTGCCTCCGGGTCACCGTCGGGCTGCCCGGCGAGAACGACCGGTTCCTGGCCGCCCTGACAGAGAGTCTGCGATGACCGCTTCGACATCCACGCCAGCATCCACCCACCGGACCGGGACGGCCCGGAGGGCCACCAAGGAGACATCCATCGACGTCGACCTCGACCTCGACGGGTCGGGGTCCACCGAGGTCTCGACCGGCCTGCCGTTCTTCGACCATATGGTCAGCCAGTTGGGCCGGCACGCCGGCTTCGATCTCAAGGTAGAGGCGCGCGGCGACCTCGATGTCGATGCCCACCACACGGTGGAGGACGTGGGGATCACCCTGGGCCAGGTGCTGTCCGAAGCACTGGGGGACAAGACCGGCATCCGCCGCTTCGGCTCGGTGGCCGTGCCCCTCGACGAGGCGTTGGTCGAGGTGGCCCTCGACCTGTCGGGACGCCCGTACCTGGCCTATGACATCGACTTCCCCCCGGAGACCAACTCGTTGGGGTCGCCGCCGTTCGACCCCCAGCTGGCCGAGGAGTTCTGGCGGGCGCTGGCCACCTCGGCGGCCCTGACCCTGCACGTGCACCTGCGCAGCGGGAAGAACACCCACCACATCATCGAGGCATCGTTCAAGGGGGTGGCACGCGCCCTGCGCGATGCCGTCCGGCTCGAGGGCGGGGGCGTCCCGTCCACCAAGGGGACCCTGTGATGGGGCCGCCGCCGTGTTGCCGGCACCGGGCGTCGAGCCGGCGGGCGCCTCCCGGCCCCCCGTGATCGCGGTCCTCGACTACGGCATCGGGAATCTGCGCTCGGCTGAGAAGGCGCTCCAGCACCTCGGAGCCGACGCCGCGCTGGTGGCCGATCCCGATCGGGCCGTGGTGGCCGACGGGGTGGTGCTCCCCGGGGTGGGGGCGTTCGGCCCCTGCGCCCAGGCCCTGCGATCGAGCGGGCTGGACAAGGCCGCTACCTGGGCCATCGAGCGGGGAGTGCCGTTCCTCGGCATCTGCATCGGGTTTCAACTTTTGTACGAAGGGTCCGACGAGGATCCGTCGGTGCCGGGCCTCGGGGCCCTGCCCGGGGTGGTGCGGCGCCTGCCGCCCGGGGTCAAGCACCCGCAGATGCAGTGGAACATCGTGGAACAGGAGGCGGGTGTCCGTCCCGGCCTGCTGGCCGGCGTGCCCCAACCGACCTGGGTGTACTTCGTCCATTCGTATGCCCCCGAGCGGACGGCCGACACCTCGTCCACCTGTGACTACGGCGGCCCGGTGACCGCCTCGGCGGAGCGGGGGGCGGTGTGGGGCACCCAGTTCCACCCCGAGAAGTCAGGGGCGGTCGGGCTGGGCATCCTGGCCAACTTCGTGCGCCACGTGAGCGGCACCCCCTCGTGATGGAGCTCTACCCGGCTATCGACATCCGGGGCGGTGGAGCGGTGCGACTGGCCCAGGGCGACTTCGACCGCCAGAGCGACTACGGCGACCCCGTGGCCCTGGCCCGGCGGTTCGCCGCCGCCGGCGCACCCTGGCTGCACGTGGTGGACCTCGACGCGGCCCTGGCCGGACGGCCCGGCAACCGGCCGACGGTGCTGGCCATTGCCGCCGCCGTGGACATCCCGGTGCAGTCGGGCGGTGGGGTCCGCTCCGAGGCGGACGTCGACGAGCTCCTGAGCGGAGGGGTGGCCCGGGTCGTTTTCGGCACGGCCGCCCTCGAGGACTTGCAATTGGTGAAGGCCATGGCGGGCAGACACCCGGGTCGGGTGGCGGTGGGCATCGACTATCGCCTGGACGCCGGGGGAGTGACCGAAGTGGCGGTGCGCGGCTGGGAGCAAGGGAGCGGCCGGACGGTGGACGACGTCCTCGCCGGGCTCGCCGGCGCCGGGGTGTCGGCGGTGATCGTGACGGCCATCGAGCGCGACGGCATGCTGACCGGCCCCGACCTCGACGGGTTACGGGCCGTGCTGGCCGTGACCGAGATCCCCGTCATCGCCTCCGGGGGCGTCGGCGCCGCCAGCGACGTGGAGGCGCTGGCCCGGCTCGAGGTGGCATCGGGCCCGTCCCGGGCGGGCAACGGGAGCGGGGCGCGACGCCTGTCGGGCGTGATCACCGGCCGGGCCCTGGTGGACGGTCGGATGAGCGTCGAGGAAGGAGTGGCGGCATGCGCACAGTCCGGGTGATCCCCTGTCTGGACGTGGACGCCGGGCGGGTGGTGAAGGGCGTGCAGTTCACCGATCTCTTCGACGCCGGCGATCCGGTCGAGCTGGCCACCCGCTATGACGCCCAGGGGGCCGACGAGCTCGTCTTCCTCGACATCACCGCGTCGTCGGACAATCGGCGGACCATGGTCGAGGTGGTGTCCCGCACGGCCGAGGTGGTCTTCATCCCCTTCACCGTCGGTGGCGGCGTCCGCTCGGTGGAGGATGCCCGGCAGCTGCTCCGGGCCGGCGCCGACAAGGTCGGCGTCAACACGGCGGCCGTGGACCGGCCCGATCTGGTCGCCGAATTGGCCGACGAGTTCGGGAGCCAGTGCGTGGTGGTGGCCATCGACGCCCGTCGCCAGGTCCACGGGCCGGGGCCGGCCGACGGCGATCGATGGGAGGTGTTCACCCATGGTGGGCGTACGCCGACGGGACTCGATGCCCTGGCCTGGGCCGAACGGTGCGCGGCGATCGGAGCCGGCGAGATCCTGCTCACCTCGATGGATCGCGACGGCACCCGGGACGGCTTCGATCTGGGGCTGACCCGGCTGGTGGCCCGGGCCTGTCCGGTGCCGGTCATCGCCTCCGGCGGCGTCGGGTCGCTTCAGCACCTGGTCGACGGGGCGCTCGACGGGGAAGCCGACGCCGTGCTGGCGGCCTCGATCTTCCACCTGGGGGAGTTCACCGTGGGCCAGGCCAAGTCGTACCTGCAGTCGGCCGGAGTCCAGGTCCGCCCGGTGTGAAGGTCCGGCGCCCGTCCGCCTGGGCCGGCGTCGGCCTGCGGTAGCCTTGACCTGTGGCATCAACGACGTCAGAAGCACCAACGACCAGCCAAAATGGGGATGGCGGCCACGCCAAGTTGGCCATCAATGTGTTGGCCGACCGGGTGTTGGTGCAGGTGGGCCAGGCCGAAGGTGAGCGCCGCTCGCGTTCGGGCATCCTGATTCCGGCCACCGCGCAGGTCTCGCGTCGGTTGGCCTGGGCGGAGGCGGTGGCTGTGGGCCCGCACGTCCGCTCGGTGAAGGTCGGGGACACGGTGTTGTTCAATCCCGAGGACCGCTTCGAAGTCGAGGTCCACGGGGACGAGTACGTGATCTTGCGTGAGCGGGACATCCACGCCATTGCCGCCACTCGCATCGACGGTGGCACCGGGCTCTACCTCTGAGGTCGAACCCGGCGACCGATTCACGCCGGCCACCTCCGGGGTGGCAGCCACCCCCCGCCGAACATCGAACCCACCGCACCAGGGAGCAGCGCTCGTGAGCACCACCGACATGACCAACAACTTCGAGGCGACGCCGATCGCCTTCCGGGACGACCAGCTGGCCCAGATCGCCTACAACCGGGACGGACTCGTCGCCGCCATCGTGCAGGACGCCACCGATGGCGCCGTGTTGATGTTCGCCTGGATGAACGCCGAGTCCCTCCGCAAGACCCTGGAGACCGGCCGGACCTGGTTCTGGAGCCGGAGCCGCCAAGAGTTCTGGTGCAAGGGGGAGACGTCCGGTGACCGGCAGTACGTTCGCAGCGTCCACTACGACTGCGATGGTGACGCCCTGCTGGTGGTGGTCGATCAGGAGGGCGCGGGAGCCTGTCACACCGGTCAACGGACCTGCTTCTTCCGTTCATTCGGCGCCACCTCGCCCGACCAATGACCGCGGTGGCGGGCGGTGGTGCCTCGGGGCCCGGCGAGGCCGGATTCCGCTCCCTGGCGGGCAAGCACCGCCTCGTTCCCGTGTGGCGCGAGATGGTGGCCGACACGATCACGCCCGTGGCCGCCTTCCTCCAGCTCGTCGGCAGCACCGAGCACTCAGGGTTCCTCCTCGAGTCGGTCGAGGGAGGCGAGCGGTGGGGCCGGTACTCGTTTGTGGGCCGCAACCCCTTGGCCACCGTCACCGCCCGTGGGAACCGGGTCACTGCGGCCGGGGCGCTCGACCTCGATGTGGTGACCGGCGGCGGCGTGAGCGGCAACGGGGGGGTGCTGGCGGCGCTGGAGTCCATCCTCGGCGCATTCGACTCACCGGACCTGCCCGACCTGCCTCCGCTCCATGCCGGACTCGTCGGCTACCTCGGCTATGACGTGGTCCGCGAGGTCGAGCACCTCCCCGAGCCGCCGCCGGACGACCTGGGCCATCCCGACGCCATCCTGGCCGTGATCGGCCAGTTGGCCGCATTCGACCACTGGCGTCAGCGTGTGGTGCTCGTCGACAACGTGGTCATCGATCCGGATTGGGGGCCGGACGATCTCGACGTGGCCCATGAGCAGGCGCTGGTCCGGCTCGATCAGCTGGCCGGCGATTGCTTCCGGCCGCTCGACCAGACGGGACGCCCCCTGCCCGAGCGGGCACCGGCTCCCGTCGATGTGCGGCGCACGATGTCCGACTCGCTGTATGAGGACGCGGTCCGGGCGGCCAAGGATCACGTCACCGCCGGCGATGTCTTCCAGGTGGTGTTGTCCCAGCGCTTCGACCTCGACGCGCTCGACGTCGACCCGTTCGAGGTCTACCGCGTCCTGCGCCTGGTCAATCCCAGCCCCTATCTCTACTTCCTGCGCTTCCCCGAAGTCACGGTGGTCGGGGCGTCACCCGAGCCCATGGTCCGGCTCCGCGATGGAACGGTCATCTCCCGCCCCATCGCCGGCTCGAGGCCGAGAGGAGCCACTCCCGCCGAGGACGGGCGCCTCGAAGGCGAACTGGTCGAGGACCCGAAGGAGGTGGCGGAGCACGTGATGCTCGTCGACCTCGCTCGCAACGACGTGGGCCGCGTGGTCTCGTTCGGCACCGAGGTGCTGGACGAGACGATGGTGGTCGAGCGCTACAGCCACATCATGCACCTGACATCTCAGGTGTCGGGTCGCCTGGCTCCGGGTAAGGGCCCCATCGATGTCCTGCGGGCCACCCTGCCGGCGGGAACCCTCTCCGGTGCGCCCAAGGTACGGGCCATGGAGATCATCGATGACCTCGAACCCACCAAGCGGGGGGTCTACGGAGGCGTGGTCGGCTAC
>DASZGT010000297.1:0-12650 GCA_035938575.1 Acidimicrobiales bacterium
TCGGCCCGCCCAGCGAAACCTCGCCCCGCGGGCCAGGGCCAGCGGCACCACTGCCGCCACGGCGAATCCCCAGGCCAGGGGCGAACTGCCGATGGGGCCGACGGCGAAGCGGAGGAGGGATCCCCACGACGCCGCCCCCGAGGCAGGAGTCGGCACACCGAAGACGGCGACGGCCCCGCGGCCAGCCGACAGCACCCCGATCACCCAGGGCAGGCAGATGAGGGCGGCGATCAGGGTCGAGCCGACGGCCAAGGTGAGTGCCTGCCGGGTGGACCGCCAGTCCCCATAGACGACCGAGGAGAGCATGAGGGCCAGGACCACCAGGAGGACCACGATGGCTGCCGCCGGAACGAAGGAGACAAGGACGGCTTCGAGGAGCCCGAGGGCCACCACGTTTCGCACCCGGCCGTGCCGCAGGGTCCAGGCCGAGAATCGGCGGAGCGCCGATGGCGGGGCCTCGGGAGCGAGGCCGGCGTGGAGGACCGCCGTCGACGCCCTGGGCGCGGACAAGTGGGCTCGGGTGTACGGGTCCGTGTCGGTAGCCCGAAACAAGAGCGCCAAAACCCAGGGGCCTCCGGCGTAGACGGCCAGGGCACCCCACCGCCCAAGGGCCAGCGCGTTGTAGGGCAGGGCCATGGCCAGATAGGCCAAGCCGGCCACCAGCGAGGCGCGCTGGGAGCCGAACGGGCGCAACAACCTCACGACGCCCCACGCCCCCAGGGGCACGCAGCCGAAGATCATCACCTTTTGCGCCAGGCCCATGGCGCCCAGCAACACCGTTCCGACGACACCGGCAAGGGCAAGGGCAGGGGTGGCGGGGGCGGTCGTCCCCACACCCGAGGGGTGCCATCCGGTGGCGAACTGGGACAACGTCGAGGACCAGCTCGGAAAGGGGGTGAACTGGCCGACGGCGGGGAGGTGCCCGGTGATGACCCCCCTGGTTCCGATCAGCACCACCGCCGCCGCCACCAGCCACACCGTGGCCCGCACCCGTCCGGGGATCCAGCCCCGCGCCGAGACGGCGGGAGCCTGACCGGACGTCGCCGAACGGGCCGTCGGGCCGACCAGGGAAGCGCCCTCACCGATCGAACCGTCCGATGGTCCCGCCTCCAACAGGACGGCCTCTTCGGCGACGGCCATCTCATGAGCGTGCGCACCGTGGAACCCCTGTTGGTAGACGCGGCGACCATAGGCGGACAGCCTGGCGCTGCCCCCCACCTGGAGCAGGCGTATCTCCTTGTCGCCCAGTCGGCGAAGGGCCTTCAGTTCCTTGCGCTGGCGACGGACCACCCCAAGGCGCCCGATGTTCCACTTCCAGGCCCGCATCACCGCTCGGGCCCGGGCCCGGTTGCCCGCCAACTCGGCCACGACCACCTCACCGATGGCCAGGATCACGATCTGGGGCAACACCCGTATGAGATGGAAGGGCCCGTAACACTTGAACACGGCCAGAAGCTCGTGGCGGCGCTGGAGCTCTTGGAGGGTGATCGGGTACCTCGACCCGTTGCCCGAACCACCTGCCACCAGTGACTCGTCGATGACTCGGGCACCCCCGGCGAGCTCCTCGAGGTGGCGGACCCGAGCATCGGGGGCGACGATGATGCGGGCTCCCGCCACCTGGGCGCGCCAGCACAGGTCGAGATCCTCACCCATGGCCACGATGGCGGCATCAAAGCCCCCGAGCTCCTCGAACAGGTCGGCCCGGACCAGCGTCGAGCCTCCCGGGGCCACGAAGACGTCGCGAACCGCGTCGTGCTGACCGTGATCGATCTCGTTGGGCTGCACCCGATCTGTGACCGAGCCCCCCTTGTCCACAGTCATTCCCACGTGGATCAAGCGCTCAGGGTCGTCCCAACTCACCACCTTCGGAGAGACGATGCCGGCGTTCGAGCGGAAGGCCTCTTCCACCATCAAATGGACGGCATCGGGGAACAGGGCCACGTCGTCGTGGCACAACAGGAAGTAGTCCGCGCCCTCGACCATCGAGCGAACCTCGTTGATGGTGGTCCCGAACCCCCGATTCTCCACAAAGCGGCGCACGTAGGCCGAGGGCAGGACCGCGGCCACACGAGCGGTCAGGTCGTCGCCGCTGCCCGAGTCGAGGACCAGAACCGACAGCTCCGCATAGTC
This sequence comes from Acidimicrobiales bacterium, assembly GCA_035938575.1. Taxonomy (GTDB): domain Bacteria; phylum Actinomycetota; class Acidimicrobiia; order Acidimicrobiales; family RAAP-2; genus Bog-756. Next base: position 2,131 of record DASZGT010000297.1, read on the forward strand.
CTGCGAGGCGAGTGAAGTCAGCGTCTCCTCGAACCACGGACCCGGATCGTGGGCGACGACGACGGCGACAACCGGCGGTGCCAGTGTTTCCATCAGGGATCAGAGGCTATCGGGCCGAGACCCTCCCGGGGTGTCTTCCCTGCTCATAAGGGGCAAAAGAACAAATCGTCGGCATGTGCTTGCAAATGTTTATCTTGATGTATACACTTGCATCCATCGGGAAACGGCCCCGCCGTGGTGTCAGTCACACTGCGACGGTTCGACGCCTCGTCGGTCGCATCCCAGCGAAGTACTCGTCACCCACATGAAGGAGAACACCATGCCAGAGATCAAGATGCCAGAGATCAACACCGACCTCAGCAAGGCGGCCAAGGACATTGCCGACGTCGCCAAGGATGCCACCTACGTGGTTATCGGAGCCGGCGTTCTCGGCTTCCAGCAGGTCCAGGTCCAGCGCCAAGAGCTGCTCAAGCGCCTCGCCGACCCCAAGGCCAACATCGAGGGCCGGGTCAATTCGGTGCGCAGCGATCTGAGCGGCGCCCTCCACAGTGTCGACACCACCCTGGTGGGGCTGGTGGAGCGCTTCGAGGAGATCGTCGAGCGGTTGGAGACAGCCGTCGCCCCCTTCGAGGACCGTCTTCCCACCCAGGCCCGCGACCTGGCCCGACAGGCTCACGCTCAGGCCAAAGAAGCCCGCACCCAGCTTCGCACCCTGATCCCGACGGTCGCAGCCTGACCGTCTGACCCGACGCCGACGACCCCGTTCGCCGGCAGGGTCGGTGCCGACGCCGGCATCACCGCCGACGATGCCGATTCACCTCGTCCGACCAAGAACGGCCCGCTCACCGCGGGCCGTTCTTGACGTCTGTTACCAGTCAGGGGTGACGGCTGGAATCCACCCCCACGCCTCCACCCCAAGACTCTGCCCGCCTGACGCCGCACGACAGACGGCGCACGACAGGGCCACCACTCCTGAGGAGTGGCAGGGCTCTCAGTCGGTTCGCTCCCGCCAGTACGCCAGTACGTCGGCCAAGGTGTCCTCCAACCCGATCTCCGGCTTCCATCCGGTCGCCTGGATCAGCCGACCGGGATCACCTCGCAACACTGGTACCTCCACCGGCCTGACCAACGTCGGATCGGTGTCGAATTCGAGCGAGGTGCCGGCCAGGCGAAGGAGGCCGTCGGCGATCTCCCTGATCTCGACGTCCTGTCCCGAACAGACGTTGTAGACCTCCCCCGGCTTCCCCGACTCGATGAGCAGCCGGTAGGCCCGCACCACGTCCCGCACGTCGGTGAAGTCCCGCCGTGCCGACAGGTTGCCCACTGGGATGGTCGACGCACCGCTCCGGTCCGCTTCCACGATCCGCTTGGCCAGCGCCGGCACGGCAAAGTTGGGAGTCTGGCCCGGCCCGATGTGGTTGAACGGTCGAACGGTGATGACGTGCTGCGAATGTCCCAGGAAGGCCTGCGCCACCAGGGCCTCTCCGGCCAGTTTGCTCGCCGCGTACGGAGTCAGGGGTGCGGTCGGCGATGCCTCGGTCAGGGGCAGACGCGTCGGGTCGGTGACGGCGCCGTAGACCTCGGCCGAGCTTGTCACCAGAACCCGCGGGTTGGTGCCGCACTCACGGGCCGCGGCCAGGACGGCACCCGTGCCGATGACATTGACCTCGAGCACCCGGAGGGGCTCGTCCCACGACTGCCCGACGTGGGTCAGGGCGGCCAGGTGGTAGACGGCGTCGGGCTGCGCCTCGGACAGCGCCGCCAACAGCGCGGCGGGATTGGTGACGTCCACCTCCTGGTCGATGGCGACGACGTGGTCGCCGAGGCTGCGCAGGTGGTCGGCGAGCCAGGCGCCCACAAAGCCCCGGCCGCCGGTGATGAGGGAACGCACGACGGTGACCCTACTGGCTACGGGCCGGAGCCTTCATCTCGAGGGGGTGCGGGCCGGCGAGCGGCATGGCGGTATGCAGCCATGTGCCGGTCGGCACTCTGCTCCCAGGTGTGGCGGGCCACGATCTCGAGACCCCGTCGGCGGCGTTCGGCGTCGGCGGAGGCGCTGGATGGGCCGGCCAACTGGGCCCCGATCGCATCAGCCAGTCCGGCACCGTCACCTGGAGCGACCAGCACCGCAGCATCCCCGGCCACCTCCTCCATCGCCGTCCCGGCCGTGGTCACCAGGGGTGCCCCGCAGGCCAGCGCCTCGAGGGCGGGCAGACCGAACCCTTCGTAGAGCGCCGGGTACACAACTGCCGTCGCCGACCGCAACAGGGCCGGAACCGCTTCGTCGACGACGTACCCGGTGCGGACGATGCGGGCAGCCACCCCCGAGGCCTCCACCGCCCGGTCGACCTGGGTTGCCCCCCACCCCGGCCCTCCGGCCAGGACCAACAGGGCGTCCGGATGGCGACCGGCGATACGGGCAAACGCGCCCACCAGGGTGGGGATGTCCTTGCGGGGCTCGAGCGTCCCCACGAACAGGAGGAACGGACGGCCGCCGGCAAGGCGCGGGTCGATGCGGTTCAGCACGCCGGCGTCGGCTCCGTCGTAGGGCTCCGTGGTGCGGAACCGCCGAGTGTCCACCCCGTGCGGAGCCACGAAGACCTCGGCGTCCACCCGGCACCAGCGGATGAGCTCCCCCGCGGTGACCTGGCTCGGGCACACGACCGCCGCCGCCCGCTTGGCCGCCACCGTGATGGCCCGGCGGAACAGGAGGGCCTTGGACCGCTCATGCCACTGCGGGGTGTCGAAGAAGCTCAGGTCGTGGATGGTGACCACGGCCGGGACCGAGGAGCGCTCGGGCATCGTGTAGTGGGGGCCGTGGTGCACGGAAACGGCCTGGCGGGCCAGGATGCCGGGCAGGCGGACCTGCTCCCAGGCCAGTCGGAGCGGGCGCGACCCGGGTGCGCCGGCCACCACGGCGGCATGTGGGGCGCCCGTGCTCCACCGCCGTCCGTCGGACCGCCGGGCCACCAGCACCAGGTCGAGATCGGACCGGGCCCCCAACGCCCCGACCAACTGGAGCGTGTACTGACCGGCGCCGACCGGCCAGTCAGGAACGGCGGTGACATCGACCGACAGCCGCAGCCTGGGGTCAGCCACGTGACGACCCCCGGGCCAGGTCGAGTGCCTCGGTCCAGACGTCGAGATGCCGACGGGCGACGGCCGACCAGGTCAACTCGGCGGAGCGGGCCAGCCCGAGCGATTGCAGGCGGGACCGCTCGTCTTCGTCGGTGGCCACCCGCAACAGCGCGGCCGCGATCGACTCCACGTCGTGCGGATCCACCTCGAAGGCCGCGCCCGCCGTGCTCGGGAGCGGACTGGCCACCACCGGCGCGCCGAAGGTCATGGCCTCGACCGGGGGAATACCGAAGCCCTCGATGAGCGGGACGTAGGCCAGCAGCCGGGCCATGGCGTAGAGCGCAGACAATTCCGGTGGTGAGACCATCCCGGCCAGCACCACCCCGGCCTCTGGCCTCACCCGCTGCCCCCAACCGCTGGGGCCCACCATCACCAGGGGCCAGGGCTCGGGCAGCGAACCCCGGACGCGTCGATAGGCCTCGATGAGCCGGGCCTGGTTCTTGCGCGGCTCGAGGGTGCCGACGCTCAGCAGGAAGGGCCCGTTGACTCCCATCCGGGAGAGAAGGGCGCTGGCCGCCTCGAGGTCCGGGGGAGGGAGATGATCGGACCCCATCGGGATGACGGTGATGGCTTCCGGTGCGGCACCGGCCTCCCGCAGGTCGTCGGCGACCACTCCGGCCGGCACGATGAACCGGTCGGCGCGCCGCAAGGCGCGGCGCAGGGCGGCCTCGTGCCAGGCCCGTCCTCGCTTCGGGTAGGCGTCCGGGACCCGCCGCCACAGCAGATCGTGCACCGTGGCCACCAGTTGGGCCCGGCCGGGCTGCAAGGTGGACAGCGAGGTGGCGTGCACCACGTCGAAGCCTCGAGGGGCCCTGAGGATCCCGTGGTCCCAGGCCCGGGTCAGCAGGGGGCCGGGCAGCGGCGAGCTCCGCACCGGATGGCCCAGCGAGCCGAGCAGGTCGGGCGCCCCACCACCGGCGGGTCGGCTGGCCACCAGCTCGAGTTCGGGCTGGCTCTCGGCCTCGAGCGTGTCGATGCCCTGCACCAGGCCGCAGACATACGTGCCGATCCCACCCGATGCCGGCCGACGGAGCTGCTCGGCCATCATGATCAGGCGGATCTGGCTCACCCCCCTCGCCCGACCGGCGGGGGCACCTTCCCCGACACGCCGCCGACGGCCTCTCGGTACAACCCGGCCAGGCCCTCGGCGCACGCATTCCAGGTGAACCCGCTGCTCCGGCGCCGGCCGCGTTCCACCAGCTCGACGATGTCGGAGCCACCGTCGAGCACCCGGCTGATGGCGCCGGCCAGGCCCTCGCCGTCACCGGCCGCCACCAGGAGTGCGCCGTCCCCCACCACTTCGGGCACCGCTCCGGCCGCCGTGGCCACCACCGGCACGCCAACCGCCATGGCCTGCAGGGGAGGGAACCCGAACCCTTCGTACACCGACGGGTACGCGAGCACCGACGCGTGCTGCAGCGTGGCGGCCAGGGCCTGGCCACCGAGGTAGCCCGGGCGGACAATGCGCGAGCGGGCAGGTGAGGACTCGACCGCGGCGAGGAAGGGCCCGACGCCCCAGCCGTCACTCCCGACGATCACCAGGGCCACCTCGGGGTGGGCGGCCGCCACCGGCGCGAAGGCCGAGACCAGCAACGGGTAGTCCTTCCGGGGCTCGATGGTCCCGACGGCCAGGACATAGCGACTGCAGCCGTCGGGCAACCGCACCGGCGGCGGCGCTCCACGTTCAGTCGGCCGCAACGGAATCCCATGGTGCACCGCCCGCACCCGCTCTGGATGGACCGACAGCTCGGCAACCACCTGGTCGGCCACGAACTGCGAAGGCGTATGCACCCATGCCCCGTCGGCCACGGCCCGCCGGATGAGGCCCGGGAACTCGAGGGTGGCCGGATCGCACAGCTCGGGGTACAACACCACGGTCAGGTCGTGCACTGTCACCACCCGAGCGGCTCGCCTGGTCGGGGGCACCACGAAGTTGGACCCGTGGACGACGTCTCGTCCACCGATGAACCACTCGACGGGTGGGAACCCGGACCGCTTCCATGCCGCATGCAGTGGACGCGCCGGCATGGCTCGCTGGCCGGTCGCAACCCCCGACGGCACCAGTCCTTCGATCCCCCGGCGGCGACGCCAGCTGACGGCGAAGGCCGACACATCGACCTCAGGGATGGCGGACAGCCCCGCCAGCGCACCGGCGCAGAACGCCCCGACACCAGTGGGCCGGCCCAGCAGGGGTGTGGCCTCGAACCCGACGGACAGGGGACCCCGGTCGGAGGGGGCAGTTCGCTCCGGCGGCACGGAGGGAGCCTTGCACATTGCCGGTCCCGGCCGGTGCAGGCGGGGCCGTCGCGGGGGACAGGTAGCCTGCCCACCGTGTCACCCTCTCCCGTGTCAGCCCCGGCCCCGCGCTCCGTGGTCCGACCCGGATGATCACCGCCTTGGCCGGCGGCGTCGGGGCGGCCCGGCTCTTGCGGGGGATGGTCGAGGTGGTCCCGCCCTCGGAGATCACCGCCATTGTGAACACCGGCGATGACACCATCCTGCACGGGCTCCACATCGCCCCTGACCTCGACACGGTGATGTACACGCTGGCCGACGCCATCAATCCCGATACCGGGTGGGGCCTGGCCGGCGAGACCTGGCGGGTGATGGAATCGCTCGAACGTCTCGGGGGGATCACCTGGTTCAATCTCGGCGACCAGGACCTGGCCACCCACTGCTACCGGACCCAACGCCTCCACGAGGGCGCCACACTGGGCCAGGTCACTGCGGAGCTCGCCCGCGCCTGGGGGCTCGAGATCCGGCTCGTCCCGGTAACCGACGATCTGCTCCGCACCCGTCTGCAGCTGGTCGACGGTCCCGAGGTCGGCTTTCAGGAGTACTTCGTGCGTCTCCGCCACGATGTGGCGGTGGCCGGTGTCCGATTCGAGGGCGCCGAACGTGCGGAGCCCGGTCCCGGAGTACTCGAGGCGCTGGCCGCAGCTGAGACCATCGTGGTGTGCCCATCCAACCCGGTGGTCTCCATCGGGCCCCTGGTGGCCGTCCCCCGGGTGCTCGAGCAGCTGCGGCTCCGCCGGGACCGGATCGTGGGGGTCTCCCCCATCGTCGCCGGAGCCGCCCTCAAGGGCCCGGCCGACCGGCTCCTGCGGGAGATGGGGTTTCCATCCTCGGTGGTGGGGGTGGCGCGATGGTACGCCTCATGGATGGGGACGCTGGTGATCGATGAGGCCGACGCCGAGTCGGCCCCGGCGGTCGAGGCGGAGGGGATTCGGTGCATCGTCGCCCCGACCATCATGTCCACTGTGGAGCGTTCGGCCACACTGTCGCAGACGGTCCTGGATGCCATTACCTGAGACGCGCCCTCCGGTCGAGCCCGGTGGAACCCGGGGCCTGAGCATCTTCCCGGTCGAGGGACTGGGTGAGGTCAGGCCCGGCGACGACTTGGCCGCGCTGCTGGCCCAGGCGCTCGTAGCCTCGGGGACGGGTGCGTCGTCGGTTCCGGGGGGGTTGGGCGACGGCGACGTGCTGGTGGTGACGCAGAAGGTGGTCTCGAAGGCGGAGGGCAAGATCGTCGAGATCGATGCCGCCGATCCGGAGGCCAAAAGGGCCCTGGTCGAGGGCGAGTCGGTCCGGATCCTCCGCCGTCGCGACGAGCTCCTGATCACCGAGACTCGTCACGGCTTCGTCTGCGCCAACGCCGGCGTCGATTTCTCCAATGTGCCATCGGGTACGGCATCGCTGCTGCCGCTCGACCCGGACCGGTCGGCGCGCCGAATCCGAGAAGTCCTCGAACACAGGCACCATGTCTCGGTCGGCGTGATCATCTCGGACACCTTCGGCCGCACGTGGCGCAACGGGGTCACCGATGTCGCCATCGGCATCGCGGGCATTGCCGGCATCGTGGATCTGCGCGGGACCCCGGACGCCACCGGTCGGGTCCTCGAATCGACCGAGGTCTGCGTGGCCGACGAGCTGGCCGGCGCGGCCGAGCTGGTGATGGGGAAGGATCGCGGCGTACCGGCGGCGGTGCTCCGTGGCGTCGACCCGGGGTGGCTCCGCCCGGGGTCGGTGGCCGCCGAGATCGTCCGGCCCTCGGGTGAGGACCTGTTCCGTTGATCAGCCCACGTCGTGGAGATCGACCACGAACACCAGCGTCTCGTTGGGGGCGATGACGCCGCCGGCGCCCCGCTCGCCATAACCGAGGTGCGGCGGAATGGTGAGCCTGCGGCGCCCGCCCACTTTCATCCCGGCAACACCCTGGTCCCACCCGGCGATGACCTGTCCGGCACCCAGGGGGAACGCGAACAGCTCATCCCGGCTCCAGGACGAGTCGAACTCCTGACCGTTGGACCACGACACGCCCACATAGTGGACGTTGACCGGCTGGCCGTTGACGGCTTCCGGTCCATCCCCGAGTTCGATGTCTTCGATCAGCAGATCGCCGGGGGGTGGGCCGTCCGGAATGGTGATGACGGGTTGGGTGTCGGGTGCCATGGCGACGACTGTAGATCGCCGGAGCCGGGCTGACGGCGCCAGTGCCCCCCGGTCAGCGACCCCGACGCGATCCGCCTGAACCACCCGTGCCCCGCTTGGCCCCCACCGGGCCCCGGCGCCGTTGCCCGTGGGAGCCGCCACCCTGTCCCCCAGCCGTCCCGTGCCCGCCGCCACTGCCGGCTCGGCGTGACGTCGAAGGAGCCGCTCCTCGCTTGCCGACGGATTTGCCGGAGGGCTTGGGGGCGGGTTTCCCCGGTCGCGCCGGTTTGCCGCGGTGCTCCCAGGCGCCCGAGCCCGGCTTCTTCGGTCCGCCCGGTGTGTGGCCCGACGCCGCAACGCCTCCGCCGGAGCCATTCTCACTGCTCCGCTCCGAGGCATGGCCGGTGCCGTTGCCCGAGGAGCCGTTGCGACCGGCGGCCGGACGTGCCTTCCACGGTTTGGTTGTCCGCCGGAACCGGTCGGGCTGCCGACCCTGCGGCCGGCTCGGCCTGTCGGAGCCGGCACGGACGGCAGCGGCCGGGCGGCGCCTCGGGGCCTCACCGATCACCCCGGTGACGCCGGCGAGATCGGGCGGGGTGGTACCCATCGGCACGTCGAGATCTCGCTGCAGCCGCTTGACCGCAGCCGCCTTGTCCGGCGTCACCAGACTGACCACGACCCCGGTGGCGCCGGCGCGAGCGGTCCGACCTGAGCGATGCACGTAGTCCTTGGCGTCCGCCGGAGGATCGAAGTGCACCACGGCATTGACACCGTCCACGTGAATTCCCCGGGCGGCCACATCCGTCGCCACCAGGGCGTCGACCGCGCCCCGGACGAACGAGTCGAGCGCCCTCTCGCGTTGCTTCTGGCTGCGGTCACCGTGGATCGCCGCGGCCCGGACCCCGCGCTGCTCCAGCTGGCGGGCAATCCGATCGGTGCTGTGCTTGGTCCGGCAGAACACGATGGTCGGGCCTGATGCCGCCACCACGTCCGCGGTCGTGTCGACCCGATCGCCCGACGAGACCTTCCAGAAGAGGTGCACCGCAGCATTGGCGTCGTCTTCGTCGCCTTCGAGCTCGTGGCGGGCGGGGTGGTCCTGGTAGCGCCGGACCAACACGTCGATGTCACCGTCGAGCGTGGCCGAATACAGAAGCGTCTGGCGGTTGGCGGGAGTCAGATCGAGGAGGCGTCGCACGTCGGGGAGAAATCCCATATCGGCCATGCGGTCCGCTTCGTCGATCACTACGATCTCGACGGCATCGAGGCGGATGCTTCCCCGTTCGATGAGATCGCCCAGCCGCCCGGGACAGGCCACGGCCACGTCCACGCCGCGGGAGAGGGCCTTCAGCTGCGGGCCGTAACCCACTCCTCCGTAGAACGAATCGACCCGCAGATTGCGCGGCGTGGCCAGCACCTGCAACTCCGTGGCCACCTGGGCGGCCAGCTCACGCGTCGGCGCCAGCACCAGCACTCTCGGGTGCCTCGCACGGGACGGCTTGCCGGTCAGCCGGGCCACCGCGCCGATGCCGAACGCCAGTGTCTTTCCGGATCCCGTCGGTGCCTTTCCGCACACGTCCCGACCGGCGAGGGCGTCGGGGATGGTGGCCGACTGGATCGGGAAGGGCTCGGTGATGCCCTTGCGGTCAAGTGCCGCGACGATGTCAGAGGGCACGCCGAGGGAGGCGAATGAGGGCTGCAAGGGGGGCATGGGGTGCTTTCGTGCGACAAGGGGAAGGCACAGGGAAGTGCCTCGGGGGTGGCCTGCCGCTACGTCAGCGCACCAGGACACCCATAGGCTAGTGCCTCGGACGCTCCCAACCGGCGCGCGGGCTTTGGCGGCGTCCGTCGGCTTGAGGCGTGGCGGCGTCCACACGACGCCGGGCGGGCCAGGCCATGCCGGCCGCGCTACCCCTCCTCGGACTCGCGGAGCCGTCCCCCGACGAACTCCAGGACGGCCGCCGTCCCAGTTCCCAGCTCCGTCCACGAGCGCCAACCGAGCTGGATGCCCGCCCGGCTGGGGTCGAGGCTGCTCCGGAGCAATTCGCCGGGGCGCAGGGGCCGGTAGTTGGCCTTGGCGGACACGCCGGCCTGCGCGGACATCTCGCGGAAGAGCTCGTTCACCGAGGTCTCACGGCCCGTGCCGACGTTGCACACCAGTCCACCTCCCTTGGTTGCGGCCCGGACGAAGGCGTCGACAACGTCGTCGACATAGACGAAGTCACGGGTCTGGTCCCCGTCGCCGAAGATGGTCACCGACTGGCCCGTCAGGAGGAGCTCGGCGAAGATCGCCACCACACCGGCCTCTCCGTGGGGGTCCTGGCGGGGCCCGTACACATTGGCCAGCGCCAGCGCCGAGAACTCGAGCGAATGCAGTTCCCGGTAGGCCTCCAGGTAGTCGATCGCCGCCTTCTTCGACACCCCGTACGGGGACAGCGGACGGTGAGGCAGCGACTCCTTCAGCGGCAGCTCGGACGCATCCGGCTCGCCGTAGAGCGTCCCGCCGCTGGCGGCAAAGACCACTCGCTGGGCGTCCGAGGCACGGGCCCCTTCGAGCACGCGGAGCGTGCCCAGCAGGTTCACGTCGGCATCGAAGACCGGGTCGGCCACAGAGGCCCGCACATCTGCTTGGGCAGCCAGGTGGAAGATCACCTCGGGTCGCCGGCGGATGATCAGGTCGACCACCTCGGCGGAGCGCACATCCATCTGGTGGACCGTCAGTTGGTGACCCGCCGACGCCCGGGCCTCGGCCAGGTTGGCCAGGGTGCCCGTGGACAGGTCGTCGACCACGTCCACGGTGTGCCGTTCGGCCAGCAGGCGGTCCACGAGGGTCGATCCGATGAAGCCGGCGCCGCCGGTGACCATCGTTCGCACGGTCAGACGCCTTCGGCTACCCGTTGCCCATCGATGATGGTGCCCGATGCCGTGACCGCCCCGGCACCGATCACCGACAG
>DASZGT010000298.1:0-2113 GCA_035938575.1 Acidimicrobiales bacterium
CGAGATGCTCCCGGCTTGTCCGGGCCGACCCACGTTGCGCATGTCGGCGATCTCCGAGTCGATGTGGTTGCGATAGTCGTCGGGCAACGGGAGGGGCCAGAGCGGCTCGCCCGCCCGCTCTGCGGCCGCCTGGACCTGGGCGACGAGGGCGGCGTTGTTGCCGAGCAGGCCGGCGATCTCCTTGCCCAGCGCCACCACGGCGGCGCCGGTCAGGGTGGCCAGGTCCACAATGGCGTCCGGTCCCGACTCCACCGCCAATGACAGGCCGTCCGCCAGCACCAGGCGTCCCTCGGCATCGGTGTTCAACACCTCGATGGTCTTCCCATTGCGGGCCGTCAGCACGTCCCCGGGCTTGGTCGCCGAACCGCTGGGCATGTTCTCGGTCAGCGGAGTGAGCGCGGTGATGCGGATCCGGGCCCCGAGGGCAGCGGCGGCGTCGAGGGCACCGAGCACGGCGGCCGCGCCTCCCATGTCCGTCTTCATGGTCTCCATCCCACCCGCCGTCTTCAGAGACAACCCTCCGGAGTCGAAGGTGATCCCCTTCCCCACCAGGGCGAGATGGGGTACCCGGCCGTCGATCTCGATGGGGTCCCCCGGTTGGTACTCGACCCGCACCAGCCGCGGCGGCTGAGCCGATCCGCGGGCCACCCCCAGCAGACCGCCCAGATGCTCGAGGGCGATCCGGTCCTCGTCCCACACTTCGATCGACAGCGCCGACGAGTCGGCGAAGCGCCGGACGAAGAACTCGGCGAACTTCTCGGGCGTCAGCGAGCTGGGGGGTTCGTTGACGAGGTCACGCGCCAGGGAGACCGACTCGGCGATCCGAAGGCCACGGGCGGCGCCCGCTCCGGCGAGCGTCGCATCGGCAACCGAACCCCCGACGATGACCAGACGGTCGAGCCGGCCGGGATGCTCGCCGGTACGGAAGTCGTCGTACCGGTAGGACGCCAGCTCGGCTCCCTCGGCAACCGCGGCCGCCGACTGGTCAGCCAGGAGGCCGACGCCGCCGGGAAGCAGGAGGGCCGCGGCGTCGGCTTGGCCCACCGAGCGAACGAACGCGGCCGAGGCACGGCGAAGCGACTCGAGACCGCCGTCACCGGCCAGCAACGAGGAATCGCCCACGCCCACGAGGACGATGTCCGGGTCCGGCGGGCCTGGGGCGGAGGTGTCGTCTCCCTCCGCGGACGGGGCCCGGACCGACGGATCGGATCGGAACGTGACGGTCTGCTCGACCTTGCCGGTGAAGCCGTGGCGTCGGCACCACGAAGGATCGAGCTCTGCCGGCAGCTGGAGCCCTTCGGGAAGTCCGGCGGCCGGCGCCGCCAACCGTGGCCCGTCGCCGTGCGAGAAGACCGGCACTCCGAGCGCCGCCAGGCCGGGCGGGAGCGCTCCCGTGGCAACCGACTCGACTCTCACGACGGGGTGCCTCCATCCACGTCGCCATCCGGCACCGATGAGGGCCCGGCGTCATCCGCAGGCTCGGATCCGGACGTGCCCCTCCGGGCCTTCCCTCCAGCGCGGCGGCGCGGCGCCCCGCGGGCCAGCAGGTGGTCCTCGCCCTCTACCCAACGGGCCATGGCCCACAGCAGATCAGACAACCGATTGAGGTACTGGCCCACCAGTGAGTCCTCGATGGGGGCGGACACCAACAGACGTTCGGCCCGGCGGACCACCGTGCGGGCCACATCCAGCGCCGCCGATGCCCGATTGGCCCCCGGCACCACGAAGTCGGTGGGCATGTCGAATCGATCGATCAGATCGTCGATCCGCTCCTCGAGGGCCGCGACCATCTCGGGGGTGACCAGCGTCGTGCCCGCCTTCAACTTCGAGCGCTTGGACGGGTCCGTGGCCACCTCGGCCATCAGCACGTACAGGTCCCGCTCGAGTCGGGTCAACAGGTGATCCAGCTCGGAATCCGGGGCGGCCTCGGCGCGGGCGGCCCCCATGACCGCCTGTGCTTCGTCCACCGTGCCGTTGATCTGCATGACCAGCGAGTCCTTGCGGACCCGACCTCCGTAGAGGAGCCCGGTGGTGCCGTCGTCGCCCGTCTTCGTATAGATCTTCAGCACGCCGTCATCACCGGAACGATGCTAAACGACATTGATGGAACCCC
>DASZGT010000299.1:0-6404 GCA_035938575.1 Acidimicrobiales bacterium
CGTTCTATGCCGTGCTCGCCGGTGTGGTCCTCATGCTGGTGGCCAGCCAGATCACCGAGCACTTCACCTCCACCGAGCGCGGCCCGGTCAGAGAGGTCGCCGAGACGGCCCGCACCGGACCGGCCACCCTCACCCTCTCCGGGCTGGCCCTGGGCCTCGAGTCGTCGGTGTGGGCGATCATCGCCATCGTGTTGGCCATCGCCGTCTCCGTCGGACTCGGTGGCGGCAACATCCAGCTCACGCTGTACCTGGTGGCGCTCACCGGCATCGGCCTGTTGTCGACCGCCGGCATGATCGTGTCCGAGGACAGCTTCGGCCCGGTGTCGGACAACGCCGCCGGAGTGGCCGAGATGTCCGGTGAGTTCACCGGTGAGGCGGAGCGGGTCATGGTCAGCCTCGACGCGGTGGGCAACACCACCAAGGCGGTCACCAAGGGTGTGGCCATCGGATCGGCGGTGCTCGCCTCGGTCGCCCTGTTCGCCTCGTTCATCGAGACCATCGGCAGCCAGCTCAACCTGCACCCGCCCATCGGGGCCCCGGTCAACTGGCTGTTCGACCTGCCCCAGACGTCGATCAACGTGTCCCACCCGACCATCTTCATCGGCGTCCTCATCGGCGGGTCGATCGCCTTCATCTTCTCGGCCCTGGCCATCAGAGCGGTCGGTCGGTCGGCGGGCACCGTGGTCCAGGAGGTGCGCCGCCAGTTCCGCGAGCACCCGGGCATCATGGACTACACGGAGAAGCCCGAGTACGGGAAGGTCATCGCCATCTGCACCGCCGCCTCCCAGCGGGAGCTGGCCACCCCGGCCCTGTTGGCCGTCCTGTCCCCGGTCATCATCGGGTTCGGGATCAGCTACTTCGCCCTGGGGGCCTTCCTGGTCGGCGCCATCCTGACCGGCCAGCTGATGGCCAACTTCCTGTCCAACTCCGGTGGGGCCTGGGACAACGCCAAGAAGTACATCGAGGACGGCAATGAGGGCGGCAAGGGGTCGGAGGCCCACAAGGCGGCGGTCATCGGCGACACCATCGGCGACCCCTTCAAGGACACCGCCGGCCCCGCCCTCAACCCGCTGATCAAGGTCATGAACCTGGTCTCCCTGCTCATCCTGCCGGCGGTGATCACCCTGCACGTCCACACCGGAGCCCGTCTGGCCATCGCCGGCGTGGCCCTGGTCGTGCTGCTCACCGCCATCGCCTTCTCCAAGCGCAAGACCCATGCCATGGACGGCGATCTCCCCACCGCCGGGACGGCGCCTCCGGACCGGCCCGCTACCGTGGCGGTGGACGCATCGCACGACTGAGCCCGCCTGCCGGTGGCCCCCCGAGGCCCTGGCGGCAGGCTCCCGGGGTTGACAATGCGTCACCCCACCGTTCACCCTGTGCCCCACAGCCATGGCACCCACCGACCTGACAGAGACGCCCCTGGACACCGCCGCCGGCAACGGTGCGTCCGGCGGACCGCGCCCCCGGAGCGGGGCGAAGCCCCTGGTCATCGTCGAATCTCCCGCCAAGGCCAAGACCATCGCCGGGCTGCTGGGATCGGACTATGTGGTCGAGTCCTCCATCGGTCACATCCGGGACCTCCCACGCCGGGCTGACGAGGTCCCGGCCGCCTACAAGGCCGAGACCTGGTCCCGACTGGGGGTGGACGTCGACAACGGCTTCAAGCCCCTCTATGTGGTGTCGTCGGAGAAGAAGTCCCAGGTGGCCAAGCTGAGGCAGCTGGTCAAGCAGGCCAGCGAGGTCTACCTGGCCTCGGACGAGGACCGCGAGGGCGAGTCGATCGCCTGGCACCTCCTCGAGGTCCTGGCGCCCCGGGTGCCGGTCAAGCGGATGGTCTTCCACGAGATCACCCGCCCGGCCATCGAGCGGGCGGTGCTCGAGTGGCGGGACCTCGACCGCCGCCTGGTCGACGCCCAGGAGGCCCGCCGGATCCTCGACCGGCTCTACGGCTACGAGGTCTCGCCGGTCCTGTGGAAGAAGATCATGCCCCGCCTGTCGGCCGGGCGGGTCCAGAGCGTGGCCACCCGCATGGTGGTCGAGCGGGAGCGGGCCCGCATGGGGTTCCGCTCGGCCGGCTGGTGGGGCATCGACGCCACCTTCACCGCCGAGGCGGCGCCGGTCACCGAGGGCACCCCGCGATCGTTCACCGCTTCGCTGGTGTCCGTGGACGGGGTGGCGCTGGCCTCCGGGCGCGACTTCGGCGACACCGGCGAGCTCACCTCACCCGGTTCGGTGGTGGTGCTGGCCGAGGGCGAGGCCCGGGTGCTGGCCGACGGGCTGGCCGGCGTGCCCTTCGAGGTCAAGTCGATGACCCACAAGCCGTTCCGCCGTTCGCCGTCCGCCCCGTTCATGACCTCGACCCTGCAGCAGGAGGCCGGCCGCAAGCTGCGCTTCGGCTCCAAGCGGACCATGCAGATCGCCCAGCGCCTGTACGAGGACGGCTGGATCACCTACATGCGCACCGACTCGACCACCCTGTCGAGCCAGGCCCTCGACGCGGCCCGGGCGCAGGCGTCCGCCCTCTACGGCCCCGCCTTCGTCCCCGCCCAGCCGCGACGCTACGAGCGCAAGGTCAAGAACGCCCAGGAGGCCCACGAGGCCATCCGGCCCGCCGGCGAGTCGTTCCGCACTCCCGACGAGGCCGCCCGCTCGCTGTCGGGCGACGAGTTCCGGCTCTACGACCTCGTCTGGAAGCGAACGGTGGCGTCCCAGATGGCCGATGCCACCGGCACCAGCGCCCAGGTGCGACTGGTGGGGACGTCGGCGGCCAGCGAGGGGACGGCGGGGCGCGAGGCGGAGTTCTCCGCCTCCGGCAAGGTCATCCAGTTCCCCGGCTACCTCCGGGCCTACGTGGAGGGAGAGGACGATCCGGAGGCCGAGCTGGCCGACCGCGAGGTGCACCTGCCCCCCATGGCCGAAGGGGACCCGGTGTCGGTGGCCGATCTCGAGCCCGGGTCCCACGCCACGCAACCGCCTGCCCGCTACACCGAGGCATCGCTGGTCAAGGCCATGGAGGAGCTCGGCGTCGGGCGGCCCTCCACCTATGCCAGCGTGATCGCCACCATCCTCGACCGGGGCTACGTGTGGAAGAAGGGGACGGCCCTGGTTCCCTCGTTCACCGCCTTCGCGGTGGTCGGGCTCCTCGAGCGGTACTTCGCCGATCTGGTGGACTACGGGTTCACCGCCTCGATGGAGGACGACCTCGATGCCATCGCCTCGGGCGACGAGGAGTCCCTCCCCTGGTTGACCCGGTTCTACTTCGGAAATCCCGGGGTCGACGGGGCCGCGGGCGGAGCGGTGGACCCGACCGCGGTCGGAGCCGCCACCGGAACGGTGGAACGACTCGGTCTCAAGCGCGAGGTGAGCACCTACCTGGGCGAGATCGACGCCCGTGAGATCAATTCGATCCCCATCGGCACCGGCACCGACGGCGAGGAGATCGTGGCCCGGGTGGGCCGCTACGGCCCCTACCTGCAACACGGCGAGGACCGGGTGTCGATCCCCGACGACCTCGCACCGGACGAGCTCACCGTCGAGCGAGCCGAGTCGCTGCTCGAGGCCCCGTCGTCGGACCGAGTGCTCGGGGAGGATCCCGAGACCGGGTTGCCGGTCCAGGTGCGGGCCGGGCGGTTCGGGCCCTACGTGCAGCTGGGCGAGCTGGTGGACGGGGGACCGAAGCCACGCACGTCCTCGCTGTTCGCATCCATGTCACCGGAGACGATCACCTTCGAGCAGGCGCTCGAACTCCTGCGAGTGCCCCGGGTGGTCGGCTCCGACCCCGAGAGCAACGAGGAGATCGTTGCCCACAACGGCAAGTTCGGGCCCTATCTGAAGAAGGGGACCGACACCCGGAGCCTGCTCACGGAGGACCAGATCCTCACCGTCACCGTGGACGAGGCCCTGGCGCTGTTCGCCCAACCCAAGACGCGTGGCCGCAACGCCAAGGGCCCCCTCCGCGAGATGGGGGAGGACCCTGACACCGGGTCGCCCATGTTGGTCAAGGACGGACGCTTCGGCCCCTATGTGACGGACGGCACCACCAACGCCTCGCTGCGGCGGGGTGACGATGTGGAGAGCCTCACCGTCGAACGCGCCTCGGAGCTGCTGGCCGAGCGCCGGGCCGCAGGTCCATCGACCCGCAAGAAGGCGGCCAAGAAGGCGACGGGCAAGAAGAAGGCACCGGGCAAGAAGGCCGCGGCCAAGAAGGCACCGGCCAAGAAGGCACCGGCCAAGAAGACCGCGGCCAAGAAGGCTCCGGCCGCGACAGGGATGGCGGCCGCCGAGACGGCGCGTGGAGAGGACCAGTAGCCCGGGGTGACCGATGGCGGACGGGGTCGTTTGATCGCGCTGGAGGGGATCGACGGTTGCGGCAAGTCCACCCAGGCACGCCTCCTGGCCGATCGCCTCGGTGCGCTGCTCACCTTCGAGCCCGGGGCCACGGCCCTCGGACGGTCGCTGCGGAGCCTGCTGCTCGACCGCCATCAGCCACCCGTGGCCGAGCGGGCCGAGGCCCTGCTGATGGCGGCTGACCGGGCCCAACACCTCGCCGAGGTGGTCACCCCGGCCCTGGAGGCCGGAACCTGGGTGGTGACGGACCGGTTCTCCGCGTCCACCCTGGCGTACCAGGGATACGGACGGGGCCTCGACGCATCTGGGCTGCGCCAGTTGGTGGCCTGGGCAACCGGGGGCACCGACCCCGACGTGACCGTGCTCGTCGATGTGCCGGTAGATGTGGCCTTGGCCCGCCGGAGGGAATCCCACCAGGATCGCTTCGAGGCCCAGGGCGTCCAATTCCAGGCACGGGTGGCCGAGGGCTACCAGAGGCTGGTGGCCGAGGCGACGACACCCTGGCTGGTCGTCGACGGCACGGGGCCGGTGGACGAGGTGGCGGCCCGGGTGTGGTCGGGAGTTGAGAGCTGCCTCGGCCCGGTGGTCGACCATGAGCGCTAGCGAACCCGCCGGCGGCGAGCCATCGTCCGGACTGCCGGCGCCCGCGCTCTTCGACGAGGTGGTGGGCCAGCCGCGGGCGGTGGCCCAGTTGACGGCGGCGGCTCGCCGCCCGGTGCATGCCTATCTGTTGCACGGGCCTACGGGCTCGGGCAAGCGGGCCGCCGCCCGTGGTTTCGCGGCCGCACTCCTCTGCCCGAACGGCGGGTGCGGCACGTGCAACGCGTGTCGCCGGGCCCTCAACGGAACCCATCCCGATCTGGTGGTGGTGGAGCGCACGGGAGCCTCCCTCGATGTCGACGAGGCCCGGACCATCGTCATGCGCGCCCAACGCCGTCCCCTCGAATCGGCGCGGCAGGTCATCATGGTCACCGACGTCCACCTCGCCGAGCGGGCGGCGCCCGCACTTCTCAAGACGGTGGAGGAGCCCCCTCCGGCCACTGTGTTCGTCCTGGTGGCCGACGGTCTGCCGTCCAGCCTGGCCACCAT
Organism: Acidimicrobiales bacterium; assembly: GCA_035938575.1. Lineage (GTDB taxonomy): Bacteria > Actinomycetota > Acidimicrobiia > Acidimicrobiales > RAAP-2 > Bog-756. The sequence continues at coordinate 5,440 of DASZGT010000299.1, forward strand.
CGTCAGCCGATGCGTGCAGATCTCATTCGATCCCGTTCCCGAACAGGCTGTGGTCGAGTGGTTGGTCTCGCACGGCGTTGACCCCGATCATGCCGAGACGGTTGCGAACGCCTCGAGCGGGCGCCTGGATCGCGCCCGGTTGCTGGTGAGCGACCCCGGGTTCGTCGTGCGCCAAGAGCAATGGCGGTCTATTCCGACGCGCCTGGACGGCAGCGGAGCTGCCGCCGCCGCGGCAGCCGCCGAGTTGCTGGAATCCGCCGATGAGGCGCTGGCTCCGCTGCGCGCCCAACACCAACAGGAGCTGGCCGTACTGGGCGAACAAGCGGAACTGGTGGGAGCCAAGGGCATCGTCGGTCGCAAGCAGGTGGAAGACGGGCACAAACGGGAGGAGCGGCGTTGGCGGACCGACGACCTCCGCTTCGGCCTGGCCACCCTGGCCGGCGTCTACCGCGATCGGCTGGTGGCGACCACCGGTGCCGACGGGGAGGCGACCACTCCGGGAACGGCCGCCGAGAGTCGTCGGGCGGGGCGCCAGGTCGACGCCATCCATGAGGCCTCGGTGGCACTCGACCGCAATCCCAACGAATCCCTGTTGATGGAGGCGTTGATGGTCGAGCTGTCCGGGATGATCGACTGAGATCATCGAGCAACCATCCATCCGGTCGGGCGACCCTGTTCGGATAGCGTGTCTCACCGCGCCTGGGTAGCTCAGTCGGTAGAGCAACGCACTCGTAATGCGTAGGTCAGGAGTTCGATTCTCCTCCCAGGCTCCAGTGGCTGTGTAGATGTTCGGTTGATCCTCTGGGAATGAGTTCAGGGTGATCCCTGCTGCAGTTTCAGTAGTTGCTTGACACGGTTCCGGTTGATGCTCGACACCTCGGCCCCCACCGACCTGCGCTGTTCGCAGCGAGAGGAAGTGGCCGGGTGCTCATGGAGCTGAGCAAGGTGCAACAGCGTTACGACCC
>DASZGT010000300.1:0-3673 GCA_035938575.1 Acidimicrobiales bacterium
AGCCGGGCGGCGATGTCCCTGCCGTCATAGGTGGCGGGGAAGAGGATGACGTCGGGACCGTTGCCGGCGGCCACCAGGGCCGCGACGGCCGCGGCCACCGGAGCCCCGGGAAGCGCCCCGGCCAGGTCACCCACGTCGTACACGGTCGTGGCGCCGTACTCGCCCACCGTCGGCGCGATGGCCGCGGTCCCGTCGCCGTAGGCGACGGCCTCGACCGTGCCGCCCAGGGATCGCGCCTGACTGATCAGCTCGAGCGAGGTGGTGATGGGGGCCCCGTCCGCCACTTCGGCGAGGACCCAGATCTTGTCGACGGACATGTTCGCTTGTTCTCCTACCCGATCCCTACAGGACCTTCAGTTGCTCGAGGAATTCGATGACCCGCTGGTAGCCCTCGCCCTCGTCGACGACGATGTCGCCGGCGGACCGGGCCTCGGCTTCGGCCACGTCGGTGATCTCCTGACGGGCACCGGCGGCACCGACCTGACCGGCGTCGATCCCGAGGTCGGCCACGGTGAGCACGTCCACCGGCTTCGACTTGGCCGCCATGATCCCCTTGAACGACGGGTAGCGGGGCTCGACCACACCGGCCGTGACCGTGACCACGGCGGGCAGCGGGCTCTCGACTTCGTCGTACCCGGTCTCGGTCTGGCGCTCCACCTTGACCGAGGCGCCGCTGATCTCCACCTTCTTGGCGAAGGTCACCGAGGGCAGGCCCAGTAGCTCGGCGATCTGGACCGGGGTGGTGCCTGTGTAGCCGTCGGTGGACTCGGTGGCGGCCAGGATCAGGTCCGGCTCTGCCCGCCGGATGGCCGCGGCCAACACCTTGGCAGTGCCGAGGGCGTCGGTGCCGGCCAGGGAGTCGTCACTGACCAGAATGGCCTTGGCCGCCCCCATGGCCAAGGCGGTGCGAAGACCCGAGGTCTCGCCGTTCGGCGCCATGGAGACGAGGGTCACGTCGCCACCGCCGGCGGCATCGGCCAGCTGAAGGGCCATCTCGACGCCGTAGGCGTCGGAGTCGTCGAGGATGAGTTTTCCCTCTCGGACAAGGTTCTTCGTCCCCGGGTCGAGGGCCCCCGGGGCGGCCGGATCGGGGATCTGCTTCACACAGACAACGACGTTCATGGGCGTGCATTGTTGTTGAAAACCGCCCCTTCGACCAATCGGGCCGCGATCCCAGGTCAGGACGCCCGAGTGGCGGAACCGCCAGATGGCTGGTCAGACCCCTGGTCTGCCGGTGGCGCGCACGGCCAGCGCCAGCACCACGTCGTCGGTGATCACCGTGTCGATCCCGGCCTCCCTGACCCCCTCCAGCCGGTCGCGGTCGTTCACCGTCCATGTGGCCACCGACAGCCCGGCGCGGTGGGCGTCGTCGACGAGGCCCGGACCGACGAGGTCGACGTGGGGGTGGAGCGCCCGGCAACCCAGCCGCACGGCGGCAGCCACGGCGTCGGCGGGGTCGAACCAGCCCGCCAGCAGGAGTCCGGTACTGACCTCGGGCGCGGCCCGGCCGACGGCGGCCAGGGCGTCCGGCCAGAACGAGGAGACCACCACGCTGGCCGACCGCCCGCGGGCCCGGACCAGGTCTGCCACCCCGACCGCCAGCCGCTCCGCCGGGTCGAATCCCGGCTCACCGGGCAGGTCCTTGAGTTCGATGTTGACCGTCATGCCCGCGCAGGCCTCGAGGGCAGTCCCCAGCAGCGGGACGAAGGCAGGGAGCCCATCGGCGGGCAGCTCGCAGATGGTCCCCGCCCCCGGGATCACCGGGTCGTGATGGACGGCCATGGCCCCGTCGGCCGTGGATCGCACATCGAGCTCGACGCCGTCGGCACCCAACCGCCGGGCCCGCGTGAACGACTCCAGGGTGTTCTCGCGGACTCCAGCCGCCGGGTCGGGGCTCCCGCGGTGCCCGAGGACCCCCATGGCAGCCATCCCTTCGGACCTCCCCGGGCTGCGGCTCCGGCGCCGGAATTGAGCCGAAAACCGTGCGCACCGCCCTCAAAACTGCTTGCAACGCCCCGTGCCGGTGATTACTCTAGTGAGCGAACCCTGAACGGCCGGTGACATCTTGGTGCCGGGCCATGTGAATCTGATCACAAACGGGAACCTCGGGAACGGGAGCGGAGGAAGCATCGTGGCCCTTATGTGGAACCGTACGGTCGAATGGGACGACGGTGACTGGAGACACCTGGCCGCCTGTCGGAGCACGGAACCCGATCTGTTCTTCCCCATCGGGACGACGGGTCCGGCCGTCGATCAGATCGAGGCGGCCAAGCGGGTATGCCGTGGGTGCGACGCCCTCGAGCCGTGCCTCGACTTCGCGCTGGCCACCAATCAGGAGTCGGGTGTCTGGGGGGGCACGTCCGAAGAGGAGCGACGCAAGCTCCGCAAGGTGTGGCTGGCCGCCCGCCGCCGCGCCTCCTGAACCAACCGGGACGGCCTCTCGTCACCCTGGCTACTGCCCGATGGGCTGGGCCTCCTGCGTCGGCAGTTCGATGGACACGATGGTGCCCCTCGCCCCCGGATCGCCATCACTCCGGTTGCGCATGGTGATGGTGCCTTCCAGCTGACTGCGCACGAGGTCCCGGACGATGGAAAGCCCGAGGCTCTCGGTGGCGTCGATGTCGAATCCCTCGGGCAGGCCGGAGCCGTCGTCGATGACCTCGAGCACGAGGCAGGAGAGATCGTTCACCAGGTGCACACGGATGTGGCCGGGCGCCTGATAGGGGACGGGCCCTTCTGCGCCGGGCGTACTCGGGCGGAAGGGTCCTGCGTTGTCGCCGGCTTTGAGGTCGCCCACCTTGGAATGGAGGAACGCGTGCTCGACGGCGTTCTGCAAGAGCTCGGCCAGGACGACGGCCAGCGGGGTGGCCACGTCGGCGGGCACCTCACCGAGCTGCCCGGTCACCTCGAACATGAGGTCCTGCGAATGCACGACCGAGTCCTCCGCCATGCGGATCAGCGAGGTGACGATCTCGTCGAAGGGGACCTGATCGCTCGGCTCCCGGGAGAGGATCTCGTGAACGATGGCAATGGACCGGACGCGGCGCTCGGCCTCGAACAGCGCCACTCTCCCGTCACCGGGGGACAGGCGTCTGGCCTGCAGCCGCAAGAGGGCCGAGATGGTCTGGAGGTTGTTCTTGACCCGGTGGTGCACCTCGCGAATGGCGGCGTCCTTGGACAGGAGCAGGCGATCCAGCCGGCGGACGTCGGTGACGTCGCGCAGCAGGACCAGGCACCCCGTCACGTCGTCGTTGGCCAGCAGGGGAATGCAGTGGAGCAGTACGGTGACGTCCGGTCGCCGCTCGACTTCCTCCACCACCGGGAGCGCGGAGGCCAGGGCCCACTCGATGGCGGACTCCTCGATCCCAAGATCCGTCAGCCGTCGCCCCTCCGTCTGGGAGTACATCCCCATGCGATGGAGCGCGTTGGTGGCATTGGGGGAGGCGTAGCGGACACGACCCTCCTCATCCACCAGGACGACGCCGTCCCCGACCCGGGGAGCCTCCTCCGTGGCCACCTCCTCGCTCGGAAACGGGAAGGTCGACTCGGCGAGCATGATGGCGAAGCGGTCGAACAGATCGCGGTACGTGCGCTCGAGGTGACCGGGTCGCCGGCCGGCACCCGCCGCCAGCCGGGCCAGGACGGCCACGGTGGTGCCCTCGAACCGCACGGG
>DASZGT010000301.1:0-3652 GCA_035938575.1 Acidimicrobiales bacterium
CGTCTCCACGCCCTCGGCCAGGACCACCAACCCCAACGCCTTGCTGAGCTGCACGATGGCGGCCACGATGGCCTCGTCGTTGTCGAAGGTGCCCAGCCCGTCGATGAACGACTTGTCGATCTTGAGGATCTTGACGGGGAAGCGCTTGAGCTGGGACAGGGATGAGTAGCCGGTGCCGAAGTCGTCGATGGCCAGGCCGACCCCCATCTCGTGGATACCACCGAGCATGGCGATGGACGCCGAGGTGTCGCTCATCAGCATGCTCTCGGTCACTTCCATCACCAGGGCCTCGGGAGGGAGTCCCGAATCCGCCAGGGCGGAGGCGATGGTGTCCAAGAGCTCCGGGTCGCTCAGCTGGTGAGCGGAGAGATTCACCGTGATGTACGCGTCCTCGGCCCCGGCCAGACTCCGGCGCCACTTGGCCATGGTCTGGCACGCCTCCCGCAGGACCCATCGCCCCAACGAGAAGATGAGATCGGTCTCCTCGGCGAAGGGGATGAACTCCATGGGTCCCAACAGGCCGCGGGACGGGTGATGCCACCGGACCAGTGCCTCCATGGCCACGATGCGGTCACCGTCGACCGTGGCGATGGGCTGGTAGTGCACGGTCAGCTCGTCATGGTCGATCGAGTGGCGCAGGTCGTCATAGATCTCGAGGCGGGCCACCGACTTGGCCCGCAGCGACTCGTCGAACACCTCGACCCGGGACCGGCCCTTGTTCTTGGCCTGGAACATGGCCACGTCGGCCTGCTGGAGCACGTCCTGGGCCTCCTGACGGCCCCGCATGACGAACGACACCCCCACGCTGCAGGTCACCACCACCGTGCGCCCGCTCGACAGCGTCACCGGTTCGGCCAGGAGGCGCGAGTACTCGGTGGCCAGGCTGACGGCCACATCCACGTCGTGGACATTGCGGCACAGCACGACGAACTCGTCGCCGGAGAACCGGCTGATGACGTCGCCCCCCCGCACCGCCGACTTGAACCGCTGGGCCAGGGCCAGCAGGACCTCGTCGCCGCTGGCGTGGCCGAACGAGTCGTTGACCAGCTTGAAGCGGTCGAGGTCGATGAACAGGACGGCCAGGTTGGTGCCCTTCTGCATGGACACCATGAGCTCCTGCTCGAGCTCGTCGTTGAAAAGCGTGCGGTTGCCGAGCCCGGTCAGCGAGTCGTGGTAGGCCAGCCAGTGGAGCTGGGCCTCGGCGGCCTTGCGGTCGGTCACGTCGGTGAACGAGCAGACCACCATGGGCGCCTCGACCTGGCCGGCTCCCGACAGCAGCCGCGAGCTGAGCGAGAGCCATTGACGGCGCCCGCTGCCGTCGGTGACGCCGACGACCACGTCGTCCTCGGATTCACCGGAGGCAAGGGTCCGGGCATGGGGGAACATCTCGGGCGACATCGGGTGCCCGTTGGCCTCGATGGCGATGGATGCCCCGGTGAAGATCTGGTGGCTGTTGCCCGACTTCAGCCGGTCGCCGAGGATGCGACTGGCGGCCTCGTTGTGGGCGGAGATGCCCCCGGAGTCGTCGAAGAGCACGATCCCCTCGCTCAACGAAGCCACCACCGCCTCGTAGCGCTCCTCGGCGGCGCGCCGGCCGGCTTCCGCCTGACGGGCGTCGGTGAGCTCGGTAGACACGACGACCCAGCCCGACGGTTGGGTGTCGTCATCGATCAGGGGGTCGATCGAGACCAGCACGTCCACCTCGGACCCGTCCTTGCGCAGGTGGGTCCGCTGGCCCCGCTCGAAGACGGCGGCGCTGTCGGTCCGGTTGCCGGTGACCACCGCGCCGATGGACAGGCCCACCACCTCGGACTCGGTCCATCCGTAGATGGCCTGGGCGGCTTCGTTCCAGCTCTCGATCCGGCCGTCGGCGTCGATACCGATGATGGCGTCGGAAACGTGGGCCACCAGGCTGGCCCGGTAGCGGCTGGCTGCTTCGGCCGCCCTGCGCTCGGAGATGTCCCGGGCGATGACCTGGAAGGCGGGCTTGCCGGCCCACGTGGTGCGCACGCTGGTGACTTCCATGACGGTGACGGTGCCGTCCGGGGTGATCACCCGGACCTCACCGTGCTCGAAGAATTGGCCCGGTTCGTTGAGCTGAGCCAGGCGCTCGATCACGTGGGGCACGTCAGCGGGGTGGAGGAAGTCGGAGATGGGCCGACCGGAGTACTGGGCGAAGGCCTGGCTGTACTCCTCGTCGGTCGATCCCCTGCCGATCAGCCGGGCCGCAGCGCGGTTGCCGTAGACCAGCAGCCCGTCCTGGTGCACCAGGACCATGTCCGGTGACACCTCGGTGAGCAGCCGGTAGCGGTCGACCATCTCTCCGAGCTCGCGCTCGAAGGTCTCCTGCGCGGTGGTGTCCACCACGACTCCGGCGTAGAACGACCGCACCTGGTCCTCTTCAGCCCCCGACCAGTCGCCGGGAGTTGCCATGGGCGAGGCCCGGACCACCACGTGGTGGGCGATCCCGTCAGGGCAGTGCACGACCATCTGCAGGTCGAATTCCGTGGGAGGCAGTCCCCGGCGCACCGGGGCCAGGATGGGGGCCAGCAGCAAGTCACCGGCCTCGGCGCCGGAGACGAACTCCGGCGGCGTGCCTTGCACATCCCGGTCGCCGCGGCGTGAAGGACGGGGGCCCGAGGTCTCGACCACCTCGTCGTGCTCCCCCTTGACGGAGAATCCCAGGACTCCCTTCCGGAAGCCGAACAGCTCCTCCACCGGGGACGACCAGATGACCGAATCCCGCACCGTGTCGTAGATCCAGGTCACCGACTGGAGTTCCTTGTCGCCGAGCTCAACCCCCCCGGACAGCTCGTAGACGCGATCGCCGACCGGCACATCGTTGAGGTCCACGCGGTCGAAGGAGACCCTCGAGCGTCGACCGTCAAAGCTGCTCTTGGTGGCCATAGGTTCAGATATCGGCTGACTTGGAGGTCACCTTTAGCCTTATCGACGCCTGATCAGGCGTCGATATTGACCGCGGCCGGGCAGCGTCAGAGGAGGCCGTGGACATCCAATACCGGCGTCAATCCCCGGGCGCCTCATCGGGTTCTGCGATCACCACGGCGGTGTTGTAGCCCCCCAATCCCAGGGACGACTTGACCGTCAATCCGGGCACCCGCGGTGTCCGCCCATTGACCAGTTTGGGATGACCCGGCGCCACCTGCGGGGGGGCCGGAATGAACCCGGTCTGGAACGAGTAGAGCGTGGCCAGGGTCTCCACGGCTGCGGCCGCCGACTGGCAGTGGCCGACGAGCGGTTTCACGGAGAAGATCCCGTGGGCCGCCGGGAAGAGCTCATCCAGGATCTTCATCTCGGCGGCATCACACAGGGCGGTGCCTGGTCCGTGGGCGTTGAGGTAGGCGACGTCGGCAGGGTCGATCCCGGCACTGTCGACGGCCAACCGAAAACAGCGGAACATCTCTGTGAGGTCGGGGGCGACGGCCGTCGAGTGGTAGCCGTCCATCGTCATGCCGCCGCCGAGGACGGATGCATAGGAGCCCGTCGCCTTGGAGGACAGGACCATCGCCACCGCGGCCTCGCCACCGACGAATCCTCGGCTGCCCTCCTGAAACGGTCGGGAGCCATCGAAGGCCGGGGTGTTGAGAACCATGGCGCCGAGATCATTGAAGGCCCGCAGGTGCTGGGGAAT
>DASZGT010000302.1:0-1699 GCA_035938575.1 Acidimicrobiales bacterium
CATCGACCTGGTGGCCGGGGCCATCCCCGGCATCCGGGACATCCTGGTGCTGGGGAAGGTCAAGCAGATCGAGCGCAGCGGCATCGCCGACCTGGTGCTGGTGGACGCACCGGCCACCGGTCACACCATGACCTTCCTGTCGTCGGCGGGCGGTCTCCTCGACGCCGCCAGGGGCGGCCCCATACGGGCCCAGGCCGCCGACGTGGTGCAACTCCTGTCCGATCCCCGTCGTTGCCAGGTGGCCCTGGTGACCCTGCCCGTGGAGATGCCGGTCAACGAGGCCATCGAAGCGGCCTACCAACTCGAGGACAAAGTGGGCATCGCGCTGGGACCGGTGATCATCAACGGCTGCTACCCCTCGCGGCCAGGGCTGGACACGCCGGCCGGCGAAGCCGCCGTGGCCGCCGGGGTGGACCTCGACCCGTCGCTCGTCTCCTCGCTCGAAGCGGCCCGGCGCTTCCGGCTCACCCGCCAGCAGCTGCAGGAGGAACAGCTGCAACGCCTGGCGCACGAGCTTCCCCTGGCCCAGTTGCGAGTGCCCTTCCTCTTCTCCGAGACGATCGGCCCCGGGGAGCTCGATACCCTGAGCGACGCCCTGGCGGCCGGGGTGCACGCCCTGCCCGACCGGGCCGAGGTCCCGTCATGACGGCCGAGGCGACCATTGAGTCGGTGGTGGCCGATCGGTCCATCATCATCTGCTGTGGCTCCGGCGGGGTGGGCAAGACCACCACGGCGGCGGCGATCGCCCTCGAGGCCGCCCGCCTGGGTCGCCGCGCCTGTGTGGTGACCATTGATCCGGCCCGACGGCTGGCCAACGCGCTGGGCCTCGACGCCCTGACCAATCGCCCGACCCGGATCGCCGGCCCCTGGGCCGGAGAGCTCAGCGCCCTCATGCTCGATCCCAAGGGGACGTTCGACGACCTGGTCCAGCGGTACGCCGACTCGTCCCAGCAGGCGGAGGACATCAAGGTCAACCGGATCTATCGCAATCTGACCGGCTCGCTCTCGGGTACGCAGGAGTACATGGCCATGGAGAAGCTCTACGAACTGGTCGAGGAGGGCGGATTCGATCTGGTGGTGGTGGACACCCCCCCGTCGCGCAACGCCCTCGACTTCCTCGATGCCCCCCGACGCCTGACCCGCTTTTTGGAGAACCGGCTGTTCCAGGCCCTGATGATGCCCACCCGAGCGGGCCTGAGGATCATGGGGGTGGCGGCTCAGGCCTTGCTGCGGACCATCTCCAAGGTGGCCGGGGCCGACATCGTTGCCGATGCGGTGGCCTTCTTCCAGGCCTTCGAGGGGATGGAGGAGGGATTCCGGGCCCGGGCGGCCCGGGTGCGCGAGCTGCTGGTCCAGGGCGACACCGCCTTCATCGTGGTGGCCTCGCCCCGGCCCGACTCGGTCGACGAGGCGGTCCACTTCGCCGGCAAGCTGGCCGAGTCGGAGATGTCGGTCACCGCCCTGATCGTCAACCGGGTGCAGCCGCGGTTTGCCGACGATGCCCAACTCGCCACCCTGACCGAGCAGGCCCGGCACGGGGCCGACCACTCGCTGGACCAACTGGTGGAGAACCTCCGTGGCTATACGTTGGCCTCCGATCGGGAGGAGCGGGCCTACGCCGATCTGGTGTCGAAGGTGGCCCCCGCCCGGGTCTACCGGGTCCCCCTCCTCAACACCGATGTCCACGATCTGAGCGGGC
>DASZGT010000303.1:0-10117 GCA_035938575.1 Acidimicrobiales bacterium
CACCAACCATTGGCAGACGCTCCTGGGTCCGAACTACCCCTACGGCCAGTCGCCGCTGCCCGTGCCGGCCTCCCTCGATCCGAGCGGGTGCAATCCAACCAGTCTCTACAGCGGCAATGTCGAGACGGATGTCCCCGCCACGCTGTTCACCCAGGACGATCCCTCCCAGATCGCCTACGACGTCCAGAGCGCCATCGCCGCCGGTCTGTCCGGTTTCGCCGTGGACTGGTACGGCACCGGATCCGCCACACAGGCACCGGGCTCCAACGCCGAGAACCAGCGACTCGACCTCCTCGTCCAAGCCGTCGACCAGGCCCAGGCCCAGGGCCACAACTTCCATCTCTGGCTCTCCTATGAGGCCTCGGCGACGTCGCTCACCCAGACCGCCATCACCGGTGACCTCTCCTACCTGACCAGCCAGTACGGGAGTGACCCGGCGTTCGACCGGGGCAACGACGGCAAGCCGACCTTCATCTGGGTCGGGTCCTACAAGTATCCGACCTCGGTGGTGGCCGCCGTCAGTGGCCAGTTCCGCTCGGTCTGGTACTTCGTGGGGGGCTACCAGTGGAACCAGTGGAACCCGACCGTCGCCCAGTCCTTCGACGCCGACAGCCCCTACTGGTCCAGCCAGGACCCGTGGGGCAACAGCCAGAGCTTCCAACAACTCGACGGGCTCGCCGCCACCCTCCACGCCCAGGGCAAGAAGTACTTTGCGCCGCTGTCTCCCGGGTTCGACCGGCAGCTGGACGGGTCGAGCGGCTGTGTGCCCCGGGACAACGGCGCCACCCTGCAGGCCCTCTACAACGGCAATGCCACCGGAGACCCCCAGGGTTGGCTCCTGATCTCGTGGAACGAGATCACCGAGGGGACCTACGTGACCCCGCAGCTCCAGCGCTACGGAGGCGCCTACGGAGGCCCCGGCGGCTTCGTGCACTCCCTGCTGACAGGCTCGTCGTGGTCAGGTTCATCGGGGTCGGGCTGCAGCGCGCTCGGCAATCAAGCGGCGCCGGGCAAATATCTGGCCGTGGCGGCAACGGTGGGCTCGGGGGGCTGTCCCGCGTACTGGCTGGCCGACGCGGCCGGCCAGGTCCGGTCGTTCGGCGGCGCCCCCGTCCTCGGCTCGTTGAGCGCGCCGCCCAACGCACCGATCGTGGGGATGACGGCGACCGCGGACCACGGCGGGTACTGGCTCCTCGGCGCCGACGGGGGCATCTTCACCTTCGGCGACGCCCGCTTCTTCGGCTCGACGGGCAGCTACCGCCTCAACGCCCCGGTCATCGCCATGACGGCCACGGCCGACGGCGGCGGGTACTGGTTGGTGGCCAAGGACGGCGGGGTGTTCACCTTCGGTGACGCCGGCTTCCACGGCTCGACGGGCAGCTTCCGCCTCAACGCCCCGATCGTCGGCATGGCATCCGCCCCGGACGGCGCCGGCTACTGGCTGGTGGCCGCGGACGGTGGGGTCTTCTCGTTCTCGGCCCCGTTCCTCGGCTCCATGGGGTGGGCCCATCTCAACCGACCGGTGGTGGGGATCACGGCCGACCCCGCCGGCCGGGGTTACCGGATGGTGGCCGCCGACGGAGGCATCTTCTCCTTCGGTGCCCCGTACTACGGATCGCTGGGTGGTCTGGCGCTCTCCGCACCCGTCCGGACCATGGCCCCGTCGCTCGACGGCAACGGGTACTACCTGATGGGCATGGACGGTGCCCTGTACGCCTTCGGTGACGCCCCCTATCTGGGTCGGGTGGTCCCGTGAGGGCGCGATTCGAGAGCCTCTGCCGTAGGGTCGGGGCCGGTAAAGGCTGACCTGGCCGACCGCATTTGAGCGTCGGGATCAGGCCCGGTCGGCGGCGGCGTGGACGGCGGCAATGTCGATCTTCCCCATGGCCAGCACGGCCGTCATGGCCCGTTGGCGGCGTCCTTCGTCCCGATCGTTCAACAGGTCCGCCCACTCGGTGGGGGCCACCTGCCACGACAGGCCGTACCGGTCCTTGAGCCACCCGCAGGGGCCCTCCTCGCCGCCCTCGGAGAGCCTGCTCCAGTAGTAGTCGATCTCATCCTGGTCGGCACAGTTGATCAACAGGGAGATCGCCTCGTCAAAGGTGAACTGGGGCCCACCGTTGATGGCCGTGAACGGCTGGCCGTCGAGCACGAAGTCGACGGTGAGCACGCTGCCGGCCGGCCCCGGGCCGGCCTCGGTGTAGCGGGTGACGTTCGTCACCTTCGAGTTCGGGAACACCGCCACGTAGAACTCGGCGGCTTCCTCGCTCTGGGTGTCGAACCACAGGTTGGGGGTGATCGTGGGCATGGGACGTCTCCTGTCCTCTCGGTCAATGGTTCAGCTCTACCACTGGTGACGATCGAGCCCTTCCGCGATCATCGTCGCCCGTTGCCGGACCGGTTGCTGCCCGCTCCGCCGTGCCGGGCACTCCACGAAGGCCTGGTGTTGGGCGGAGGCACCATGGGGGTTCTCGTCCCGGTCGGCGGGTGTAGACAATCGTCGGTGACCCCCCAGGATTCGCAACCGCCCACCGACCCGGAGGGTCAGCCCGCCCCATCGACGCGCCCTAGGGGCCCGATCTGGCGGGTACGCCACGTGGGCGGGGACGAGTTCGAGCCGTGGACCCGACTGTTCCGGGGCTACGCCGCGTTCTACCGGTGGCCGACCTCGGACGCGCATCAGCGCCAGATCTGGGCGTGGATCCATGAGGACCGGAGCGTGGAGGCATTGGTGGCGGTCGAGACCGACGCGTCCGGGAACGAGATCGACCAGCCACGCGGACTCGCCCACCTGCGGGAATGGGTCCGTCCGCTCCGAGGTGTGGTCTCCGGCTATCTGGATGACCTCTACGTGGACCCGAATCGGCGCGGTCGCGGGGCGGTGAACGCACTGTTCGCAGAGATGAATCGTCTGGCCGTCGAGCGGGGCTGGGACATCATCAGGTGGACGACGGCGGACGACAACTACCGGGCACGAGGAAGCTACGACCAGGTCGCCCAGCGTACGATGTGGATCACCTACGACATGACGCCGGACGGGGAGGGGTTGGGCAGGGGAGTCTGAGTCGCGGGCGGGACCGATCGTCGCCGGACTACCGAGACGCCTTCCGCATGGCCACGGCCTCGAACAGCTTCGCCCGCGCCGCCTTCTCACCCTTGCCCTTGCGTACCGACTTTCGGTAGGCGCCCGCCGCGTCGGCCACGGCCTCGAGCGCCTCCACCCGCTGGGCCGCCCGCTCCGTCTCCCGAGCGATCAAGGCCAGGCTCCCGTCGAGCTGCACCTCTGGATCCCCCACACCCGCAGGTCCCCGCGGCTCGTCTCCCACCCCGTCGAACCCGATGGAGTGGAGTGTCTGGCGAACCACTGCCGTGACCAGCCCGTCGGGGAGGCCGGCGGGCTTGCCGCCATCAGCCATCACCATCTTCACCTGTGCTCGGATTGCCTGGTTCCCGCTCATCGCGGCCAGCCTAAGGGAGTCCGTGTCCGGAAGCACGGTGGCGTGGCACGGTGCAGGATCGGACGGTGCAGGAGTGGACGGTGCAGGAGTGGATGGGCGGGTGGCTTCGGGCGCTAGGCGGCCAGACGCTCGATCGTTCGCTCGACGATGACCTCCGGAGCGCACTGCGCCGACCACGCCGCCCTCTCCACGAGATTGCCCAAATAGGCGGCGAGGTTGAGCATATCGAGCCGCGGCGAGCGTCCGGAGAAGGGAATCGGCTCCGAATGCGAGTCCATTTCCCCCGCCTCGAGCAGAACGGATCGGATGTGCAGCATGGTCGAACGGGCGTCATCGAGCGTGGTGGCGCTGAAGCGCATCCAGGCAGAAAGACCCAGCTCAAGGGCTAGATCTGCCTCGGAAAGGTCGAATGGCCCAAGTTCGGCCAGACCCCGGAGCACGACCGGGGCGAACTCAACATGCTCACAAACGGACTGCCTGGTCACGGGCCCAGTGTGACGAATGGGTGTATCAGGGTGGTGGATGAGGCCTGACCTGGGTAATGCTATGGCCATGGCACGCACCATTTGGAAGGGGGCTCTCAGCTTCGGGCTGGTGAACGTCCCCGTCGGGCTCTATCCGGCGACGCAGGACAAGACCATCCATTTCAACCAGTTCGAATCGGGGACTGCGGACCGCATCCGCTACAAGAAGGTCAACGAGCGAACCGGCAACGAGGTGGAGGGCGACAAGATCGTCAAGGGGGTCGATCTTGGCGGCGGCGAGTACGTGATCCTCAGCGACGAAGAGCTCGCCACTGCCGAACCCGAGCGCTCGCGTCTGATAGGGATCACCGACTTCGTCGATCTGGACGAGATCGATCCTGTGTTCTTCCGCACCACCTACTACTTGGCCCCCGAGGGCGAAGCGGCCAACAAGGCCTACGCCCTGTTGCGACAGGTGATGAGGAACGCCAACAAGGTGGCCATCGGCACCCTGGTCATGAGGAACAAGGAGTACCCGGTCGCCATCCGCCCCGATGACGAGGTGCTCAAGCTGGAGACGATGTACTTCGCCGACGAGATCCGCTCGCCGAGCAAAGAGCTGCCCGAGCTTCCGGAGGGCGTCGACCTCGCCGATCGTGAGATCGACATGGCTCAGCTCCTGCTCGAGTCGATGGAGAGCGAGTGGGATCCCAACCGGTACCACGACACCCACCGGCAAAAGGTGGAGGCACTCATCGAAGACAAGCGCCAGGGAAACGAGATCGTCGAGGGAACGCCGGTGCAGCCCGCCAAGGTCGTCGACCTCATGGAGGCTCTGAGCGCCAGCATCAAATCCGCCAAGTCCAACCAGGCCAAGGTGTCGGGCGACGACCCGGTCGTGGAGCCGACGGCACCGGCAAGGCGAACATCTCGAGCACGATCGGCGCCGGTGAAGAAGGTGGCGAAGGCCACCAAGATCGGTGGATCCAAGAAACCAGTCGCCAAGACCCCGGCCCGGCGAAAGGCTTCCTGACTCCCGGCCGTCACCGCCCCGGCCAGGCTGGGAGGGGCATTCCTCCCGCACCGGCATCTCGGGCCTACCATGCCGGGCATGGCCCCCGGCGCGGTCGACATCGTGTTGTTCGACCTGGGCGGCGTTCTCATCGAGCTCGGCGGGGTACGAGCCCTCCGTGAGCTGTCCGCCATAGCCAGCGACGACGAAGTGTGGCGGAGATGGCTCACCTGCCCATGGGTACGAAGCTTCGAGAGCGGGCGGTGTTCAGCAGCCGAATTCGCCGACGGCGTGGTCTCAGATTGGAACTTGCCTGTCACCTCCGAGCGGTTTCTCGAGCTGTTCCGGGACTGGCCCGTTGGTCCTCTGCCCGGAGCCTCAGACCTGCTCGCCGAGGTGCAGCGCCTCCTGCCCATCGGCTGCCTCAGCAACACCAACCTCCTGCACTGGGAACACCAGATTGACCGCTGGCCCATTCTCGAGGTGTTCGACTACTCCTTCCTCTCCTTCGACCTCGGCCTGGTGAAGCCGGACCCGGCGGTCTTCGCCGAGATCACCGACCGCCTCCCGGTGGATCCCGGCCGGGTGCTGTTCCTCGACGACAATGCGCTCAACACCGACGCCGCCAGGTCGTCCGGATTCCTGGCCGAGCACGTCCGCGGCGTGGCCGAGGCGCGGCGGGCCCTGGTTGAGTCCGGCGTTCTCGCCGCCGGAGGAGACGCGTGATCGGGCTCGGCCCTCCGTGGCAGGCCCGGGACGTAGGTTGCGGTGCGGCGGACCGTGCCGGCCATGTGCTCTGCTAGAAACCCGAGGATGCCCAGCGACCCCGCACCGAGACGAGCCTTGGTCACCGGGGCTACCCGTGGCATCGGCAAGGCCACGGCCATGGCCCTGGCCCGGGCCGGTTGGGACGTGGCCATCGGCGGGCGCACCGTTCGAGCCGGGGAGGGCCGCGACGACTCGGACACGGGCGATGGTCGCGCCCTCCCGGGCAGCCTCGAAGAGACGGGGGCCCTGGTTCGCGACTCCGGCGGGAGGGCCCTCGAGCTGGTCGCCGACTTGCACGACCATTCGGCCCTGCGCCGTTCGGTGGACCGGGTCATCGCCGAATGGGGTGGGGTGGACCTCCTGGTGAACAACGCCGTCGACACCGGCCCGGGAAGCATGGTCCCGCTGATGGAGTTGGGCGTCGACGAGTTGGAGGCGAAGTTGGCCGCCAACGTTGTGGCCCAGTTCGTCCTCATCCAGGCGGTGCTTCCCGGGATGCTGGAGCGAGGCCGCGGCACCATCGTCGACGTCACCTCGCACACGGCCACCGCCGACCCGCCGGGGCCGGTCGGCCAGGGCGGTTGGGGCCTGGCCTATGCCGCGTCCAAGAGTGCGTTCCACCGGTTTGCGCCCCTGCTGGCGGTCGAGCTCGGCGATCGCGGCATCCGTGCCTACAACGTCGATCCCGGCTACGTCGAGACCGAGCGCCAGCAGGTCAACGCGGCCGCCCTCGGCCTGGTCGGCCGCTACACGGGAGCGCCGCCGTCGGTGCCGGCGGCGGCCATCGCCTGGTTGGCCGGGCGGCCCGACGGCGTGGAGAACGGCCAGACCGTCCGGGCCCAGAAGCTGGCCCTGACCCATGATCTCCACCCCGATTGGCGATCAGGGACATGAGGGCCATCAAACATCCACCGTCCACCGTCCGCCGGACCGACCGGGTGGACGACCCGGATCAGAGGGCGCGGGCGAGCGGGTCCTGCTCGCCGGGGACGCCGTCGCGGTAGCGCACGGCCCGGTACCGGATGGCCGGGACCCGCGGACCGCCCAGGAGCTCCCCGGTCAGATTGAGCGGATCGGCTCCCGCCACCACGACGTCTGCCCCCCTGGTGGCGTCCCGCCGCACGTCGGTGAGGAGGGACGCAGCCTCCGGCAGCGCGTACTGCTCGCCCGAGAGCCCGGCCACGAATCGCCCCCCGAGGACCTGTCCGCGGGCCTCCAGCCGGCGGAGGGCCCGGATCACCTCGCGCCAGGGGATGCGATAGGACTCGCGCGACCAGAGCTCCCAGCTGGTCACCCCCCAGCGGGCCAGCAGCTGCCAGGCCACGGCCTCGGCCAGCTCCTCGACCGGCGGTCCGCCCGGCGATCCCGTGTCCGCGCCATCCGGCTCGGGAAGCAGCGACCAGCGACCTTCGCCGACGCCGCTGCCGAGCGGTGCTCGCTGACGCCCCAGCGCGGCCCGTCGGGCCACACCCCGGCGCGCTCCGGGTCGCCGGCGGTTCCGGGCCGACAGGAGTGATCGGACGGCAGAGAAGGCATCGGCGGTGACGATGCCGCGGGCCACCAGGTCCCAGAGGCCCTCGTCGACCTCCGCGCCCAATCGACCGGACGCCGGTGCCAGCTCCGACCGGAAACAGGCGCCTCCGGCCCGGAGTGCGGCGAGGATGTCGGCCGAAGCGCCGGCGGCAGGCTCGCTCAGACCCTTGTCCATCCGCACCGCGGCCAGCATCCAGGCCAGGTCCTGGCGGGTCACGAGGGCCAGTGGTGTCGCCGGCGAGGGCGTCGTGGACCCCCGCCGCGCCGGGGCCAGGGGCTCGTCGTCGCCACCCGCAGGGCTTGGTTCGGGTCGCGGGGTCAGGCGACCCCATGCCACTTCGCCGGCCAGGCAGAGCTCGTCGAGCCAGCGCGGGTCGTAGCCGGCCACTCGGGCGGGGAGCACATGGCGCTCCCATTCGCCCGCGGCGATCTCGTGGCCCTGGAGTTGCTCGATGACGGCCAACAACCCGGCGCGCCCCTCGACCTTGGTCCCCGTGGCCACGTGCTGCCAACAGGCCAGGAACCGCACGAAGTCGGTGATGCTGGCGGGCTCCACGTACCGGCGTCGTCGTCCCCGGCTGGCCGCGTGCAGCCGCACCAGGAGGTGGCGGGCGCACCATCGGCCGTCTGGCAATTCGATGGCCGATCCGCTGGCCTGGAGACGGCCGAGGCCCGTGCGGGCCCGTGCGGCGGTGACCGGTGCACCGAGCACCGAACCCGTGGGGAGGGGCTCATCGGCCACCAGTTGCTCGACGGTGACCGGGCCGGCCACCTCGAGGTGGCCGCCCACGCACTCGGCCAACGCTTCGTCGCTGTCCCCCATGGGGTCGGTCAGCGACTGCTGGACTGCTCGAGCCAAGCCCAGGCGTTCGGTCGGCGCCCACGCCCCGCCCACCAGGCTGGCCCGACCGTCCATCCGGAGCTGCTCGAACCACTGGTCCCACAGGGCGACCGGACGGCAGAGCACGAGTGACAGGAGCAGATCGTGGAGCTCGTCGGGAGTGCGGGGTTGGGGGCGCACCTGATCGAGCACCTCGGCGGCGGCCCGTTCGTCCAGCGGGCCCAGCTCGGCGGCGGCGACGGGCAGGCCGGAGGGCCCGAGCGGGCCCAGGCCCCGCGGCACAGCCACCGCTCGGGTGCGCCGCTCCTCCAGGGGGGCGCCGTCGAGGAAGGTGAAGGGGCGACCGGTCAGGATCCCGTGCGCCAGCGGGGACGGTTCCGCTGACTCCACGAAGTGCACGGCGACCCGGCCGGACTCGAGCTCCTCGAGCAGGGCCACCAATCCGGCGGCGTCCAGCGGCTCGGTCAGGCAATCGTCCACCGTCTGTCGCACCAGCACGTGGTCGGGGACGGTGACCGGGCCAGGAGCCGCGTTCTCCTGGCAGGCGGCCAGGGCCGGCCAGCACGCGGCCAGGAGGTCGTCGGCCTCCATGCGCTGGAGATGGATCGGGCGCCGTTGGCCATTTCGGGAGCGGGGGAGCACCAGCGCCCGGTTGAGGTTCCACCGCCACCTGGCCGCCAGCATCGGGTGGGGGAGCACGGCCTGGGTCAGGACGTCCACCGCAGTGCGGCTGTGGAGCATCTTGGGCACCTGGGACAACGGAAAGCTGTGCTGCGGCCCGAGCGAGAGGACGACGGTGTCGTCGTCGGCGGCAGCCTGCAGTTCGAAGTCGAAGGACACACAGAAGCGCTTCCGAAGGGCCAGGCCCAGTGCCCGGTTGATGCGACCGCCGTAGGGGGAGTGCACGATCAGCTGGGTCCCCTCACTCTCGTCGAAGACCCGCTCGATGACGATCCGGTCCCGGGTGGGGAGGGCACCCAGCGCGGCCAGCCCGGCGCCCAGGTACGCCACCACCTGGTCGGCCACCTCGGCGGAGACCCCTGCTCGATCGCGGACGGCACGGCGGGCTCCGTCCCCGTCCCCCGCGGCCAACGGCGGTTCGAGATCGGCTCGCAACGACCCGACCTCCTCGGACAGCTCCGCCGTCCGTGCCGGTGCCTCGCCCAGCCAGAACGGGATGGTCGGCGGGAGATCGCCGGCGTCGAGAACGCGCACCGTGCCGGTCTCGACCTTGACCACCCGCCACGAATGGGTGCCCAGCAGGAAGATGTCGCCGGCCGTGGCCTCGACGGCGAAGTCCTCGTGCACCGACCCCACAGTGATCCCCTCGGGATCGAGGACGACGCGGTAGTCGCCCGTCTCGGGGATGGCACCACCGCTGGTGAGCGCGGCCAGACGTGCGCCGCGGCGGGCCCGCAACCGGCCGTTGACGGCGTCATGGTGGAGGTGGGCGCCCCGGCGACCCCTGCCCGTCTGGATTCCCCAGGAGACGAGCTCGACCACCTCGTCGAAGGCCTCCCGCGACAGCCGGGCATAGGGCTCGGCGGCCCGCACCAGGTCGTAGAGGGCGTCGACCTCCCACTCCTCGGCCGCCGCGACCTCGGCGATCAACTGCTGGGCCAGGATGTCGAGGGGAGCCACCGGGAGCTGGAGCACGTCGAGGTGACCGGTGCGGACTCCCGCCATCAGCGCCGTGCATTCGACGAGCTCGTCCCGGGTCAGCGGATAGAGGCGGCCGGCCGGCGTGCCCTCCAACTGGTGGTTCGCCCGACCCACCCGCTGGAGGAACGTCCCGATGGCCCGGGGTGAGCCGATCTGGCACACGAGCTCGACCGGCCCGACATCGATTCCCAGCTCGAGCGAGGCGGTTGCCACCAAGGCCCGCAGGTCGCCGGCCCGTAGGCGTTGCTCGACGATCCGCCGGCGAGCCGAGGAGAGGCTGCCGTGGTGGGCGGCCACCTGGAGGGCGGCGTCGATCGGGTCCGTCGTCTGGCCGGCCACCTCCGGGGTGCCAGGCCCTTCCTCCGGAGGGGACCCGAGG
>DASZGT010000304.1:0-8163 GCA_035938575.1 Acidimicrobiales bacterium
ATTCGAATCGCCGGGCCACACCGGCGATGGACAACGCCGCCCCATGAATGAGCTGGGCCTGACCCACCTCTCGTTGCGGGTGGACGACGTGGAAGGCCTGGCCTCCACCATCGAGGCGTTGGGCGGCACGGTGGTTCGGGGTACCCGGACCACCCTCGACCTGCCGGGCGCACGCCTCGATTTCCTCTATTGCACCGACCCCGACGGGGTGCGCATCGAATTGATGGACCTCCCGGGCTGACCTGGCTGGCCGCTTGGCCTGGGGGAATGAACGGTGGAGGGTGTCCCTCCGGTACCGTGAAGCCGATGAATCCCGAGCCGACATCCGTGGCCGACCTCGGCCCCAAGGAGGCGAGTCGTCTCGCGGAGGCCGGGGCGTTCCTCCTTGACGTGCGCGAAGACGATGAGTGGGAGGCCGGACGTGCCCCCGGGTCCGTCCACGTGGCCATGGGGCAGGTTGCGGAGCGGATCGACGAGATACCTGCCGACCGGACGGTGGTGTGCATCTGTCGGGTGGGCGGAAGGTCGGCGGCGGTGGCCAACGCCCTCGCCGGCGCGGGATACGACGTCCGCAACCTCGATGGAGGGATGCTGGCGTGGGAACTGGCCGGACTGTCGGTGGTGGCCGACGGCGGTACCCCCGGCCGGATCATCTGAGCCCGCGCCCCCGAGAGACCCACATGCGCCCATGACGGTCTATCTGGATGATTGGCGCCAGCCGGCGCGGCTGGGCCCGGTCGACGACCGGTGGTCCCACCTGGTGGCCGACACTGACGAGGAGCTCCACGCCTTCGCCCGGCGATTGGGCATGGAGCGCCGATGGTTCCAACACAAGGATGGCCGGCCGCACCAGGCTCACTACGACGTGCCCGAGCGCGCCCGTCAGGATGCACTAGACCTGGGTGCCGTCCCCGTGACCTGGCGCCAGGTGGGCCGCATGATGCGCGAGCGTCGGACCCATCAAGCCTCCCCGTCCGTGGCGCCATCCGCCCCGTCCCGCGAGTGACCGGGCACATGGACCTCCTGCACAACGGGCTCGGTTCACTCGATCCTCGTACCCCGGTGGTCGTGGGGGTGGGCACTGCTTCCGGACACGCCGAAGCCACCGACTTGATGACCCGGGCCTTGGTCGCGGCCGGGTCCGACGCGGGATCACCGCGGCTGCTGGAGCGGATCGACTGGATCGCCGTCCCCCAGGGGAGTTGGTCGTATCCCGACCCTGGACGACTGGCGGCCGGTGGCGTGGGCGCAGCGGGAGCGCGCACCCATCTGTACGAGCTGGGGATCCCACAACAGCGTCTGATCAACGATGCCCTGGCGGCCATCACCACGGGCGCATCCGAGGTCGCGGCCGTGGTCGGGGGCGAGGCCAAGCGCTGGGCCCGGGATGAGGCACGATCCGGAATAGAGGCGACCGAGACGGATCAGCCTGGAGCGATCCCCGACGTCACCCACAGGCGGGAGGGTGCATTGTTGGAACCGGTCGAGGTGGCCAACCGGCTGTGGGATCCGGTCCAACAGTACGCAATGATCGACAACGCCCTTCGAGCGGCCGACCGTCGGACCCTGCGCCAACACCGTGCCGAGGTCGCTGACCTCTGGTCCCGCTTCAACCTGGTCGCCCGGACCAACCCCGATGCCGCGTTTCCGGCCCCGATGGACGCCCAGCAGATCGATACCCCTTCGGTCACCAATCGGCCGTTGGCCTTCCCCTACAACAAGTGGCACTCCACCCAGTGGACGGTCAACCAGTCGGCGGCGCTACTCCTGTGCTCGGCCGAGATGGCGGTTCGCCTGGGGGTGGGCGCCGACCAGTGGGCCTTTCCCCAGGTCGGGTTGGAGTCGAGCCACGCCGTGTCCCTGTTGCGTCGCAAGGACCCCCACACCTGGCCGGCCATGGACGTGCTGGCCCGTGCCGCCGAGACCCGCATCGGACGGCCCATCGCCGATGCCGACATCATCGAGGTGTACAGCTGTTTCCCCGCCGCGGTGCGAGTACAACAGCGTTGCCTGGGTCTCGAGCCCGGCACCACGCCCACCATCACCGGCGGCATGGCGTTCGCCGGCGGCCCGTTCAACAACTTCGTCCTGCAGGCCACGGCCGCGATGATCGCGGCAATCAGGGCCGAACCCGGGGCGCTCGGAGCGGTCACGACGGTCAGTGGGCTCCTGACCAAGCCAGGCATCGGGGTGTGGTCGGGCCGTCCGGACGGTCGGTTGCCGCTGGTTGCCGATCTGGCCCCGGCGGCGCATCCGGAGACGGGCGTCGTCGACGTGGTCGAAAGCCTCGACGGCTACACCGGCGCAGCCACGGTCGCCACCTACACCGTCACCTACGAGGAACTGGTCCCGGCCCGCACGCTGGCCCTGTGCGACACGGCCGACGGCCGCCGCTGCGTGGCCATCAGCGGGGACGGCCGACTGGCCGCCCATGCCGTGTCCGAGGATCTCATCGGAGCCCACATCGAGGTGGCAGGGGGTTCGTTCGACCTGCGTTGAGAAGGGTCCCGGAGCCGGCGGTCGGAGTGCGGTCCCGACCCGGTACCGTGGGCCGATGGCCATTTCTTTGGACGACGCATTCGCCTTCGTACGCCGGCATAACCGGGGAGTGCTGGTCACTCTGCGGAGCAACGGTCGTCCGCAGCTGTCCAACATCCTCTTCATACCCGGCTCCGACCACTCCGTCCGCATTTCGGTCACCGAGGGGAGAGCCAAGACCAAGAACTTGCGCCGCGATCCCCGGGCCTCACTCCATGTGGCCCGCGACGACTTCTTCGCCTATGTGGTGCTCGACGGCGAGGCGGCACTGTCGCCGGTGGCCCAGACGGTGGATGACCCCGTCGTCGGTGAACTGGTCGAGATGTACCGTCGGGCCCAAGGGGAGCACCCGGACTGGGACGAGTACCGCCAGGCGATGGTGTCGGACCGGCGGGTGGTGCTCACCCTGTCGGCCACCAACGCCTACGGCATGTTGGGAGGCTGATGCAGGGCGTGCGCGTCACAGCGCACACGCGCCGTCGGCGCAGCCCTCTCCGCTCCCACCCGGGTGGCGGGCACCGGCCATGGTGATCGGGTGGGACTCCGACCACCCCCGTTCCAGCGCCTCGAGCAATACATCGGCCGGCTGGGCCCCGGAAATCCCGATCGCCTCGCCGATGACGAAGAACGGGACACCGCTCACCCCCATGGCGGCCGCCCTGGATTCGTCATCTCGGACGTCCCCGGCAAAGTCGTCGCCGACCAGCATGGAATCGACCTCGGTCGGGTCGAGACCGACGTCGCGGGCCAGCGTGGCCAACACGCTGCGGTCTCCCACCGGCCGCCCTTCGGAGAAGTAGGCGGCCAACAGCCGTTCCTTCATGGCGTCCCCCAGCCCATGGGTGGCGGCCAGATGGATCAGTCGATGGGCGTCGAAGGTATTGCCGGCCTGGACGCGGTCGAGGTGGTACTCGAGGCCGACACCGGCAGCCAGTTCCGTCATCCGCCGGTTGGCCGCCTCGGCCTGATCCTCGGACATCCGGTACTTGCGCTGCAGGATCTGGCTCATGGTGAGTCCCACCCGGGGCGGAGAGGCCGGGTGAGCTCGAAGCTCCTCCACTCGACCGACACCTGATCGCCATGTCGGAACCGGGCCAGCGCTTCCTCGAGGTGCCGCTTACCCACGTAGCACCAGGGGCAGACCACGTCGGACCACACCTCTACCTTCAACGGACGCTCCTTGCCACTCACCTCACCACTCACACACCACCAGGCGTCAACCTCTCCTCAGACCCTGGTATTCCAAACGACGCGGCCAGTAGCGTCGGTCGGCATGGTCCTCGAGCATGCCCTGATCACCATCCGTCCCGGGACAGCCGATGATTTCGAGAAGGCACTGATGCAAGCCCGGTCGGTCATCGCCGCCTCCCCCGGCTTCATCTCCCTCGAGCTGCGCCGTGGCGTCGAAGCACCCGATCACTACCTCCTGTTGGTGGAGTGGGAGACCATCGACGACCACCTCGTCGGCTTTCGTCAGTCAGAGGCCTTTCCCGAGTGGCGGGCGGCGATCGGACCCTATTTCGAGTCGCCGCCGATGGTCGACCATTTCGAGGCGGTCGAGACCCGATCCTGAGGAGCACCGGGGGCTGAGTCGTCCCGCACTCGACGATCATTCGGCACGCCGTAGCCGACGACCGACAGTGGAAGTTTACGGACCAGCCGGTCGGAGCTTGGCACGCCCGAGTCGCGCAGGGGCGTGGTGGCGTCAACAGGCGGCGCTGAGGAATGGCGGCCGAGCCCCGGGGACACGCTACGCTCCACGTGTTCGTCAGGTGTGCCGGGAAGACTGGTCGGCAATGTGTCCCTTCATGTGGAGGCCCCGTGACCGACCCCGCCCCAACTGAACTCCAGCCTCACGTCACGACGCCTGTCGCCGCTCGACGTCGCAAGCTCCCGGGCTGGCGCGCTGAGGAGCTGCGAACCACCTTCTGGTTGGTCCCGTGCATCTTGGTCATCGTGGCCTTTTTGTTGTTCGCCATCACCATCTCGATCGACTATGCCGCCTACCACCACGACCTGAAGCTCCCGTACTGGATCCGCACCGGGAGCGCCGACGCCGGCCGTCAGGTGCTCATTGCCATCGCCGCAGCCATCATCACCGTCATCGGCGTGGTCTTCTCCATCACGATCCTGGCCCTGACCCTCGCCTCCCAGCAGTTCGGGCCGCGGATGATGCGCAATTTCATGCGCGATCTGGGCAACCAGATGACGCTCGGGATCTTTGTGGGGACGTTCGTCTATTCAGTTCTCGCGCTCGGATTCATCAACTCGACCCCCAACGGAGACTTCGTACCCCACCTTTCGATCACTGCGTCGGAGGCGCTGTTGCTGGTCGATCTGGGGGTCCTGATCTACTTCATCCATCACATCGCCAGGTCGATTCAGCTCCCAGAGGTGATCGCCCGGATCGCCGACGATCTGCTGGTGGCGATCGATACGGAGTTCCCACTCTCGGCTACGGACGTGTCCGAGGCACCATCCAACCAGTCCGGACCGAGCGCAGCCGACCTCGGCCGCCTGCTCGATGAGCGCGGCGCCATCGTGCCCGCGGCGTCCAACGGTTACCTGCAGTTCGTTGCCTACGGCGAGCTGGTGAAGATCGCCTCTCACCTGGATGCAGTGATCCGGCTCTCCCACCGCCCCGGGCACTTCATGGTCGCCGGCCGACCCCTGGCCACCGTCTGGCCCGGCGGGGCGGCCAGCCAGGTTGAGAAGGCTCTGGCCAAGGCCCACCTGAGTGGACCGCACCGCACGTTGAGCCAGGACCCGGTGTTCGCCATCGACCAATTGGTAGAGATCGCCATACGGGCCCTGTCAGCTGCCGTCAATGACACCTTCACCGCCCTCACCTGTATCGACTGGCTGTCAGCAGGCCTGAGCCAGATGTCCGGGCGAGTCCTGAGCGAGGGCGTCTACCGGGACGTGCACGGCCGGATTCGTTTGATGGAGCACGATCCGAGCTATCCGCGCATGGTCAATCGGGCGTTCGACAAGGTGCGCCAAGCGGGCCGGGGGATGCCGGCGGTCATCATCCGACTCCTGGATTCACTGGACCACATCGTCGAGTACACCGGCGATGCCTCCCAGAGGAAGACGCTCCTGCGTCAGGCCGAGATGGTCATGAGAGGTGCCGAGCTCGACATCGACGAGCCCCACGATCTGGTCGACATCCGACGGCGGTACAACGCTGTCGTCGCCACGGCTCGGCGTATGGAGGGGAGCAGTCCCGCCGCCGACGCCAACGACGGGGACTGACGGCGGGCCAGGCCATGGCGCCTGAGTGCCTCCCACGGTGCGATGCCGACGTACCTGTCTGCCACCCAACCTGGTCGGAGACGCAAATCAGGCGCCACCGCCGAGCGCCCATGCGGCAGACAGGTGATCGGCGAGCTCGCCGACCGGCGTCCGGGCGTTGAGTCCACTGGTCGAGGGCATCACGTAGGCCGGCCGGCCACCGATCAGTTCCGGTTGAAGGCCGGCAACCGCCCCGGGGTTGACAGTCGTTCTCCACCCCGACAGCCCTGTGAAGCAGACGGCTCCGGGTCGGAGCCACTCGACGAGGCGCTCGACCCGTGCGAGTCCGGCACGGTACTCGCCGGGTGTCACCTCCGCGGCGGTGCGGGTGGGCCGCTTCACGAAATCGGTCATACCCACCCCATGGCCCATCAGGGCGCCTACCGGATCCCGGTCGTGGCTGACAATGCCCGCCTCCAGCGCCGCGGTCCAGAACCGGTTGCCCGGCCGGGCATAGCCGATGCCGGCATCGGCCGAGTAGATGGACGGATTCACCCCGCAGACCAGGAGCCGCATCCCCTCGCCGACGGTGTCGGCGAGGGTGCGCATCCGAAGGGAACGAAGCCGCACCTCGTCACCGGACACGGTCACGGACCCGTCCTGGACGGCGAACCCCGCCCCGGTGACCACGTCCACCAACGGATCGGGTTGCCAGCCTGCGAAGAACCGGCCCCCCACCTCGTCACCGGGCTCGTCGTCGCCCTCGTAGTCGCCGGCGAGCACCTGGAGCTCGAACGGCGCGCCCACGGCCAGTACCCGGTGGAGGTCCCACAGGGCCATGGGAAGGCGCACTCGTGGCACGTGAAGGTGCGTCATCCACGACCAGCCCCCTCTGATGGAGCCCCGGGCCAACGGCAGGTGCTCGACGTCGCCCTGGAGATAGAGCGCCTCGGGCACCAGTTCGCGGCAGGCCTTCAGCATGACCCCAGAGGCGTCGAGGGCCACGGCCGGGAGCCCCAGGTACGGCAGGTAACGGCCGGCGCCGCATCCGAGGTCGATGCGCAGGCCCTCCGAACCGACCAGGTCGGCGAACTGCTCGGCTTCGTGCCGACGACCGGCAGTGGCGTGTGTGGCGGCCCATCGAAGACCGCGATCGTCGTAGATATCCACGGTGGCCCGGTGCACGGGCAGCCATCCTACGGGGCGCCCGGATCAGGGCTCGAAGCGGTACCCCATGCCGGGTTCGGTGCGGAAGTGCCGGGGACGGGATGCATCCGGTTCGAGCTTCTTCCGGACCCGGCCCATCAGGACCCGGAGGTACTCGGTCTCCGTCTCGTACTCGGGTCCCCACACGGCATGGAGCAGCTGACGCTGAGATACCAGCCGGCCCGGATTCCGGATGAGGACCGCGACGATGCTCCACTCTTTCGGAGTGAGGTGAACGTCGGCCCCGTTGCGGGTGGCCCGCTTCTGGATGAGGTCGATGGCGAACTCCTCGAATTCGACCGAAGGTGCCTCTGGGCCAGGAACGGTCCGTCGCAACACGGCCCGCAACCTCGCCAACAGTTCGTCCATCCCGAATGGTTTGGTCACGTAGTCGTCGGCTCCGACATCCAGAGCCTCGACCTTGCTGACACTCTGATGGCGGGCGGACAAGACGATGATCGGCACCGCGCTCCATCGCCTGATGCCTCGGATCACATCGATGCCGTCGACTCCGGGAAGGCCCAGGTCGAGGAGGACCACATCGGGCTGGAGATGGGCCGCCCTGTCCATCCCCTCTTCACCGCTCCTGGCCGTCGCCACCTCGTAGCCACGGGCGCTGAGGCTGATGCCCAATGCTCGCAGCAACGAGGTGTCGTCGTCGCACACCAGGACGGTGGTGCCCGACTCGCCTCCCTCGTTGCCGTCGTGGGAGGGGATCGTGTCGAGGGTGCTCACGATGCTGAACTTGCCCGCGGCTCAGGGGTGCCGGTCGCGTCCTGGTTCTCGATCGGTTCGGATCGACCCCTGCTGGCGTTGCCCGGGGGTTCCCCGGCGCTCGCCGGGCGCTCGGGAATTCGAACCACCATCGTGCAGCCGCCGCCGGGGGTGTCCTCGATGTCGAGGTCGCCGCCGACCGCCTCCACGAATCCCCGGGCCACGGCCAGGCCCAGTCCCACGCCGACCAGGTTGTCGGAGTCTCCCAGGCGCTGGAAGGGTTGGAACACCGCGTCACGGTCCTGGCGGCGGATCCCCGGCCCCCGATCCATCACCCTGATGTCGACCCGGCCCGCCACCGCGCCGGCTTCGATGCGGAGCCCTTTCCCACCGGCATGGGTGAGCGCATTGTCGATCAGGTTGGCCACGGCCCGTTCGAGGAGTACGGGGTCGGTATGGATGCGGGGGAGC
>DASZGT010000305.1:0-9558 GCA_035938575.1 Acidimicrobiales bacterium
ATGGCGGGTTGGCCGATCCGCGCCCGGCGGAGCCTCGCCTCCGTGATCCGGCCGCATCCCCCGAGCCGTGTACCGTGCCTGTCGTGGTCGTCGTCACCGGTACGTTGCAGAAGGACGCATGGGATCGGAATGTCCTTCCACCAGTGGAACAAGTTCGACCGGGACTGTGGTCGATTCCGGTGCCGATCCCGAACAACCCGCTCCGGTACGTCCTCGTGTATGCCCTCGAACTGCGCGGTGGTGGCGTGGCCCTGGTCGACGCCGGCTGGAACACCGACGCGGCCTGGACGGCGCTGAACGATGGATTGGAGGCCGCCGGGGGAAGTATCTCGGACGTCCGGGCCGTGATGGTCACCCACATCCATCCGGATCACTACGGACTGGCCGGCAGGGTTCGAGAGGCATCGGGCGGCTGGATCGGCCTGCACCCGGCCGATGCCGTGATGTTGGAGTCCCGCTATGGCGACAGTGACCAACTCATCGATGACATGTTCCGCCTGCTGGCGGATTCGGGGGTGCCCGAGGAGAAGCTGCCCGACCTGGCCTTCGCCTCCATGGCCATGAAGTCGATGGTCACCATGGCCGTCCCCGATGTGTTCTTCGAGGACGGAAGGGACATCGACCTGCCCGGATGGTCGCTGCGAACCATCTGGACCCCGGGCCACTCGCCGGGCCACGTCTGCTTCTACAGCGAGGATCGGAAGTTGCTCATTTCGGGAGATCACGTCCTCCCCCGCATCACCCCCAACATCTCGGTGCACACCCAGCAACCTTCGAATCCCCTGGGCGACTATCTCGAGTCCCTGCTGAAGCTCCAGAACCTGGGCACCGAGGAGGTTCTGCCGGCCCACGAGTACCGCTTCTCCGATCTCCAGAGCCGGCTCGAGGAGATCATCGCCCACCACGCGGATCGGCTCGACGAGATCGAGCAGGTCATCACCAAGCATCCGGGCTCCACCGCGTGGGACATCACCCTTGAGTTGCGGTGGTCCCGGCCGTGGGACGAGATCCAACCGTTCATGCAGCGCTCGGCGAACGGCGAGACCCTGGCCCACTGCGTGCTGCTCGAGTTGCACCAGCGCATCCGGCGTGAGGGAAAAGAGCCGGCTCGGTTCTATGTGATCGACGACTGACTGGTCGAGGGACACAGCATCGTGCAGAGCACCACGCGGAGATGAGCATCCATCACCTGATCACCAGCTACGGGTACCTGGCCGTGTTCCTGCTGATCGCACTCGAGAGCTTTGGCGTTCCGCTGCCCGGCGAGACGGCGCTCATCGTCGCCGCCACCTACGCCGGGGCCACCCATCGCCTCTCACCCGAGGTGATCTTCCTGGTCGGGTCGGCGGGAGCGATCATTGGCGACACCTGCGGCTACTGGATCGGCGACAAGGGCGGCTACCCGCTGCTGCGGCGGTATGGGCACTATGTCCGGCTGGACGTGGCCAAGCTGAAGGTCGCCCGCTACATGTTCCTGCGCCACGGCGGCAAGGTCGTCTTCTTCGGCCGGTTCGTGTCGGTCCTGCGCACGTACGCGGCCTTTTTGGCCGGGTTGAACAAGATGCACTACCGGCGCTTTCTGGCCTTCAATGCCTCCGGGGGGATCATCTGGTGCGCGGTGTTCACCTTCGGCGCCTATTGGTTCGGGAACCGCATCACCAAGATTGCTGGGCCGGTCGGCCTCGTCCTGCTCGGGGTGGCCGTCATCGTCATCATCGCCTCCATCGTGATTGTGCGGAAGCAGTTCGCCGCCCTCACCGAACGAGCCGAGGCCGCCTTTCCCGGACCGCTCGACCCCAGCGACGAGGCGGCGCCGCCCACCCCAACCGGCTGACCCGGCCGGCCCATACCGGGGGGCTCGTGTCGGACCGGTCCGTTCCCCAGCTCAGCGCGCCAGCGTCACGCTCGTCCAGGTCCGTCGGCGGCAGGCCGGACAGGTCATCCACCGATCGAAGGTGCGCCGGGGCAGCCAGACGCCCACCGGCAGCTGGAGCAGCACGAAGTCGAAGATGCCCACCCGGCTCACCGATCCACACGACGAACAGGTCACCACGAAGGCCCCCCGCGGTGGGAGCGGATCGGTCGTGACGGCCGACGACGTCGGCTCGTCGTGCTCACTGGCAGGAGTAGCTGCCGAGAACAGCGCGTGCTTGCCGGTGGGCCGGGCGCGCCGCTGGGAGGATGGAGACGGTGTGGGCCCGCTACCCACCGCACGGCCCACGGCGACGTCGTGCTCGCCTGGTGGTGCGACCTGGGCCTCGACCGGCATCCAGTACAGCGCCCGTTTCCCCAAGGGGTCGGGTCCCTCGGCCACGGTCCAGCCGGTCAGCCGACGCGCCCGGCGACGACGCTCGATTCGAGCAGGGTCCGGGCCAGTTGGCGATAGGCGAGTGCCCCCGGTGAGGCCGGAGCATGCTGGAGGATCGACTTCCCGCGTGCCGGGGCCTCCGCGAACCGGATCGACTTGCGCACCGGCGGCTGCAGTACCGGGATCCCGTAACGGGCCTCGACCTCTTCGATGATGTGTCGGGCATGCTTGGTGCGGTCGTCGTACATGGTGGCGACGATGCCCCGTACCTTGAGATCGCTGTTGGCGAACGCCCGCACGTCCTCGATGGTCTCGAGCAACTGTCCCACCCCACGGTGGGACAGGGCCTCGCACTGCAGCGGGATCAGCACGGCATCTGCTGCCGTCAGCCCGTTGATGGTCAGGACGCCGAGGGATGGAGGGCAGTCGATCAGGATCAGGTCGTAGCGGTCCAGGATCGGTTCGAGGGCTCGCTCGAGGACGTGCTCGCGGCCGGTCCGGGTGAGGAGGTGCACCTCCGATCCGGCCAGGTCGATCGAGGCGGGGAGCACGTCGAGGAACTCGACGCCCGGCACGGGCAGCAAAACCTCGGCCACGCTGTCGCGACGGACGAACACGTCGTGGAGCGACCGCTCGAGCGCGTCCGGATCGAAGCCCAGGGAGAAGGTCAAACACGCCTGGGGGTCGAGGTCGACCACCAACGTGCGCTTGCCGAGCTCCGCAGACGCCACCCCCAGCGAGTGCACGGTCGTCGTCTTGGCCACGCCACCCTTTTGGTTGGCCACCGCCAGAACCTCGGTCACCTGGGGAGTCTACGCCTGCCCGCCGTGACCACGACAGTGGTCAGAACCCGACCATCCCCACGATGGGCTGGCGGAGCGGCAATCCGCCTGTCGACCCGAAGAACGGGGCGCTGAAACTGAAGACACCCCCGTCGGAGGCCACGAACCGGTAGCCACTTCCGTTGGAGGCCTCAGCCATGCCGACGACCGGGGCGTTGAGGTGGATGGCCCCCGTCGATCCGTAGAAGGGGACCCCGCCGAACGAGAAGACCCCGCCGTCGGACGCCACTTCCCAGTAGCCACCCGTGTCGATGTCGTTGGTCATACCCACCACCGGCAGGTTGAGAGGGGCGCCGCCGGTGGAGCCGAAGAAGGGAGCGTCGCCGAAGGCGAAGATGCCTCCATCGGAGGCCACCAGCCGGTAGCCCCCTCCGTTGGTGGACGAGGACATGCCCACCACGGGCTTGTTGAGATGGGTGCTGCCCATGGATCCGTAGAACACGGCGTCACCGAAGGCAAAGATCCCGCCGTCGGACGCTACCTCCCAGTAGCCCTTCCCGTCGGGCGTGGCCGCCATGCCGACGATCGGCCGGTTCAGCGGCCTTCCCCCCATGGATCCGTAGAACCCGGCTCCTCCGAAGGTGAAGATGCCGCCGTCCGAGGCGACCTCCCAGTACCCGCCGGTGTTGGGAGCCATGGCCATGCCGACCACGGGAGCATTCAAACTGAGGCTTCCGGTGGAACCGCAGAACGGCATCGCTCCGTAGGTGAAGATCCCTCCGTCGCCTGCGACCAGGTCGTACCCGCTATACGCCGCGCTCGGTACCGAGCACGGCGGGATCGATCCGGCCGGGGTCGTACGGCCGGCGTTGCCGGTCAGCTGGGGGTCGTGATGGAACATCGGCCACGCTGAGCCACCGATTGCCTCCGCCCCGTTGGATCCGCCGATCTCGAAGTGGTCGATCCGGCCCACGGCCGGCGAGCCCAGGCCACCCGAGGCGACGTAGCCGGCCAGTGTGATCCCGACCGTTCCATTGGGATCCTGGGTCACCAGCGGCGAATTCTGCAAGCCGAGGTCGGGGCTGAGAGCGGCGATCTCCGTACCCGATCGGCCGTCGAAGATGCGTACGCCGTTGATGGTGGGGACGAGGACGTCGTCGTACCCGCCGCCGGTGAGGTCAGCGGTCACCACCGAGCCGATGACCCGGCCGATGTTGGCGGCCTCCCAGACCTTCTGGCCCGTAGCGGCATTGAGCACCCAGACCGACCCCGAGGCGCCCGCTCCCTGATCGGTCCCTTCGACCACCTGGAGGCTTCCGTTGCCCAGGACATCGGAGAGGGCCGGGGAGGAGAAGGTGCTGCCGTCGACGGACGTCGACCATTGCAGTTGGCACAGCCCGTCGTAGGCCTTGATGGTGTTGGTGTCCGATACTCCGGGGAAGAAGCCACCGGTGCCGACCACGATGCCTGTGCGGCCACCGGAGAGAAATCCTCCCACCGCCGGCGACGAGTCCACCACCTGGTTGGTGTCGGCACGACAGATCTGATTGCCCTGGGCACTGAGTATGCGCAGGTGCCCGCCGTTCGTATAGTGCTGGCCCCGCCCCTGCCCCGCGGTCTGGTCGCCGCCGACGATGATCTGGCTCTGCCCGGTCCCGTAGAGGTCGGCCAGGGCGGCGGTGGAGTGGGTGCTGTCCGAGTTGAAGAACGGCCATCCGGTCAACGGGCCTCCGGTCCTGGCGTCGATGGCGTAGCTCACCTGGCCCAGCGATCCGGCCACGGCGTCCGGCCCCCCCTGCAAGGCGCCGACGGTCAGACCGGCCTGGACGCCGGACACGGGCACGTTGTCGGTGGGCGGATTGACCACCGGGGTGAACCAGAGCTGGGCCCCCGACGGGCCGAAGGCCTGATAGCCGCCCGGGGCAGGATCGGCATCGTTTCCCGATCCGATCAACACCGATGGGAAGCCACCCGACGAGGCGATGGAGGGGGTCGAGTCGATCGGTCCGCTTCCGTTGGTGGTGGGCCACCCGGCGACCGATTGCCCGGGCGATACGGACTGCAGATGGTAGGCGTACACCCGATCGTTGCGGTCTCCCACCACCACTGACGGCTGTCCGTCGAGGTTGGCCACGATCGGCGACGAGAGGGCGATGGGCTGGCCCAGATCGCTCAGCGGTCCGGTTGACCATGTCTTCGTCCAGCCCACCGGCAGGCCCACGTGGCTGGGGATCGCCCAACCGGCGGATCGGGGCGACGGTGGCGTGGCGGCGGACCCGGCTGCCGAGGCCACCGTGGCCGCCGGCAAGAGGACCGCCAGCAGGCCGATCACACGCAGCCAGGCCCGGTCGAACCTGGCGAGAGCATGCCGACGGTTGACCCGAGGCCCTGGTCGGGGATGGTTCGATCCGCGGGTTTCGATCCGGCAAGGATAGGCGGTGTCCTGGTGGGAGCGGAATTCGCCCCGGATGCAGGGCTGGTGATGCCCTACCTGGCCGCCGTCCACAGGTGATGCCAGGCTGAGGCCATGAGCACGGACCTTCCGGAGCTGGTCGTCCGCGATGCCGAGGCATGGCGGGTCTGGCTGACAAAGCATCACCGGGATCCGTCCGGCGTCTGGCTGGTGCTAGCCAAGAAGGGCGTGTCCAGCCCGACGAGCCTCCGCTACCCCCAAGCGGTCGAGGAGGCCCTGTGCCACGGGTGGATCGACGGCCAGGCCGGCAAGCGGGACGAGGTCACCTATCGCCAACGCTTCACGCCGCGCCGATCGCGGAGCCCATGGTCGAAGCGGAACATCGGGATCGCCGATCGATTGATCGCCGAAGGCCGGATGCATCCCGCCGGTCAGGCGGAAATCGAACGAGCCCGGGGCGACGGCCGCTGGGACGCCGCCTACGCCGGCCAGGCCACCATGGAGGTCCCGGCCGACCTGAGCGATGCGTTGGCCAAGGAGCCAAGGGCGAAGGCCATGTTCGAGATCCTCACGAAGCAAAACCGCTACGCGGTGGTGTACCGGATCGAGACCGCCAAGAGGGCTGACACCCGTGTTCGCCGGATCGAGCAATTCGTGGCCATGTTGGCCCGAGGCGAGACCGTCCACCCCCAAAAACGCACCGTGGTCGATTGAACTGAGGTTCGGCGCCCCCGGCAGGAGTCGAACCCGCAACCTGATGGGTAGAAACCATCTGCTCTATCCAGTTGAGCTACAGGGGCCCGTTCGGTGAGATTACCGTCACTGCCCGGAACGCCGGTGGTCTGTGCCACACTAGAGGCTCCTTGGTGGCCGTAGCTCAGTTGGCAGAGCGCCGGGATGTGGCCCCGGAGGTCGCGGGTTCGAAACCCGTCGGTCACCCTCTTGTCCCTGGTGAGGCGAGCACCCCGTTCGCGTTGTCAGGGCGAGCTTGAAGTACATGCGCCTCTAGCTCAACGGCAGAGCAACGGACTCTTAATCCGCAGGTTCTGGGTTCAAATCCCAGGGGGCGCACTCTACAGGTGTATTGATTCGGCTGATCTTGGTCCGATCGGCATCGGCTGATCTTTGACCGAGCTTCGGCTGATGCTTGACAGAGTTTCGGTTGATCCTTGACACCCTCGCCCCACCTGGCTCCGCTTCTCAGCGAGCGGAGGAGGTGGCCGAGTGTTGTTGGAGATCAGCAAGATGGAACAGCGTTACGAAGCGGTCCTAGGTGTCGTTCGGGATGGCCGAACGGTTCAGGAGGTCGCCGACGCCTTCGGCGTTACTCGCCAGAGCGTGAGCAATTGGCTGCGACGATATGAAGAGGGCGGACTAGAGGCACTGGCCGACCGGTCGCATCGACCGCGGTCCTGTCCCCACCAGATCCGTCCGGTGGCCGAAGCGGCCATGTTGGAGATGCGCCGGCTCCACCCTTCATGGGGACCCGTGCGGCTGCGCCACGAGCTCGATCGCAAGGGGGTCGACCCGCTCCCCTCAAAAGCCGGGATCTATCGATCGCTCGTCCGCCACGGTCTCATCGTTCCCAAGGCCCAGCGCAAGCGGCTCCCGACCTACAAGCGCTGGGAACGGGGCCGACCCAACGAGCTCTGGCAGATGGACGTGGTGGGCGGCATCCTCCTTGAGGACGGCACCACAGGCAAGGTCCTCACCGGCGTCGACGACCACTCACGATTCTGCGTGTCGGCAGGGATCGTCCTGCGGGCGTCCATGCGACCCATCTGTGCCCATTTTATGGCCGCCCTCGAGCGCCATGGGGTGCCTGAGGAGGTTCTCACTGATAACGGAAAGGTCTTCACCAACCGCTTCGGGTTCAACCAATCCGAGGTGCTCTTCGACAGGATCTGCCGAGAGAACGGCATCACCCACATCCTCACCGCGCCCCGATCACCCACCACGACCGGAAAAGTGGAGCGCTTTCACCGCTCACTGCGACAGGAGTTCCTTGGAAGCCAGACGTTTCCCACCCTCGAGCTGGCCCAGAAGGCCCTCGACGCCTGGGTCCGTGAGTACAACTTCGACCGACCGCACCAGAGCCTGAAGATGGCCACCCCCGCCGAGCGCTTCTTGATCGACCATTCGCCCACTGCCCCAGAGGTGGCCCTCGACCGTCGTGCGGTCACCGATGAGCGGACCGGCGACGACTGGGTGACCCGGAAGGTGGCCTCCACCGGGGTCATCTCACTTGCTTGGCAGGTCTTCTCGGTCGGCAAACACCGGGCGGGCGAGCTTGTGGACGTCCGGGTCACCGACGACCTCCTGGAAGTCTGGTCGGGCAACGAGCTCATCAAAACCCAGCTCCGAACCACAAAAGGGGGTGTCAGGAAAAAACGAGCCCAGAGGCCCAGTTCAAGGGCAAAATAACGTCAACGGGTGGAAAGGATCACCCGAAACCATTTCGGACAACATCAGCCGAAGCTCTACAGGCGCACCAGATCCTAAAAAAAGCAACCATCAGCTCTTGCGCCCATCCCGGTTGACGCTGTCTGTGCCCGCATCAGGCGGCGGCATCATCGCCCGCCTCAGAACCCATCGCTGTCGGTTCGGGGCTTCCGCCCATCATCTTGAACATCATCGGTCCCCCGGTATGGAAGAACCGCCAGACGAGTGCGGCGGCGGCGGCGAGGAACACGATATTGAGGTAGGTCGTGTAGTCCCATCCGACGGTCGGGTTGAGCACCTTGGCGTTGCGGGTTGAGGGGATCAGCCCGGCAGCACCGAAGATCAACTCGACGGCATAGCCGGCCACCACCATGGTCACGTAGAACGTGGCGAGGATGAACAGCATCATCCTGGTGCCGTAGTACTTCCGGTAGATGTTCAGGATGGGCAGGATGATGAGGTCGGCGAAGATGAAGCTGATGACACCGCCGAAGCTGATACCTCCATTCCAGAGCACTGCGGCGAGGGGGACGTTCCCGATGGAACA
The DNA here is from genome assembly GCA_035938575.1 of Acidimicrobiales bacterium. GTDB lineage: Bacteria > Actinomycetota > Acidimicrobiia > Acidimicrobiales > RAAP-2 > Bog-756. The sequence continues at coordinate 8,493 of DASZGT010000305.1, forward strand.
GACGAATGAAAGGATCGAGATCACCGGTCCGAGCAGGGGCCCCCAGATCTTGCTGAGCAACGGGTGCCCGGTGAGGAACAGCTTCTGCCAGAAGCTGTCGGGCACCCATGCCGCCAATGCTCCAGCGATGAGTAGTCCCAGCACGATGTCGCGCAGGACGGCCGCCCACTCCATCACGAATCCGTGGGAGACCGACGTGAACCCTTCGGGCGACGACAGCCGTGACCAGAGGCTCCCTTCTGCCTTGACACTCATGTCCATGGCCGCGTGGCCCTCCATCGAACCGGCCAGCCCCCGATCGGCTTGAGCTTTGGCCGCGTCGACAAGCCGTTTCCGGAGGAACAGGCGGAAGAGAACGGCGATGAGCACGATCATGATCGGCCCTCCGACGAACTCGGCTGCGGTGAACTGCCAGCCGAGCAGGAGGGCCATAATGATCCCCAGCTCCACGACGAGGTTGGTGGAAGCGATCTCGAACACGATCACGGCCGTGAAGTCGGCGCCCCTTCTGAACAGACTCCGGGCCAGCGCCACGGCGGCGTACGAGCAGGAGGAGCTGGCAATGCCGAACCCGGTGGCCCGCGCCAGGCTATTGGGGGAGTCGCTCCCCAACAGGCGTTGGATGGTTCCCTTGCGTACCAGTGCCTGGACGATGGCCGACAGAGCGAAGCCCAAGATCAAGGACCACAGAATCTGCCAGGTCATGCCGCCGGTAACGGCAAGGGCGTGGCCGATGGCGTGAACGAGTCTCATGGAAGTTGTCTTCCTTTCGGTGCCATCGCCTGAACCGTCGGCAAACACTGACAAGCAGCCTGTCCGGCCATACCTCCATCAATCCCGGTTTGCGACCACGGCTCCAGGTGAATCCCCTCTCGTCGTCGACTGGCTCCGATAGCGTCGGAGGATCGATCGTTGCTGTCCGATCGCAGCGTACCCTGTAGGGGTATTTCAATGGGAGGATCGCAATGTACGGATACATCGAACACAAAGACCGGGTGGCGAAGCGGCTGCGACGCATCGAAGGCCAGGTTCGTGGCCTCCAACAGATGATCGAGGACGACCGCTA
>DASZGT010000306.1:0-2423 GCA_035938575.1 Acidimicrobiales bacterium
CGGGGCCGACATGCTGCTCAACTGGGCGGAGTACTCCACTCCCAATGTCTTCGCCAATGCGGCCCGGCTCTACTCGCGGATGCGGTTGGCCGACCGGCACCGGCCCATCGCCAATCTGGTCATCTCCAATGTGCCCGGACCCGACTTCCCGCTCTACCTCGGAGGCGCAGAGCTCAGCGCCGGCTTCCCGCTCGGCCCGGTGATGGACGGCATGGGGGTCAACATCACCATCATGAGCTACCGGGGGATCCTGTATTGGGGCATCATGGCGTGCCCCGACACCATCCCCCGGGTCTGGAATCTGGTTGCCCACATCCCGCTGGCCCTCGATGCGCTCCTCGAAGGTGCCGGCCAGGATCCGGCCACCTTTCGATCGGTCGAGGCGGCCGCGGCCGTCCGCGCCTGCGGGATCGAGGTGGAGGTCCCGGGCGGCAGCTGACCTGAGTGCGGGCGGCCAGGCGCCCCCGAATACGAAGTGTCAGGGCGCGGGGGCGACGGCCATCGACGCGGCACCCGAGCAGACGGGGATGGGCCGGCCGAAGGTCTGGGACCCCGGCTGATAGGGGCGAACCGTGTTGAAGCCGACCACGATGAAGGCCCCGGAACTGCCGGGGCCGAGCACGATGTCCGTCGGGTGCTGCGTACCCGACGTGGAGGCGCTCCCCGATGGTTGCGGCAGTGGAACCGGGGCCGGAGGAGCGGAGAACGTGGACAAGGGCACCGGGTTCACCCAATTGTTGGCCGAGTCGACCACCAGCAACGACGACCCGTCGGCGGTGATGGCCAGGGCGGCCGGGTCCGCGATCCCGTATCGGTCGAACCCGGCCTTGGGGAGGGTGGCGCGGGTGGAGGCCACGATGGGGAGCACGCGCCCGCCGAAGTCGACTCCACCCTGCCCGACTCCCGCCTGTCCGACGACGTAGACCGTGGCTCCGTCGCCGGTGACAGCGATGCCGTGGGGCGAGTAGACCGACGACGCTGACAGGCCGGTCGGGATCTCCGCTCCGGCGGTGCCATTGGCGATGGTGACGGGGAAGACGCCACCGGCCACCAGTGCGTAGAGAGTGGTGCCCTTGGGATCGAGGGCCATGCCGAAGATGGTGTGGCCCGGTCCGAGGTCGAGGGGCGCACCGACGCGGCGTGTGGCCGCGTCCACCGGGACGATGGTGCTCCCGCTGGCGGCCAGCACGGTCCGCCCCCCAGGCAGGACCACGATGGCGTGGGTTCCTCCCTGACCGGGGATCTTGATGGGCCTGCGGGCCTCTTGGGAGACCAGGTCGATGGGAACGACCACGTTCTGCACCCCGACCCCGGCCGGTTGGACGGGGGCGCCGGCGACGGTGGACGTGGTGGCTCCGGTGGGTTGTGGGGCCGAACCAGTGGGACTGGTTGCCGACGTCGAGACCACCCCGTTGCTGGTCACGACGTACGCCCACCGGCCATCTGCAGAAGTGGCGACGGCGAAATTGCCCAGGGCCGGGGTTCCCGTCAGCCCCAGGGGGATGTCGGCTTCGGCGGTGCGGGTGTCCAACTCCACGGGGGTGACGGCATCGGTGCACACCACGTACCCCACCGGACCGCCCGGGGCCAGCGACGGGTCGTGCACCACCGCCGGGCGGGGGTTGGCCACGACCGAACAGCCCGACAGCACGAAGAGGACGACGGCCAGTCCGGCCCCCGTCCGGCCATGACGGCGGAGGGACCGGTCACCGCCGGTGAGTCGAAACGCTGCCATGGCTGGTGCTGACCATAGCGACGACTCGGCCGGTCCCCGAAACGATCGCTACGGCGGGCACGCCGCCCCGAGGTGGCTCAGGAGTGTTCGAAGCTGGGGACGCCTTCGACCTCGAAGGAGAATTCGTCGACAAAGCACCACCACCACTCCTCACCCGGCTCGAACGACTGCACGAGGGGATGCCCGGTGTGGTCGAAGTGCGTGGTGGCATGGTGGTTGGGCGAGCTGTCACAACACCCCACGTGCCCGCAGTGCATGCAGAGGCGCAGGTGGAGCCACCGCCCTCCCTCGCGTAGGCAGTCCTCGCAGCCGTTCGACGAAGGCGTGACCTCCTGCACCTGGTCGAGGTGATGGCAGAACTCCTCGGCGTCAGTCATTCCCTCTCCTCCAGCCGCGGCCGCAGCGACCGCCGTCCCGATTCCGTGCCATTCGATGGTACCGGTGGCCCGGTTCCGCCCGGCCGGGCCCGTCGGGCGTGTCGGGGCGCCCGGGCCGTGAGGTCACCGGTTCGGGGCGGGCCGCCCGATCGACCGGACCGCCAACGGAACCGGCATGGCACCGGATCCCCCCAGTGCGTCGTGGAACCCCTGGAGGCCGCCGCCCGCCGCCAGCCACTCGTCCCGCGCCCGTTCGATGGCCATGGCCCCGGTGAGGTAGGCGGACGCCTGGGTAGGCCAGGCGCAGTACC
>DASZGT010000307.1:0-1612 GCA_035938575.1 Acidimicrobiales bacterium
GGGCTGTTCGCTGGGCCGCCAGATAGGCCAGGTGGAAGGGAGTCCCCGAGCCGGCCAGGGTGACAAGGTTGTCGGCCAGGAAGGCGGGCGTGGCCACCGGGTCGAACGACTCCGTGATCAGCAGCCGGCAGCCGGTCATCAGCGAGGCGATGAGCCAGCCGATCCCGCCGATGTGGGTGAAGGGGAAGACCAGGGCGGACACGTCGTCGGACCGGATGTCCAGACACTCGGCCATGGCCAGGGCCGACGCCATCACGGTCAGGTCGGTGTGCGGCGCCCCCTTCGGGTCGGCGGTGGTGCCCGACGTGTAGAACAGCCAGCGCCTGGGGGCCTCGGCCGCGGTGACCGGGGGCGCCCCCACGTCGGGCAGGCCGCCCGGATCTCCGTCGGGAAGGTCCCGGTCGACCACCAGCACCTCCAGGCCTGGTCGCTCCCCGGCGATCTCACGGGCCATGGCCTCGAAGTCGAAGCCGCGGTACACCGTGGGGACCACGAGCAGCGAGGCGCCGCTCTGTTCGGTGATGAAGCCGACCTCACGACCCCGGTAGATGGGGATCAACGGGTTCTGCCGGGCGCCCAGGCGGGCGAGCGCCCCCACCAGCACCAGCGATTCGTTCCAGGTGGGCAGCTCCCAGCTGACCGCGGTGTCGCGGTCGACGCCCTGCTCAGCGTAGAGGCCGGCGGCGGCCCGGAGGCAGGCGTCGCGGTAACCGGCGAAGGTCAGCTCGCGCCCGGTGTCCTCGTGGGCCAGGACGGCGTCGGGGGTGGCCTCGGCCCGGAGCGCGATCAACCCCCACAGGGTGGGCGGCCCGAGCCAACCGCGGGCCGCGGTCCGCTCCGCCAACTGCTCGATGAAGTCGCTCATGACGCCGGGTTCGACCACAGCAGGTCCGTGTAGGTGTCGGTCCCGGGAACGGTACCGATGAAGGGGGAGGCCCATTGGACGCGGCCGAGCCCGGCCGCCGAGACCGCCGCATCGTGCTGGGCGAACAGGCCATCCCACGAACCGGTGGGCTCGTCGTCAAGGAACCAGAGCAGGAGCACCCGAGGCTCCAGCTGCTCGGAGCGGGGCACGTCACCGGGGGCGTCGGCCAGCAGCGGGAGGGGGCTGAACGCCAACACGGTGGCCACGTTCGAGTCGGGCAGCACCGAGGGGAGGTAGTCCTGGCGGTACCAGTCGCCGATCCGGTCCGGTGTGACACCGTCGGCCGGCTCGATGAACACCGAGACCATCCCGGCGAACCGGTGGTCCAACGTGAGCTCCGCCGGGACCCCGTCCGCCTCGCGCCGCTGCTCCCACTCGAAGTGGTAGAGGCCGGTGTGGATGTGGTCCCGCTCCTCGAACATGCGACCGGCGGCATGGAGGACGTTGACCTGATCGACCGCCCATCGGTTCCACTCGTCGTGGTGGCCGTCGAGTATGTAATAGACGCCCAGGTAACTGCCGACCTGTGGATCGGCCACCAGGGGTTCGGGCGCACCGGATCCCGCGTGGGGGAGCCGCAACGCCTTGAGCGGTGCGGTGGACACGAAGCGGGCACCGGCGAAGTTGTAGGCGCCGATCTGACACCCGGCGTAGAAGTGATCCCGCTCGTACCAGCGGTTGTACTCC
>DASZGT010000308.1:0-3124 GCA_035938575.1 Acidimicrobiales bacterium
TCAGCCCGGCATCCGTCCGAACCACGACGATCGACTGGTCACCGATCTCGAAGTTGACGTACTGGCCCACCTGCTCCACCTCGTCGAACCGGCACGCATTCAACCAGGTGTTGGGGAACAGGCGCTCGAATTCGAGGCGGAGGAACTCGGAGTCCACGTAGCGGCCCTTGGGCACGAACGCGGGGCCCAATCGCCACCGCTCCGGCACCTCGGGCGCCACCTGGCGGTCAGGCAGGCTGGTGGTGGTCATCGGCGCCATCCATCCCCTCGTTCATCCATCCCCGAGCCACTTCCCGATCCGTTGCGCCAGCGCGGGGTCGGCGTCGTCGCCGCCCCGCTCCTCGGACCACCGCCAGGTGGAAGCCTCGATCTGGTGGTGGCCGAGGAGGGCCTGTGTCTCGTCGAGCATGGTGGCAGCATCGGCCGTTCCCACCAGCAACAGCCGCGGCGGGGCACCGTTGGCCCACACCGCGGCGGGGAGGAGGACCACGTGTCCCGGGGACGGGTCGATGCACACCACCGACGCCGTCGGTCCCCCCCAGAGCAGGCCGGCCGCCAGTGCCACCACCCCTCCCTGCCCCCAACCGATGAGCACCGGCTCTTCGAGCTCCAGTTCGTCGAGGAGATCGCACACCTGCACCACGGCCTTGGTCAGCGAGATGCGATCGGTGCCGTCGTATCCCGGGAGGATGCGGTACCAGCAGATGCCCGCCACTTCCATGCCGTTGGCGGTGAAGGCGTAGTCGCCGATCGGCGCCACCACCCTTCCCACCGCGCCGCTGGCCATCGCCAGCGCGGTGAGGGCGTCGGTGCCCTGGCCCTCGCGGTGCAGCACCACGGTGGGTGGGCCTACTGCCCCTGCCGGAGTGTCGCGGTAGGCGAGTTTCATGGTCGGCGCCGCGTCCGGGGTGATCGGTTGGCGGCGTGCACCCCGGCCAGGAACCCGAACACCATGCCGGGGCCGATCGTCGAGCCTCCCCCGGGGTAGCCCTCGCCGAACACCCCGTCCACGCAGTTCCCGGCCCCGTACAGTCCGTTGATCGGAGCCGACGTCCCCAGAATCCGACCGTGCCTGTCGACGCGCGGCCCACTGTTGGTGTCGAATGTGGTGCCGACCAACGAGACGGCGTGCAGCGGACCGTCGGCGTCGATGGGATACATGAGGGCGTTGGGCAGGCCGTTGTCCGGCGCCGCGGGACCGTGGAAGGCGAATTCGACGGCCTTCGACCCTCGCCCGAATTCATCGTCGTGTCCCTTCTCGGCCATGCTGTTGAAGCGCGAGATGGTCGAGGTCAGCGTCTCGGCGAAACCGGGCGCTAACGACACGGGTGCGATTCCAGCCGGCATGGCGGCATTCGTCCGATGGCGAAGCCGGTCACCGAGCGCTTCGGTCAGCCCCGCCACTCCTGCTCCCGTCGTGACATGATCGGCGATGGCGCCCGGCGGAGGGATCGGGTAGCGGCCGCCGAAGCGCTGGGCCGTCCGTTGGTCGTAGATCATGAACATGACCCGGTTGATGTACTCATCGCCGGCGAAGACATGGTGCACCCGTCCCCGGGATTCGTATTCGCGCTTCTCGTCGATGGCCCGGACTCCGAACCGGTTGACCAGGACCATGCTGTCCCCGGGAACGGCCCACACGTCGAGGACGGAGTTGGCGTAGTCGTCCACCGCCTCCAGCACCTGTTGGTTCCACCAGCCGTTGTGCATGCCCCCGAACTGGGCGCCGGACCGGGTCGCCATGTCCACCAGGTCGCCGGTGTTGGAGGGGACCCCCGACCCGCCGGCGATGGGGCCGCGGAGGAATCGCTGGCGTAGCTCGGGACTGTGGGCGAAGCCTCCGGAGCCGAACACCACCCCCCCGTGGCACCGGATGGTCCTGCGGGACGTCCCGTCGTCCACCACCGCCCCGGTCACCTCGCCCCCCTCCAGCACCAGGTCGACGACCCTGTGTTCCAGGCGGACCTCGGTGGAGCGCTGGGATGCGAAGTCCATGAGCTGCCGGATCAGCTCGCCCCCGTTTCCGGCCCCGCCCCCGGGCGCCACCGGCTGGATGCCGCGTCCCCGTACCGCCCGGTTCTCCGCAAATTCGTAGTAGTCGGGGAACATCTGGCCGTCCCACGCCGACCAGGGCGCCTCCATGTGCACGGCCCCGATGTCGGCCAGGCGGCCCATCACCTCGGCACCCCGGTCGTAGTACGTCTCCAGCAGGGTGTAGTCAGCCGGCTGGAGTCCGAGGCACGGAGCATCCGGGTCGTAGGCGCCGGGATAGCCCACCCGGGCCATGTAGCCCAGGGCGTGGTCACGCGGGTCTTCGATCCCGGCGGCCCGCATCACCGAGTTGGCGTAGATGTGAGCCACCCCGCCCGAGCAGGCGGTGGTGCCCCCGTGCACCGGCCCCTTCTCGCAGACCACCACCCTCCCCCCGCCGCTCAGGGCGCCGGCTGCAGCGGAGAGGGCCGCCGCACCGCTACCCACCACCAGCACGTCACACTCTTCGGGGGGGACGGATCGATGGGCCATCGGCGAGGGGGGGGCACCGGGCCGGTGCGCCACCCCGGCCAACTCGGCCACCCGTTCACCCAGGGAGAGCCGGTGCGTGTTTTCGGCCATCGTCGACGCCCTCCCGAGATCCAACCGCCTGCCCCCCGGACCGTGCACGTTACGATACCAGCGCCCGATAGAGCGACGGAGGGCCGGGGAGCGGACCGCAGACATGGGACTGAGCGCAGACGACCAACTGGCCATCCAGCAACTGGCGGCGCGTTACAACCACGCCATCGACAGTGGCGATGGGGTGGCGTACGCGGGCACGTTCGTCGACGACGGGGTCCTCGACGCCGGCGAGCTGGTGGTCACCGGCCGCGCCGCGCTCGAGCAGTTCGCCTCGTCGTTCGCCAGCTCGGTGCGAAGTCCGCGCCACGTGGCCACCAGCCTGCTCATCCAGGGCGGCGGCGGCGAGGCGGTCCTCTCGGCCTACGTCCAGATGTACGCCCTGGTCGGCGATCCTCCCCACCAGGTCATCACCGCGTCGGGGACGTACGCCGACGCCCTGGTGAAACTCGACGACGGCTGGCGGTTCGTCCGCCGCACGTTCACCGCCGACGTCTGAGGACGAGCCGGG
>DASZGT010000309.1:0-6170 GCA_035938575.1 Acidimicrobiales bacterium
CCAGCCCGCAGTCCGAGTGGCCACCGCTCGCCAACGGACGTGACACCACCTCGACGGCGGCAGTGACCGGCAACGTGTCGACCACAGCCGGTGCCATCGGGGGCGTCCAGCTCAAGTACGCCACCGATGCCGGCTTCGGCACCGGCGACCCGTCCAAGGGGGTCGCCTCAGAGCTCAACGCCAGCAACGCCTATGCCCAGCCCTCCCCGGTGGACGTGGCCTCGGCGCTGGCCTATGCCACCCAACTGCCCAACGGCACCCATCAGCTCAACTTCAACGGTGTCGGCGTCCATGTCTACAACCCCTCCACGTACAGCTATCTCCTCTCACCGGCCGCCGGCTGGAGCGCGGCCAAGGGCGCCACCATGAGCGGGTTCGTCAACTACACCCTGACCCTCGGGCAGCAGAAGTCGCCCAGCTTCGGGTACGCCAGCCTCGGCCTGTCCTTGGAGCGGTGGGGGATCACCGAAGTGACCCAGGACGTCCCCGGGGCAGTCGCCGTGACCGATGCCGAGAAGGCCGGCTACGCCTGCGGTGACCTGACCCCGAGCGAAGTGTCCGCCGGCCAGACCACCCCGACCTGCGGGGTGCTCGACCCCGGGTCGACGCCTCCCATCCCACCCCCTTCCGGAGCGGGGTCTCCGTCGGCCTCCGCAGCAGCGGCCGCGGCAGCGCGCACCGCGGCGGCCGCAGCCCATGCCGGTGGCTCCGGTGGCGGTTCGGGCGGCGGATCGGGCACTGGTTCCGGGTCGGGCGCAGCGGGGGTCGACCCGTCCGTCTCGCTGTCCGGCTCGGGGCCGCTGGCCTTCACCGGCGGTGATCCCCGGCCGGTCGTGCTGGTCGGGCTGCTCCTGCTGGTCACCGGGTGGGCCACCCGTCGTCGGCTGCTGAGGAAACGCCGGATGAGGGGAGCGCAGTGAACCGCCGGGCCATCGGGTCTCTGTCGTGCACCGCCGTGGCCCTGGTGGTGGTCGCCGCGGCCGGCGTGGTGGCCGTGCCGCCGACTCCGTCCGGCGCCAGCACCGACCCGACCGCGCTGGCCGGAGAGGGAAGCACGTTCCTCCAGCCGGTGCTCACCCGGCTCCTCAACAACAGCGCAACGAACCTCGGCGGTGTGACCAACGGCTTCGTGGCCACCGGCCTCGACCCGGGGATCGCCGACCTGGTGGGGACGGCCCCCAACTCGTTCAACGCCGACTTCGCCGTCTCCGAGCGGCCATTGACGGCAACCGAGGCCGGCATGGCCAATTCCAACGGCCGGACCCTCGCCTACGTGCCGTTCGCGGCGGCCTCAGTGGCCATCGGCACGCTCGTGCCCTACGCCTCCTTCAATGAGGGCGGTACCATCGCATCGACGGACCTCTGCCCGCACATCAACCTGTCCGCCACCGCCGTGGGCGACGTCTTCGGCCTCGCCACTCCACCCGTCAACGGCTGGGACGACTCGAGGTTCGCCTGCTCGGACGGAAAGGCCCTCCACGGCGGGTCATTGCTGCAGGGCGCCAACGCCGATCCGACCATGGCCAACTTCGCCGTGATGTCCTTGATGGACAACGACCCCACGGCCAAGGGGTACTTCCAAGCCAACCTCACCCAGGATGTCCCCCTGGGACTGGCGACGACCACCGATCCGACGCCGAGCGAGCACTGGCCCTATACCGGTCAGTACCTGATCGCCGGCGGTGACCAACCCTTCATCAACAAACTCCTGAAGATCAACGCCACCACCAACGTGCCCAGCACGGCTGCGAGCGACTGGGTACTGGGTGCGGCCTTCCCGATCTCATCGATCTGGACGGGCTCACCACTCGGCTCCCCCTGGAACATCCCCACGGCAGCGGTGCAGAACGGGCAGGGCTCCTTCGTTCCCCCGTCGACGGCCTCCGCGGCGGCGGCCGAGGGCGACGCCACGCTGGCCAAGACCTCCGACCCCACGACCAACAATCTGGTCACCTTCAACTCGAGCAAGACCGACGCGGCCGCCTACAACAACTTCTTGATGGTGGAGGACTATCTGGTCGTGCCGACCAATGGGCTGCCGGCCAACAAGGCCACGGCCCTGGCCAGCTTCATCCGGTACGTGCTGGGCCCGAACGGCCAGCGGGACATCAGTTCCTTCGGGGCCGCCCCGGCGACTTCGGCCATGGTTACGGCCGGGCTGACGGTGGCCGGCGCCCTGGATGCCGAAGCTGCGCAGTCCGCAGCTACCGGTACGACGAGCACCACCACCGCCACGTCCACATCGACCACGGGAGGTAGCACGGCTCCCGCCTCGGGTACGGGGTCGGGGGCAGCCTCCGCAACCGGCGACACGGGGGGCGCGGCCGGAACTGGCGGCGCTGGTTCTGGCTCGGGCCCCGGCTTGGCCTTCACCGGCACGTCGGCACTCGGTCCGCTGGTGGGACTGGGGGCGCTGCTGGTAGTCGCCGGAGCGGTCATTCGCCGCCGGCTGCGCCGACACTGGGCCGAGCCATGAGGTCGAGCCGAGCCATGAGGTCGAACTGTGCCGTTCAGAGGGTGAGCACGATGCGAGGACCGGCATGACAACCGTCGACCACTTCTACGGCGGGATGCCTCCACAAGCGGTCCCGACGGTGCCTCACGTCCAGGCCGTGCCGGCCGGACAATCGTCGGCCCTGGGGGCGAACAACGTCAGTGCCTGGTTCGGATCGAACAAGGTGCTCGAGCGGGTCACCCTGTCCATGGAGCCGAGCAAGGTCACGGCGCTCATTGGGCCGTCGGGATGCGGCAAGTCGACCTTCCTGCGCATCCTGAACCGGATGCACGAGCTGATCCCGACCGCCGCCCTGTCGGGGTCGGTGACGCTCGACGGTGTGGACATCTACGGGCCGGCGGTACGGGTGACCGATACCCGCCTGCACATCGGCATGGTCTTTCAACGCCCCAATCCCTTCCCCACCATGACCATCGCCCAGAACGTGCTGTCGGGCCTCCGTCTCTCCGGCAACAAGGTGGCCAATCCCGATGCCCTGGTCAAAGAGTCCCTCGAGCGGGCCGGGCTCTGGAAGGAGGCGCGCAACCGGTTGAATGAGGCCGGTGGGGCCCTCTCTGGTGGCCAGCAGCAGCGGTTGTGTATCGCCCGGGCCCTGGCGGTGCGGCCGAAGGTGCTCCTGATGGACGAACCGTGCTCCGCACTCGATCCGATCTCCACCGGTGTCATCGAAGAGACCATCCGCGAGCTCAGTCACGAGATCACCATCGTGATCGTCACCCACAACATGCAGCAGGCGCAGCGGGTGTCGGAGAACTGCGCTCTGTTCCTGGTGGACGGCGAGGGTCTTCCCGGCCATATCGTCGAGGCGGGCCCGACCCGACGGATGTTCGAGGACCCGGTGGACCCTCGCACCGCCGACTATGTCCACGGGCGGTTCGGATGACGAGCGGGAACACGGGCGATCCCTGGGCCAACTGGCCACCGGCGCCGCCCCAGGCCATCCCCTACGGTCCGTCACCCGCCGCCGGCCCTCCGGCGTACGGGGCGCCCGCCCCCGACGATCGACGCCCGGAGCCGGGCGAATTGCACATCGTCGGGCGCCGGTCGTGGAAGACATGGCAGCTTCTTCTGGCCGTGGTCATTGCCGCCGTGCTGGGCATGGCCTTCAACGGGGTCACGGGCTCAGCCTCGGGAACGTCCGGCAGCTCGGGATCCTCGGGCGGTTACAAATTGCCGCCGCCGAACGCGTCGACGGCCGGTGCGGGATCATCAGGGGCCGGTCACTCGTCGGCATCGACCACGACGACCACGTCAGCGGGCGGTTCCACTCCGGCTTCCGGGGCCGGGGGTTCGACCACGACCACCGCCGCCTCGACCACCCAGGCGACCGGGCCTGCCACCGTGTTGATCCCCGCCACCCAGCAGTCAGGGAACTGGACGAGTGGCACCTTCAACATTGCCGGTGGCCAGTGGAACATAGGTTGGGCCTTCCAGTGCACCCCGGTGCCGGCGAGCACCCCCACCTTCGCCGTCTTCGTCGTCAACGCCGGGGCCAGTCCGGGCTCGACCCCCGCCGTCACCAGTTCGGCGGCGTCCGGTAGCGCAGTGACACCCCAGACCAGCACCGGGAGCCAGCAGATCGTGGTGCAGGCTCCCCCCGCGTGCCGGTGGGCGGTCAAGGTGACCGGCTTCAGCGGTTGACACCGGCAAACCGTGAAGGCGGTCCCCCAAGAGAGGCACCGGCCGAACGGGAGGGCAACCGTCAGCCGGCTGAATCGTCGGTCAACGCACTCGACCAGTTCGTCCAGGCCACGGTGCGGGCCGACCTCCACTGGTATGGATCAAGGATGCCGACGCCGCGAGTGACCGAAGTGCAGTCGTCGCTCCCCGCGGACGAGCGTGGATCCGCGGTCAATCGGAGCGCCCTCGCATCAGGCCCGACACCACCCGGAGCTGATTCAGGCCCGATACGCCCCGGGATCGATCTGGGGCCTCTGCCCTCCGGGGACGAAACCGCCTACCTCGTGTCCCCGCTTCCCGGGCGGGAGCTGTTCCGCCCGCCTCCCGCTCCCGTGCCGACGCTGGACGTGGTGAAGGACATCCCATCGTGGAGTCCGCCTCCGGCACGCGTCCCGGCTCTGGACGTGGTGACGGACATCCCATCGTGGAGTCCGCCTCCGGCACCCGTGCCGGCTCTGGACGTGGTGAGGGACGTCCCATCGTGGAGTCCGCATCCGGCACCCGTGCCGACTCTGGAGGTGGTGACGGACCTTCCGCCCCTAACCACGCCCGGGTCCGCAACACGCAGCCATCGCCAGGGTCGCGCTCATGCCAAGAGGGTGGGCAGGCGCCGGGAGGTCCTGATCACGGCCTCCACCTGGGTGCGCAACATCGGCGCGTTGCTCATTCTCTTCGCGGTGTGGCAACTGTGGGGAACCGCCATCACCCAGCACCACAGCCAGGATGCGCTCAAGCAGCAGTTCTCCGCCAGGGTCCATGCCCACGCGGTCACGGCGGGGTTCTCCCTCGTCCCGGCCACAACCCCTTGGCCATCGCCGCCTGACGGCATTCCGATCGCCGTCATCGACATTCCCAAGATCAATGTCAGCCAAGTGGTCGTATCCGGGACCAATGAGAGTGACTTGAGCAAGGGGCCGGGCCACTACAGCGGGACGGCCATGCCCGGGCAGGCGGGGAACATCGCCATCGCCGGGCATCGGACCACCCACGGTGCCCCGTTCAACGGGCTGGCCAACCTGGCGCCGGGCGACCCGATCTACCTAACCGATATCTACGGGCATCGTATGACCTATGTCGTGGCAGTCGCCCCGTATCCGGTGCAGCCGTCGAACGTGTCCGTGCTCAACTATTTCGGGGACAACCGATTGACCCTGACCACCTGCAATCCCGAGTTCTCCGCCCGGCAGAGACTGGTAGTGGTGGCCGAGTACCAACCTCCGGGAGGGGCCCGTCCTGCGCACCCTGTGGCCCTTACCAACGGCGGCCGGCCGTACCGGGTGACCATCAGCGGTGAAGCCGGTTGGAACACATCACTGTTCCCCCAGGTCTTCGTCGTGGTCGGGCTGCTGCTGGCCCTCGGGCTGACCAACCGACGGTGGTCGAGGATGCTCGGTAGGGAGTCGCGGTGGTTGGTGCTCGTCCCGATCTGGACCGCGCTGCTCGTGACCCTCTTCCAGTTGTTGACCAGCTTCCTACCTGCCGCCGCCTAGAGGAGAAGAGAGGTGACCGCGGCATGGGCCGTCTGAAATTGTTCCGGTCGAGTATCGCGGCCATCACATCAGCCCGGCGAATTTCCCTTGTGGCGACAGGGATTCTCGTCAGTGGACTGATTTCGATGGGTTGCGGGAGCAGCCAGGCGGTCAGCCCCTCTCGCACCTCGACCAGCACCACGACGAGCTCGTCCCATACCCCTGGCTATGCCTGGCTCAGCTCGAAGGCGGAGCCCTGGAACCACCGCCTCAACCACGATCAGGGCGTCATCGATGTCGCCAGCAGCCAGACGGGCAAGGTGACGAGCGACGCCTTCTTCGCCCGTCTGGCCGGCGCCTGCCGACAGATGCTGGACGACGCCGGCAAGGCGCAGGCCATCTCCCACGCCCCGTCGTCCGAGCTCGACGCGGCGTGGCGTGGAATGGTCGCCCAGACCAAGGCGTATGCGTCCAACTGCCTGACCCTGGCCCGCACCCGTGCCGCT
>DASZGT010000310.1:0-3762 GCA_035938575.1 Acidimicrobiales bacterium
CTCTCCGCTCTGGTCTCCAACGTCGAGGCCACCCGGTGGGCCGGCCTCGGCCCGGTCGACCGCGCCCAGTTCGACCCGGTCCGGTTCTCCCAGACCGGGGAGTTCCTCTCGCAGTTCGTCGTCGGTGTGCTCGGGGCGCTCATCGTCACCTCGGAATACTCCACCGGATCGATCCGGACCACGCTGGCGGCCATGCCGCGCCGGACGACGGTGCTGGCGGCCAAGGCAGTGGTGGTGGCGGTGGTTGTCTTCGTGGTCACCCAGATCACCGCCTTCATCTCGTTCTTCGTGAGCCAGGCCGTGCTGACCGCGCACGGCGGCAAGGCGCTGCCGGCCGACAGTTCGATCCTGACCCAGCTGCGGAGCTCGGTCATCCCGGTCGTGACCCTGGCCAACGGCGGGGCAGTGCGCGCCGTGATCCTCTGCGGCGTCTATCTGACCCTGCTGACCCTCATCGCCCTCGGGATCGGATTCATCCTCCGGCACACCGCCGGGGCCATCTCGCTCTATGTCGGGCTGCTGCTGGTCATCCCGCTGGTCATCGGGATCCTCCCCTCGAGCATCAGCGGCTCGATCGAGAAGTACCTGCCCTCCAACCTCGGTCTGGCCATGATCGTGGTCACCACGCGGAAGACGGACTTCGCCGGTGTCCTCCTCTCGCCGTGGGCGGCGACCGGGTTGCTCGCCCTCTATGCGGCGATCATCGTGGTGCTGGCCGTTTGGGTCCTGGCCCGCCGGGACGCCTGAGCGTCCGGCACACGGGGGAGGAAACTCGGCGGCGGCGTCTCCTCAGTCGGGAGGAGCGTTGTCAGTCGAGGAGCTCCTCGGCGAGCAGGTCCATGAGGAGGGCGTCGTGCCACGAGCCCTCGGGCCCCCGTTCGCTGCGGCGCCGGATGCCCACCGGCCGGAACCCCACCTTGGAGTAGCAGCGGATGGCGGCCCGGTTGTCGGCCGCCGGATCGATCTCCAGGCGGTGATGGCCGTGGTCCTTGATGAGGTGGCGGGCCAGGGTGCGCACGGCATCCGCCCCGACCCCCTGCCCATGGATGGCCGGGTCGACATAGATGTCGATGCTGGCGTACCGGTAGTCCGGCTCCTCCTCTGACGACCACTGGATCCAGCCCACCACCCGCCCGGCGAGCTCGATGACATAGGGGGTCGACCCCGGCTCGTCCAGGTCTTCCTCGATGGCCGCGGCCAGATCGTCGCCACCCCGCCAGTAGGCGTAGACCTCGGGCGACTGGCGGATCGGCAGGAGGGCGGCGACGTCAGCCCGGGAGGCGACGCGGAGCCGGACCCTCGACCCGTCGAGCGTGGTCATGCCCGCAAGCGTAGGCCTGGGACCGTAGAACCCTCAGTTGCAGCCGAGCGACGACCGTGCAGGAGAGGCGCTTGGGGGAACGCCCCTCCTGCACAGGGCGGGGCTGCAGGTCGGTGGCCGCCTACTTGTGGCCGAAGACCTTCAGCGTGTTGTCACCGTCGTCCACGAAGAGCACACCCCGGCCGTGGGGGGCGATGGTGAGGCCGAACAGGTTGCCCGCCGCTCCGGCCGGGTCGAACTTGGGTGACGCAACCTGGCGGCCGGAGGGCGTGGTCTCGACGGCGTTCCCATCCCCGGCGTTGACCGTGAGGATGTCGTCGTTCGGAGCCAGGGCCATCCCGAGCGGTCCCTTGAGGGCCCCAGCTGACGACACGGTGATGCCGCCGCCGGGCTCCGGTGTCGATCGGGTCAGGGCGAAGGGAATGGCCGCGATCCGGCTATTGACGGTATCGGCCACGTAGAGCGTGCCGTCCTCTCCCAGCGCCACGCCGGTGGGTCCCACCACGAGGGCGTTCGGGTCGGTGCGTTCGGCGAACCCATTGCCGACCACGGTGGAGCCCACCACCTGGGGCGGATTTCCGCCGGCCAGACGCACGTCGAGCCGGACCACCGTCCCCTTGTCGATCGTCGACGGACTGTGGTCCACGGTGCCGTTCAGGACGTTCGACACGAAGATCTCAGCCCCGCCGTGGCTGGGGACCGCAGTCAGGTCCCACGGGCCCTTGATGTTGTCGCCGGACCAGGTCTCGACCGGCGTTCCCGCGCTGTTGAGGACGATGAGGCAACCGGCCCGGGCCGTCGGGGACATCCCGTCCTTGGTGGGCAGGCTTCCGACCACCACCCAGCCGCCGGGCAGGGCGGCGAGCGCAGTCGTGAGGCCGACGCCACCCGGGCAGGCGCCCGGAAGATGGTGCTTGTCGATCTGGGCAAAGGTGGTCACCATCCCCGACGGGGCTATCTCCACGATGGTCGTGCCCGTCCCCTGCAGGTTGGCGGAATTGTTGAAGTTGCTGACCAGGGTGTCGCCGTCAACCAGCTTCCCGACCGACCCGTCGACCACGGTGATGCCGTAGGGATTCACGTCTCCATTGGCCGGGACGGTGGACGCCACGTTCGTGACCTTCGAGAAGTGAGAGAGATAGGAAGAAGACAAAGCCCCGGCAGTGCCGGGGAGGGCCAGGGCCGCCCCCAGAGCGAGGCATCCCATCACGGTCACGGCCAGGGGCCGACGGTGAGGGCGGCTTGAGTTCGGGGCGGCGTGCATCCTTCTCCCGATGGATGGGTGTCTCATCAGTTGATCCTCCAGTCGGTCCGCAGGGAGCCCGTCGTCAATGGCCAGCCTCTGGTGAGCCCGGCTTTTGCCGCAGGGCATCTCTCGTTGCAGGGCATTCGGTTGCGGGGCATTCCGCCACCACTCAAGGACTACGTCTCCGGGTGCCCGGATGTTCAACGAATGTCCGACGCACGATGTCCGGCTGCAGCCCGGTCCGGGTCAGTCGGTCGGCAAGTCGGTGGCGGCCCGACCGGGAGACCGCCGGCGCCGAGAGGGTGTTCCTAGACGAGGCGCCGATCGTTGGCCCACTTGGCCAACTCGTGCCGGGTCGAGAGCTGCAGCTTTCGCAGCACCGCCGAGACATGCGACTCCACGGTCTTGGGGGAGATGGTCAGGTCCCGGGCGACTTCCTTGTAGGTGTAGCCGCGGGCGATGAGCCGCAGCACCTCGCGCTCGCGGGGTGAGAGCTGGTCGAGCTCGGGATCGAGCCCGGCGGGCGGCTCGGGCCCACCGGCGACGCCAGCAAAGGCGTCGAGGACGAACCCGGCCAGCCGAGGCGAGAAGACCGCATCGCCCGCTCCGACCCGGTACACCGCTCGGAGCAGATCCTCGCCGGAGATCGTCTTGGTGACATAGCCTCGTGCCCCGGCCCGGATGACGGCGATCACGTCCTCGGGGGCATCAGACACCGACAGGGCCAGGAACTGCACCTCCGGATGGTGCGGCATCACCCCGTGCAGCACTGCCTGTCCGCCCCCTCCGGGAAGGTGGACATCGAGCAGGACCACATCGGGAACCCGTTCATTGACCAGCGCGATGGCGGATGCCACGTCGTCGGCCTCACCGATGACGTCGACGGCGTCCCCCAGTTCGGCCCGGACTCCGGACCGGAACATGGCGTGGTCGTCGACCAGGAAGATCCGCGGTCGACCCAGCTCGCTCACGTGACCAGTTCCCGGCGGGGCATCGAGAGCTCGACCTCGGCGCCCTCACCCACCGACGAACGGATGACCACCGAGCCCCCGAAACGGGTCATGCGGGCCCGGATCGACTGGGCGATGCCCTGGCGGTCCTCGGGGACGGCCTCGGGGTCGAAGCCCTGCCCCCGATCGCGGACGTAGAGCATGACGGCGTCCCGCTCGACTTCGGCGTAGACGGAGACCTGTCC
>DASZGT010000311.1:0-3458 GCA_035938575.1 Acidimicrobiales bacterium
CGGCGGGAGCGGGACGCAGAGCGCCAATAAGGTCCGACCGCCTCCTGCCGGTGCGAGCTGAAACGGAGGGCTGCCTTCCTTGGTGCAGCCCTCCGAGATTCAGCGAGAAGAACCGAGACCCTGGACAGGGGAATCGGCTCACCATGGAAGCCAGGATGGTACCAACCACTGACTACGCAATGCCAGAGGTTGGTGCGGCCAATTCTCCGTCCGTAAACTTCGGCGGGAATGGCCATTCCTCTTCCTTCAACGGCCCGTGCGGTAGCTGCACCCGGGCATAGCCCGACCAGAATAGGCCACAACGATGACCGGGGCGTCGCAGGCCCCATCTTCAACTCTAGAGACTGCATTGTGAGCAGTCACGGAATTCCCCAGTCAGGGAGTAGTTCCGTCAAGTAATTCCCCACCCGGCCCGTCAAGGAATTCCCCAGTCGCGCCGTCAGGGAATTCCCCACCCGGGCCGGTGGGCGGAAATCCGCCACCTCGGTCTCCGAGCCACCCACGCTCCTGTCGTCCACCGGACGGGAGGAGCCCAGATGGTAAGGAGGTCGTTCGAAGTGATCGACATCGTGGAGGTCCTTGAGCACTGGTACGCGGGCCGGCCCAAGCTCGCCGTCGCCGAGTCGCTCGGGGTTGACCGCAAGACGATCCGCAAGTACGTGGCGCCGGCGGAGGAGGCCGGCTTCGCTCCCGGGGGCCCGCCGGTCACCACCGAGGAATGGGCGCTCTATGTGCGGAGCTGGTTCCCGGAGCTGGTCGTGCCCGAGCTGCGCTCCGCCACGTTCGCCGAGTGCGCGGCGCATCACGAGGCCATCAGGGAAGCGCTGGCCACCAACCACCTCTCCACCGTGCACCAGCGCCTGCGCGACGAGCACGGCTTCGGTGCCAGCGAGTCGTCGCTGCGTCGCTATGTGGCCGTCGCCCTCGCCGGCGAGGCGAAGGCAGACCGGGTGACGGTGCTGAAGGACGACCCGCCCCCCGGCGAGGAAGCCCAGGTGGACTACGGCCGTCTCGGGATGTGGTTCGACCCCGAGGCAGGCCGCCGCCGCGCCCTCTGGGCGTTCGTCATCGTGCTGTCGGCCAGCCGCCACCTCTTCGTCCGGCCGACCCTCGTCATGGACCAGACCGAGTGGGTCGCCGCCCACGTCGCCGCAGCGGCGTTCTTCGGTGGCCTGCCCGCCCGCATCGTGCTCGACAACCTCAAGGACGGGGTTCTGAAGCCCGATCTGTACGACCCGAAGCTCAACCGGGCCTACGCCGAGTTCGCGCAGCACTACGGGGTGCTGCTGGACCCCGCCCGGGTCCGAAAGCCCAAGGACAAGGCGCGCTGCGAGCGAATCGTTCCCTACGTGCGCGAATCGCTGTTCGCCGGCCGGGATGTCGCCACGCTCGCCGGGTGGCGGTCCGAGGCTGCCCGCTGGTCGACCGAGGTCGCCGGGGCTCGGCACTGCCGGCCCCTGGAGGGGGCAGGTCCCCTGGCGGTGTTCCGGGCGACCGAGGCGGCCACCCTCGTCGCCCTGCCCGCCACACCGTTCGAGCTGGCGAAATGGTCCCGGGGCAAGGTCCACGACGACTGCCACGTGAAGGTGGGCAGGACCCTGTACTCGGTTCCCTGGCGCCACATCGGCGAGGTCGTCGAGGCCCGGGCCACCCCGGCGACGGTGGCGATCTACCTTCGGGGGGAGCTCGTCAAGACCCATGTCTTCAAGGCCAAGGGCCGCCAGACCGACTTTTCCGACTACCCCCCGGACAAGGTGGCGTTCCTGCAGAAGACCCCGGTGTGGTGCCGGGCCAGGGCCACCGAGGTGGGACCCGGCTGCGCCGAGCTCATCGGCGAGCTGCTCGGGGTCAACGTGCTGCACCGCCTGCGGGCTGCCCAGGGAATCCTGGGACTCGCAAGCCGCCACGGCCCGGGTCGCCTCGAGGCGGCCTGCCGGCGGGCGATCGAGGCGGGCGACCCCACCTACCGCACGGTGAAGGGGATCCTCGTAGCAGGTACCGAGGTGGCCCCGGCACCCGAGCCGGTGGGGTGCGACACGCCGGCATTCCTGCACGGTCCCGAGGTGCTCGTGGGAGCGGGGGTGGCCCCATGACGGCGCCCCACGAGCTCGTGGCGACCCTGCGGGTGCTCAAGCTGTCGGGGATGCTCGACACCCTCGAGGCCCGCCTCGCCCAGGCCCGGGCCGGGGAGCTCGGCCACCTGGAGTTCCTGCAGGTCCTCTGCGAGGACGAGATCAACCGCCGGGCGGCAACCGCTCTCACCCGCCGGGTGCGGGCAGCAAGGTTCCAGGAGGTCACCACCCTGGAGGGCTTCGACTTCTCCTACAACCCCAAGGTGCCGGCGGCCACGATCCGGGATTTGGCCGCCCTCGGCTTCGTGGAGGCATGCGAGTCGGTGATCCTCTACGGCCCGGTCGGCGTGGGCAAGACCCACGTCGCCCAGGCCCTCGGCCACCAGGCGTGCCGGCGGGGGTTCAGCGTCGCCTTCGCCACCTGCTCCAGGGTGCTCGCCGATCTCTCCGGCGGGCGGGTCGACGGGAGCTGGGAGGTGCGCCTGCGCCGTTGGGGACGGCCCCGGGTCCTCATCCTCGATGACTTCGGGCTCCGAGCCTTCACCGCTCCCCAGGCCGACGACCTCTACGAGCTGGTGGCCGAACGCCGGGGCGGCTCGTTCATCCTCGCGTCCAACCGTGCCCCCGCCGACTGGTACGGGCTGTTCCCCAACCCCGTCGTGGCCGAGGGCGTGCTGGACCGCCTCGTCAACTCCGCCCACCACGTGGCCATGGTCGGCAAGAGCTTCCGGCCCAACCAGCGCCCCGGCCGTACTCCGGCCGCCAACCCCAAGGAGGCTTCCCATGACTGAGCAGACGCCGCTTCAGATTGCCGTGCGAGACGATGGCGTGACGATTGGCTGTGCGCAGTGCGGGAAGGAGATCGACGCCTCCGGCCGCCGGCTCTACTGCGACAACGCATGCAAGCAGCGCGCCTTCCGGGCCAGGCGTGGAGCTCCCCCGGTGCCCGCCCGCCTCAAGCGCGCCCCCAAGGACAGCACGGTCTACTACTGCCCCGACTGCGGTACCCGGTACCTCGGCGTCCAGCGCTGCGAGGACTGCGACCGGTTCTGCCGCCGACTTGGGGCCGGCGGGCTGTGCCCGTGCTGCGACGAGCCGGTGGCACTGAAGGACCTCGTGGAGGGGGTGACGATCATGTTCTCAGAGTGAGTTCCGATAGGCAGCTCCAGGCCGGATCCTGGACGTCGGAACGGCCATCATGTACAACGGAGAACAGAGACCGGGGTGGGGAATTGTTTGACGGCAGCCCTGGGGAATTACCTGACGGTTCACACTACCAGTAGGAGTTTGTTTGATCCATGCGCGAACGACGTCACCCTGCAGGTGCCCGTGGTCTCCGAGCGCCTCGGTCTCCAGGGCATCCTGGACGCCGTCCTGGCCGAGAAC
>DASZGT010000312.1:0-10112 GCA_035938575.1 Acidimicrobiales bacterium
GTCGGCTCGAGCTCCTCGTCCACGAACCGGTTGACGCCGACCACGATCTTCTCGTCGGCATCGACCGCCTTGGCGAAGGCGTAGGCGGCCTGTTCGATCTCCTGCTGCATGTACTGGGCCTCGATGGCGTCCACCGCCCCACCCAGGGCGTCGATTCGCTCGAGGTACTCCCACGCCGCTGCTTCCACCTCGTCGGTGAGCGACTCGACGAACCACGAGCCGGCCAGCGGGTCGACGGTGTCGGAGATGCCGGACTCGTACCCGATGATCTGTTGGGTCCGCAGGGCGATCTTGGCCGCGCGTTGGGTCGGAAGCCCAAGTGCCTCGTCGAATCCGTTGGTGTGGAGGCTCTGCGTGCCTCCGAGCGCCGCCGCCATGGCCTGGACGGTGACCCGCACGATGTTGTTCTCGGGCTGCTGGGCGGTGAGGGTGGATCCCCCGGTCTGGGTGTGGAAGCGGAGCAGCGTCGACTTCTCGTCCTTGGCGCCGAACCGCTCGGTCATCAGCCTGGCCCACATGCGCCGGGAGGCCCGATACTTGGCCACCTCCTCGAAGAGGTTGTTGTGGGCGTTCCAGAAGAAGCTGAGCCGGGGGGCGAATGCGTCCACATCGAGGCCGGCGGCCAGAGCTGCTTCGACGTAGGCGATCCCGTTGGCGATGGTGAAGGCGATCTCCTGCACCGCGGTGGAGCCGGCCTCGCGGATGTGGTACCCGGAGATGGAGATGGTGTTCCAAGCCGGAAGGTTCTCCGCACAGTAGGAGAACGTGTCCGTGACCAGGCGCATGGAAGGCCGCGGCGGGTAGATGTACGTCCCCCGGGCGACGTACTCCTTCAGGATGTCGTTCTGGATGGTGCCGCCCAGCTGTTTCGAGTCCACCCCGTTCTCCTCGGCCACCAGCTGGTAGAACAGCAGGAGGATGGCGGCAGTGGCGTTGATGGTCATCGACGTCGTCACCTTGTCGAGGGGAAGGTCTGCCAACAACAGGCGCATGTCGGCCATCGAGTCGATGGCCACCCCCACCTTGCCCACTTCACCCTCGGAGCGCGGGTGGTCCGAGTCGTACCCCATCTGGGTGGGCAGGTCGAACGCACACGACAGCCCGGTCTGACCGGCCCCCAACAGGAATTTGAAGCGCTCGTTGGTGGATTCGGCGGTGCCGAACCCCGCGTACTGGCGCATGGTCCAGAGCCGACCCCGGTACATGTCCTCCCTGATGCCCCGCGTGTAGGGATAGTGACCGGGGGCTCCCAGTCTCTGGTCCGGGTCCCAACCCTCGAGGTCCGCGGGTCCGTAGACGGGGCGGATCTCGATGCCCGAGTCCGTGAACCGCCTGCGGTCGGGCTCGGGGGAAGCGGAGTTCGGTGGCATGGGCCCCAGGTTACGGTCTCCGGCGCCGCCCGGAGAAAGGGCCTGCCGCTCTCAGTCGCCCGCCGCCACGGCCGCCGAGGGGGCCGCGGCGTGGGGCATGCACAGGTCGTCGTACTCGGCGATGACGATCTCCCCGGCCTCAGGTCCGCACGCGGGGCATTGCGGATCGCGATGGACCTTGAACGTGCGGAAGCTCTCCTCCAGCGCGTCGTAGGCCAACAGCCGTCCCTGCAGCGTCTCGCCCATCCCCAACAGGACCTTCACCGTCTCGATGGCCTGGATCGAACCGATGATGCCCGGCAAGACACCGAGGACTCCGGCCTCGGAGCAGCTGGGGGCGAGGTCGGCCGGTGGGGGCTCGGGGATCATGCACCGGTAGCACGGGCCCACATAGGGGTTGAACACGGTGGCCTGGCCTTCGAATCGGAAGATGGACCCGTGCACCACCGGGATCCGCTTCAGCAAGGACGCATCGTTGACCAGGTACCGGGTCGGGAAGTTGTCGGTGCCGTCGACGATCACGTCATAGCCGTCGATGATGTCGAGGATATTGTCGGCACCGAGCCGCACGTCGTGGGTCACGACGTTGACATCCGGGTTGATCAGGGTGAGGGTCTTCTTGGCCGAGTCGACCTTCCGCTCCCCGATCCGATCGGTGTTGTGGAGGATCTGTCGCTGCAGGTTGGAGGCGTCGACCACGTCCATGTCGACGATGCCAATGGTACCCACACCGGCCGCGGCCAGGTAGAGGCCGGCGGGAGACCCGAGCCCGCCCGCGCCCAACAGGAGGACCTTCGAATCGAGCAGCTTGAGCTGGCCGACCTCGCCGATCTCGGGGAGGAGCAGGTGACGTTGATAGCGGTTCCGCTGCTCGGGGGTCAGCGACTGGGGGGAGACCCAGTTCCGTCCTTCGTCCTTCCACCGGTTGAACCCACCGATCACCGAGGCCACATCGGTGTAGCCCAGCTCCTGGAGGGTGTTGGCCGCGAAGGCGGACCGGGTCCCAGCCGCGCAGTAGACGACCACGTGACTCGACTTGTCGGGGATCCGGCCCTCGACCGTCGTCTCGAGGGTGCCCCTCGGGATGTGCACAGCCCCGGGGAGGGCGCCCTGCTCGTACTCCTCGGGCTCGCGGACATCGAGCACGACGGTGTTCCCGGCCTCGATCTCGCGCTCGGCCTCGGCCGGCTCGACCTCCCGAATGGCAGCCTTGGCCTGAGCCAGCATCTCCCTGAATGTGGGCACCGCGATCACGATCCTTCTTCGACGGCGACGTCAGGACGACGGTGACCGTCCCGGTCGCACTAGACCAACACCGGTATAAACGCTACCAGTTGACTCAACATTCCCAGCGTCCCGCCCGGGGTGGGATCGAGGCCGAACCCGGGTCGGTCCGGGCCTCCGGTGCCGGCCTGGCGTCATCGGGCCCTTCGGCGCACCGTCGGGTCAGGCGGTGGTGACGGACCCGGGTGGTGGGATGGTGCCAGGCCCCGTGGACAAACAACCGGCCAGAATCGAGGGGTCGGGAGCAGCTGCCAGGGTCGGCGGGGTGAGGAAGGCCGGTGGGGCGGTCAGGTCCACGGTGTCGAGGAGGTTGTCGGCGTTTGCGTCGCGATAGGTCAACGCCGGCAGGTTCCACTTGGTTTCGATCAACTTGAGCACCGAGGTGTGGTCGTGGACCACGTGCGAGACGTAGTCGGGGCGGGCATAGGGGGAGACCACTCCGGCCGGCACCCGGAACCCGTACCGGTTGAAGGAACCGGGCCGGTCGCCCGCCGAGAGCATGGGGGCCACGCCGTCCGGCTTGACCGCCTTCGGCGGCGGGACGTGGTCGTAGTAGCCCCCGGATTCGTCGTAGCACCAGACCAGCATGGTGTGGGGCCATTGGGGCGAGGACATCACAGCCTGCACCACCTGCGCCATGAACTGCTCGCCGAACTGCACGTCCTGGGGGTTCTCCTCGGATTGCGTGCCGAAGTCGGGGTCGACCAGGCTGACCGCCGGCAGGTTGTTGGTGGCGGCGTCGGTGAAGAACTGGCTGATCTTGACCAGGTTGGGGGCGACGGACCCACCCAGATACGACCAGATCAGTGCCGAGGGCAGCGAAGAGTAGTAGTTCTTCCAGCTGATGCCATGGGCGTTGAGGGCCTCGAACATGGTGCCGTTCGGCGGGCGATCCGAGTTCAGGACGTCGTTGACCAGACCCAGTGACGTCCCTCCCATGAGAAAACGTCGGTTCGGGTAGGTCTGGGCGCCCACCGAGCAAAAGTAGCGGTCGCACACGGGGAAAGTGGCGGCCATCGAATTGGTGAAGGGCAATACGGACGGTTCGAGATAGCCCATCGACACCGGGCCGCTCTGGCTCTTCACGAACCCGTCGTTGCGGCCGCCGGCGTAGGACACTTTGAAGGCTTCCCAGGTGTTGTAGGGGTGAGCCGGCTGCTGGCACGGATTGGGCATGGGGAAGGCGTGGAGGACCGCGTGCTTGGATGGCGGAGGAAAGACAGAGCTCGTCGGCCAGGGATTGGAAGCAGTCGGCTTGCCGTCGCCACCCAGAACGAACCCGTCGCCGCGGCCCGGCATCATCCCGAGGATGTTGTCGTAGGAGTGGTTCTCCATCATCACGATCACGATGTTCTTGATCAGGGGGATCTGATCGGTGCCCGCCGGAGCGGTCGGATTGGGGAGCGTGCCCGGGCCGGGCGTCTTCAGTCGCGGGCGGGACGTCGCAGAAGCGGCCCCGGGCGCCAGCCCGACGGCGGCGGCCCCGGCCAGGGCCCCACCGAGCAGGGCCCGACGGGAGAAGTTGGTGCCTTCGGTCATGTCCACTGACACTAATCACCTGGGCCGGCGGACGCTCGCCGCCGCGGCCAGGGACGGGTTGGCCTGCCCATCTCGCCGCTCCACCCTCGTGACGTAGCGTCGGTTCGATGGAGCCACCATGGAGCTGACCGATGTGCTGCGGACGCGGCGGATGACCCGCAACTTCAGCGGACGGCCGCTCGGGACGGACATCGTCGACCAACTGGTGGGCACCGGCCTGCGTGCGCCCTCGGCCGGAAATACCCAGGGCCGGGAGTTCGTCGTCCTGGAGGGTGCCTCTCAGACCTCGCTCTATTGGCAGGCGGCCACCGACGAGGGTTGGCGGTCCCGCTCCCGGCGATTCGAGGGGATGTCCCGGGCCCCGGTCATCGTGCTCCCCTTTGCGGACCCCGAGGCCTACATGGCCCGGTACCGGGAGCCCGACAAGTCCCCCAGGGGCACTGACGTCGAGTGGGTGGTCCCGTACTGGTTCGTCGACGCCGCCTTCGCCACCATGGCGATGCTCCTCGCCGCCACCGACCGGGGCATCGGCGCCGCCTTCCTCGGCAACTTTCGCGGCGAGGAGGTCCTCCGGGCCGTGCTGGGCGTGCCGGACCGGCTCAGACTGCTCGGGGCGGTCCTGCTCGGCGAGTCATCGACGCCCGACCCCCCGACGACATCGACGGACCGGCCCCACCGCACGCTCGAGGACAGCCTTCACCGGGGGGGCTGGTAGCCGCCGCACTCAGGTCTCCTCGGCGCTCACCTGACAGCCCAATTCGGCCAGCCCATTCGGGTGGAGCAGCAAGGTCGAACGGCAGGTATCCGGCGAGGTCGGTCACCCATGGTCACGAGACGCCGTCGACGCGTCCGTCCACGAAGGAGACCACCGTGCCCCTCACCACCGCCCTGCCATCCCCGTCGGCACCCCCACTGCCGCTGACCCTGCGACCCCTGGAGGAACGAACGATCCTCCGTATCGTGCCGTGGCTCGATCCGATCGCCGATCCCCACGGCGTCCATCCCTGCTCGCGGTACGTCGAGCTCTACTGGCTCGGTGTCATCGGCCCGTCGACGACGTGGCTGCTTCGCCGTGTCTCCTACGGCCTCGAGGTCCACCAGGACGGATTCGATCTGAACCTTCCCGAGACGGCGAGATCGCTCGGCCTGGGCCAACGTATGGGGAAGAATTCTCCGTTCCGGCGGGCGCTTCAACGCCTCTGCACCTTCGAGCTGGCCCGTCCGTACGGACCGGGGGGACTGGCGGTGCGCACCCGCATCCCGCCCCTTCCTCTCCGACACTTGAGCCGTCTGCCCGAACCGCTCCAGGCGAGTCACCGCCGGTGGCTCACCGAGCAACAGCTCTCGGGGCCACAGCAGATGCGGCTGCGGGCCCATCGCCTGGCTGCGGGGCTGGCTGTGGCGGGTCGGGATCAGACCGACATCGAGTTGCAGTTGGGGAAGTGGCACTTCCACCCGGCGGTGGCGTTTCGCGCCGCGGAGGACGCCGTGCGGCTCAAGGCTCCTGTGGAGAAAGGCTCCCATCATCGGGCGTCCGGGGCAGCTGGAGTCGACGCCAACCGACGAGAGGGGAAGTGAAGCAATGAATGGTGAATGGGGGCGGTCTGGCAGCTGCGATTACAAGGACGAGATGGTGGTGGCCGTCAATTGAGGACCAGCGTGAAGGTGGCGGTCGCGGTCTGCCTGTTCCTCCGGGTGCTGTCCTTGACCTGCACCGACACTGGATAGGAGCCGGGTGGCACCCTTCGGGCGTTCGGACTGCCCGAGATCAGTCCGCTCGAGCTCAGCTTGAGGCCCCGAGGAAGGGCCGCCGTCTTCTTCCACCGGTAGGGCATGGTCCCCCCCGCTGCGGTCAATTGGTAGCTGTAGGGAGCACTAACCGTTCCTGGAGGCAGGGAAGTGGTTGTGATCCCGAACGCCTTCACACTCAATGAGGTCGTGGCCGAAGAAGCGGCGAAGGCGGTGTCTCCGCTATAGGTGGCTGTCACGTTGTCCAGGCCGACCGGAGCACCAGAGGAGATGCATGAACCGCTCCCGCCGCTGAGAGTCGCCGTGCAGAGACTGGAGGAATCGATGCTGAAGGTCACGGTTCCGGTGGGGGTCCCCGGTCCCGCAGTCGGAGCCACTGACGTCGAAAAGGAAACCGGCGAACCCGAGATCGTATTTGCCGGGTTGACCGAGGCGGTGGTTGACGTGGGGGCGAGATCGAACGCGCTACCTGTGCCGATGATCATTCCTCCTCCCACGGCGACACAATCCGTGGACGAGGCGCACGAGACGCCGGCGAGACCGGCGACACCGGGTGTCTTCTCGATCGTCCAGATCGATCCCCCGTTGGTCGTTGCCATTGCCACACCCGAGTTTGAGCTGGTGTTGCCCACCGCCACGCAGTCCGCCGACGAGGGACACGAAATGCCGGCGAGGGTACTCACGGCGCTAGGCACATTCTGAGTTGTCCAGGTCGCACCGCCATTCGTCGTCGCAAGCGTTACCGGTGCACCTGATGCTGTGCCCACTGCTACGCAGTCCGAGGTCGAACCACACGAGACCCGGCTGACTATGTCGGTGCCGGTTGGCACACTCTGGGTCGTCCAGGTAGTCCCGCCATCGGTGGTGGCGGCGATCACGGGGGGGAATGGACCGAATTTGCCTTCGACCGCATAACCCACGACGACGCAGTCCAAGGCTGACGCACACGACACCCCGAGCCCGTCGAAGGGGAACACGGTGGATACGCCCTGGGTCACCCAATTGGTGCCGCCATCGGTGGTGGCGATGACGCCGGCACCCGTAGCCACGCAGTTCGACGAGGAGCCGCAGGAGACGGCAAGGACTCCGGTACCGCTCGGTATCGTTTGTTTGGTCCAGGTCGCGCCTCCATCCGACGAGGAGATCACGCCCGGGCCCACGGCCAGACAGTCCGAAGCCGATGGACACGAAATGCCCTCGAGCTGAAGAACGGGGAAGCCGGGCGGCCGGATCGGGTTCGTCCAGGTCGCCCCGCCATTGGCGGTCGTCACCACCAGATTGATGCCGGTCGGTCCATTGATGCTCACCGCCGCGCAGTTCGAGGTCGAACCGCACGACACGCCTGTGAGACCGGAGATGCCATAGGGGAGGGTCGGTTGCGCCCAGGTGATGCCCCCGTCCGAGGTGATGAAGATGGAGCCGTCGGGCACGGCGATGCACTGGCTGGTCGACCCACAGGACACCCCGGTGAACAGTGTGATGCCGCCGGGATAGGGCCTGTTCGTCCAGGTGGTTCCCCCGTCGGTGGTGGTGACAATGAATCCGTTGCTCACGGCCACACAATCTGAGGTAGACCCACAAGACACGCCAGTGAACCCACTGCCGCCGGCAGGGACGCTCTGAGGAAGCCACGTGACGCCACTGTCGGTGGTCTTGATGATGGCTCCGCCGGGAGATGCGCTGCCAACCGCTTCACACACCGAGCCCGACGCGCACGAGACGGCGGAGAGTTCGTAGACACCGCTCGGCTCGGTCTCCGTCTTCCAGGTCATTCCACCGTCGGTGGTGGCCAGGATCACTCCGGTCCTCGAGCTCGTGGCAGCCACAGCCACGCAGTTCGACGAGGAGCCGCAGGAGACCCCGGTGAGACCGGTTGCTCCCGTCGGTACCGTTTGGCTCGTCCACGTCGCCCCGCCGTTGGTGGTGGCAATGATGACGCCGGAGCTGCTTCCGTTGCCCACCGCTACACAATCAGACACTGACGCGCA
This sequence comes from Acidimicrobiales bacterium, assembly GCA_035938575.1. Taxonomy (GTDB): domain Bacteria; phylum Actinomycetota; class Acidimicrobiia; order Acidimicrobiales; family RAAP-2; genus Bog-756. The sequence goes on from DASZGT010000312.1 coordinate 7,931, forward strand.
GGACACCCCCGCGAGACCCGAGGCGGCAAGACCGGCGGGCACGGTCTGATTCGTCCACGTCGTCCCTCCGTCGGCGCTGGCAACGATGACTGCGCCGGCGCTCCCGGTGCCCACCGCCACGCAGTCGGCCACGGATGGACACGAAACGCCATCAAGTGACTTGACCCCCGCCGGCACGGCTTGGCTCGTCCACACGGTTCCCCCATCGGTGGTGACAAGGATGTCTCCACCCACGGCGATGCAGACCGAGCTCGAGGCGCACGAGACGGCATCCGGGGTTGGCGGAGCCGGGTAGCTGGCTTGCAGGGTCCATCCCGGCGAGGTCGCCCCGGCTGGTGCAGATGGCCCAACGGATGCGAAGCCGGCCGCCCCAAGGAGGGCCAACGGCACCATGGCTGTCGTCAACCGTCGGATCCTCTGGGCCGGCCATGACGAACCGAAAGGCAGCCGTTTCCTCAAGACTCCCGGCTTCCCGCCCCTCGCCTACCGCCAGGTGCGGCGACGTGAGGGCATAGCGAGCTTGACACAGCAGACCTGCGTCCGCAACGCCCATTCTTCCTGCTTGAACGCGGCTTCTCCGATAACCCCAACGGTCTGCAACTTTTGCGGCTACCTCGCCATCCGCGGTGGCGCGTTCTGCGCCTGGGCGGGCCGATGAGCGCAACGAGGCATCAACCGGGATCGGCCTCGTGGCCGGCAGGAGTCAGGCCCCAGTACGCCGCCGATGGCTCGATCTCGCTCTTGACCACCCTGTCGATCACACTGCAGATGGGCAGGTCGAGACTGTGACGCTCGGCCAGTTCGAGGGCCACCGAGGCAGTCTTCACCCCTTCGGCGACCATGTGCATCTCCGAGAGGATGTCATCGAGGCGGCGACCCTTGCCGAGCTGCTCACCCACGGCCCGGTTGCGGCTGTGGGGACTCATGCAGGTGGCGATCAGGTCACCCATTCCGGCCAACCCGGCGAAGGTGGTCGGCTGCGCCCCCATGACCGCTCCCAGCCGGGTGAGCTCCGCCAGTCCGCGGGACATCACCGCCGCGCGCGTGTTGTCGCCCACCCCGAGACCCTCGCCGATGCCTGCGGCGATGGCGATCACGTTCTTGAGGGCACCGCCCATCTCGCAACCCACGACGTCGTCGTTCACGTACACCCGGAACACGCCACGGGTGAACACCTTTTGGATGGCACCGGCCACTTCGAGGTCCTCCGTGGCGATGACTGCGGCGGCCGCCTTGCCGGACATGATCTCGTGGGCGATGTTGGGTCCCGTCAGAGCGGCCACCGGGTGACCGGGGGCCACCTGACGGATGACCTCCGTCATCCGGAGGTGGGAGCCGCGTTCGAGTCCCTTGGACAGGCTCACGACCGGGATCCAGGGACGCATGCACTTCGACGCCTGTTCGACCACATGGCGAAAGCCCGAGGTGGGCACGCCGACCACCACGAGGTCCGCTTCGCAGACGGCTCCGGTGAGATCGGACGTGGCCACGAGCTCTCCGGCCAGCGTGAACCCGGGGAGGTAGGTGGGGTTGACGTGCTCGGAGGTGATGGCCGTTGCCACGTCAGGATCCCGGGCCCACAACACCGTCTCGTGCCGCGGCGCGACCAACGACGCAACCGTCGTACCCCAGGAGCCGGCGCCGAGCACCGCAATCTTCACCCGACGAAGGTACCCCACCGACTGACCCGGCGCTCGATCCCACCGGCGGCGGAAGGGGGCATGGCAATCTACGAAATTGGGAACCGGAGTTGCCGAGCGAACCGCCCTTGACAGCAAGCCTGTGCTTCGTGCCAACTCGGGCTCCGCCGCAGCCCGGGCGTCGGACACAGGCCGGGCGCGCGGGTTTGCTACCCGCCGGCGGAGTGCCCCAGCCAGTGGGCAAACGCTTCGGAGGTGACCAATGCAACCAGCGTTCGCACTCCGAACCCGGTACCGCCCTTGGCCAGATAGCGGTGGCTCTCATCCGAGCGCGCAGGGCCCGCGATGTCGAGGTGGGCCCAGGGGAGGGTTCCCACGAACTCGCGGAGCAGCAGTGCCGCCGAGATGCTCCCGGCTTGTCCGGGCCGACCCACGTTGCGCATGTCGGCGATCTCCGAGTCGATGTGGTTGCGATAGTCGTCGGGCAACGGGAGGGGCCAGAGCGGCTCGCCCGCCCGCTCTGCGGCCGCCTGGACCTGGGC
>DASZGT010000313.1:0-3006 GCA_035938575.1 Acidimicrobiales bacterium
GGGGTCATCGCCCCCGCCACCATGCTGCAGGCGTGGACCATGCGCGGTCTGCGCGCCTCCGAGGCGGCCGACGCGGCCCGCGCCAACCGCGATCTGGAGGGGGCTTCGCCCAACGACCGATTGATGGCGATGCTCGACGAGGCCGGGTTCACCTCGGTGGTGGCCACCAACTGCGATCAGCACTACGTACGCCCCCTCGTGCCCGGTGACCTCCTCACGTGCACCTCGGTCATCGACTCGGTCTCGACCGAGAAGGCCACCGGCCTCGGGACCGGGCACTTCGTGACCCAACGGCTGGAGTACACCGACCAGAACGATGAGCTGGTGGCCACCATGCTCTTCCGTATCCTCAAGTTCAGGCCTCGACCCAGGGCCGAGGCGGCCGCACCGGCATCCGCACCGGCATCCGCATCGGCATCCGCTTCGGCCCCATCGGCGTCGGCTCCATCCCCGTCGGCTCCATCCGCGTCCGGGTCCGCCCCGCGGCCCAAGCGGCCCCGGCCGGCACTGACCCAGGACAACCGCTTCTTCTTCGACGGCGCCAAAGAGCACAAGCTCCTCATCCAGCGTTGCTCCAACTGCGGGACCCTCAGGCATCCCCCGCGGCCGTCGTGTGCCAAGTGCCAGTCGTTCGAGTGGGGCACGGTCACCGCCTCCGGCCGGGGCACCATCTACAGCTTCGTGGTCAACCACTATCCCCAGGTGCCGGCGTTCGACTATCCACTGGTCGTGGCGCTGGTCGAGCTTGAGGAGGGCACCCGACTGGTGGCCAACGTCGCCGACATCACGCCGGACTCGGTGTCCATCGGGATGCCGGTGATCGCCGGCTTCGAAACCTTCGACGACGACCTGACGCTGCCCGTGTTCCGCCCGGACCCCAACGCCAGCGGCTCCGGCGGGGTCGCCACCAGCGGACCGGGCTCCCCAGACGAGAGGACGAGCTGATGGACTTCACCTTCAACGAGGAGCAACTGGCGGTCCGAGAGACTGTCGAAGGCATCTTCGCCGGGCTGGTGACACCCGAGCGGGTGCAGGAGGTCGAGAGCACTGAGGACCGGTTCGACCGGGACCTGTGGGCGGCGATGGCCAAGGCCGACCTGCTGGGCCTCTCGCTGCCCGAGGCCTTCGGGGGTGGGGGCTACGGCATGGTGGAGCTGGCCCTGGTCCTCGAGGGGCAGGGCCGGGCGGTGGCACCGGTGCCCCTGTGGGCCACCATCGCCCTGGGTGCGATGCCGCTGGCCGAGTTCGGATCGGAAGCGGCCAGGTCGGCGATCCTGCCCGGTGTGGGCGCGGGTCGGACGGTGCTCACCGCCGCGCTGACCGATGTGGCCGGTGACATCGCCGTCGGAGGCCCGGGCAACCCGTCGATCACGGCCAAAGCCGGAGGCGACGGGATCGTCCTGTCGGGCACGGCCTTTGCCGTTCCCTCCGCCCACGTGGCCGATCGGGTACTGGTCCCGGCCGCCCTCGACGACGGTGTGGTCATCGCCGTCGTCGACCCCTCGGCTGCGGGGGTGACCCTGGAGCGGGCACTCACCACCAACCGCGAGGTCCATCCCCATCTCCATCTCGAGGGAGTAGTGGTGGCCAACGACCACCTGCTGGCCGACGGCGATCCCTCCCGGGGACACGAGGTGCTGGCCTGGATGCTGGCGCGGGCGTGGACCGGGCTGTGCGCGTTGCAGGTCGGGGTGACCGAGGCCGCGGTGTCCCAGACGGCGGCCTACCTCAACACCCGTGAGCAGTTCGGTCGACCGCTGTCGACCTTCCAGGGCACGATGCTCCGGGCCGCCGACGCCGCCATCGACACCGAGTCGATCCGGGTGACCATGTGGCAGGCGGCCTGGCGCCTCGACAACGGACTCGACGCCGCGCTCGCCGTCAACGTGGCCTCGTGGTTCGCCTCCGAGGCCGGCCAGCGGGCCGTCTTCTCCACCCAGCACCTCCACGGGGGCATGGGAGCCGATATCTCGTACCCGATCCACCGCTACTTCCTCTGGGGGAAGCAGATCGAGCTGATGCTCGGCTCCCCGAGCGCCCAGTTGGCCCGGCTGGGACGACAGGTCACCGGCGAGCTGCGGGCGGGCCGGGCCGTGGCGCCAGGAGCGGGACGGCCCAGACGACGGCCGGCGCGGCCACCGCACCGGTGGCGACGCTCCGGTTCGAGGACGTCGCCGTGGGGGACCACCTTCCCGAGTTGGCCATCCCCCTGACCCGTACCCTCATCGTCTCGACCGCCATCGCCTCTCGCGACTACCAGGACGTCCACCATGACTCGGTCCTGGCCGTCGAGCGCGGCTCGAAGGACATCTTCATGAACATCCTCTCGACCAACGGCCTCGTCGGGAGATACGTGACCGACTGGTCCGGGCCTGGCGCGGTGCTGACCGACGTCAAGATTCGACTGGGCGCGCCCAACTATCCCGACGACACCATGACCCTGACCGGATCGGTAACCGCCAAGGACGAGGCGATCGACTCCGATGGCTACGGCGGCGTCGAGGTCACGTTGCGGGGGGCCAACAGCCTCGGGGACCATGTCACCGGCACCGTCGGCCTACGCCTGCCGGCCGGGAAGGCTCTGGACCGATGAGCGGAGCGCATCACGCCTTCACCAACAACACCGCCATCGTCGGCATCGGAGCCACCGAGTTCTCCAAGGAATCCGGCCGCAGTGAGCTCCGCCTGGCGGCCGAGGCCGTGGACCTGGCGCTGCGCGACGCAGGCATCCCACCGGCCGAAGTGGACGGCATGGTCACCTTCAGCTCGGACACCAACCCGGAGATCGAGATCGCCCGCAGCCTGGGCATGGGTGAGCTGACCTTCTTCAGCCGGATCCACTACGGCGGCGGCGCCGGTTGTGCGACCATCCAGCAGGCCGCCATGGCCGTCCAGGCGGGTGTGGCCGACGTCGTCGTGTGCTACCGGGCCTTCAACGAGCGATCGGGGAACCGATTCGGCAGCGGGGTGCAGGACCGGCCCCCGGTTCCCAATGCCGAGACGGCC
>DASZGT010000314.1:0-4086 GCA_035938575.1 Acidimicrobiales bacterium
GTGGAAGGAGGCGGACATGTTGAAGATGGCCCGGCCGTGCTGGATGGCAACCACCAGGCGGGTGGTGAAGGACCGACCATCCCGGATCCGGTCCACTTCGTAGAGGATGGGCACATTGGGATCGCCAGGCCGCAGGAAGTACGCGTGCAACGAGTGCGGTCTCCCCCGTTCGACCGTTCGCCCGGCGGCCATCAACGACTGTGCCGCCACCTGGCCGCCGAACACGCGCTGACGGTCCTCATTGGGGCTCACCCCCCGGAAGATGTTGACCTCGATGGACTCGAGATCGAGCAGGTCGACCAGAAAATCGAGGGCTTCACTCACGCCCCCATCCTGACAGGTGGTCGGGAGCCCTTCGAGCGAGGACCGCGGACCCATAAGTCTCAATTCCACGGATGTCGGACTGCCCCGGGTACGGCCCCGCACCAGGTGACGCGCCACGCTACGGTTCCTCCGTGCCTGAGATTCGCTTTCCCGACCGCTTCGTCTGGGGAACGGCAACTGCCGCCCATCAGATCGAAGGTGGCAACGTCAACAACGATTGGTGGGCGTTCGAACACGACCCCACCTCCGGTTGCGTCGACGTGAGTGGGGATGCATGCGATTCCTTCAACCGCTATCCCGAGGACATCGCCCTGGTGGCCGGCCTCGGACTCTCGTCGTACCGATTCTCGCTCGAATGGAGCCGGATCGAACCGGAAGAGGGGGAGTTCTCCCGGGTGGCCCTCGACCACTACCGCCGCATGGCGGCCGCCTGCCACGAGCACGGCATTCTCCCGGTGGTCACCTTTCACCACTTCACCCATCCCCGCTGGTTGGCGGCGGGCGGAACCTGGGAAGGCGCCAGTGCACCGGACCGCTTTGCCCGATTCTGCGAGCGGGCGGCCTCCCACCTCGGTGACCTGATCGGAATGGCCTGCACGCTCAACGAGCCGAACGTGGTGGCCACCATGGGTTGGCGCCACGGGCTCTTCCCGCCCCGGGTGCGGGATCGGGGCCGCCGGGACGTCGTGAACCAGGCCCTCGTCGCCGCCCATCGGCGGGCGGTCGATGCCATCCGGTCGGGCCCCGGCGACTATCCGGTGGGCATGACCCTGTCGATGACCGACTACCAACTGCAGCCCGGCGGGGAGGAATGGCTCGAACGGATCCGGCGCCCTTCCGAGGATGTGTTCCTCGAGGCGACCGAGGGCGACGACTTCATCGGAGTGCAGACCTACACGAGGACCAGGGTCGGACCCGACGGGTCCGTCGGCGCCGAGGAGGGTGTGCCCACCACCCAGATGGGTTATGAGTTCTGGCCCGAGGCCCTCGAGGGGACGGTCCGCCGAGCCTGGGACAAGACCGGGGGAGTGCCGGTCTACGTCACGGAGAACGGCATCGGAACTGACGACGACGCCCTGAGGATCGACTACGTCCGACGAGCGCTGACCGGGCTCAAGCGCTGTCTCGACGACGGGATCGACGTGCGCGGCTATTTCTATTGGAGCCTGTTGGACAACTTCGAGTGGGTGCTCGGATACGGCCCGACGTTCGGGATGGTGGCCGCGGACCGGGACACCTTCGAGCGGCGCCCGAAGCCCAGTGCCGCCTGGCTGGGCGGGGTCGCCCGGGCCAACGCCCTCTGAGTCCGGCACCCGGGCCGGTCGATGTCCTCGCCACAAACGGGCCAGCTCACGGCGGCCCGGTCTGCCTGCGGCCAGGGCCCACACCCCCCGGGGGCAGGAAGGACCGGAGGATATTACGGATTGATGACGACTAGGGTTTCGGAATGGCCGGACTACCTCTTCGTGTGGTGCATCTGTGGCAGAAGCGGGGTACCCCCGAGGCGTGGCAGCTGTTTCGCTACACCGCCGTTTCGGGCATATCGACGGCGGTCTCGTTCGGGGTGTTGGCCATCGTGTTCGGAGTGCTCCATCTCTGGGGCGAGATCGGCAGCACGGTCTTCGCCAATCTCGTCGCCACCGTTCCCTCCTACTTCCTCAACCGGAAGTGGGTCTGGAAGAAGGGTGGCCGATCCCACCTGATGAAGGAGATCGTCCCCTTCTGGGCGATGTCGGCCATCGGCATCGTGGTGTCGATCGGCGGCGCCGCCATCGCCCGGCACCTCAGCATCGTGCACCACCTCAGCCATCTCCAGCAGACCGCCCTGGTGCTGCTGGCCAACGTGCTCTCATTCGGGCTGTTCTGGGTGCTCAAGTACATGTTGTTCAACCGCCTCTTCCACGTGCACCCGCTCGAGGAGCTGGACGAACTCGTCGAGGCAGCCTGATCGCTCACCCGGAGCCGCACCTCTGACCCGTCCCGGCGGCGGTCCTTTGGTCCGGCCCGGTCAGTCCCGGAAATTGCTGAACTGCAGGGGAATACCGAAGTCCTCCGCCTTGCACGCGCTGATCACGGCCTGGAGGTCATCTCGCTTCTTCCCGCTCACCCGGAGCTGGTCCCCCTGCGTCTGCGAGCTCACTCCCTTCAGCCCCAGGTCCTTGATGAACTTGTTGATCCTCTTGGCGTGGTCGGACGAGATGCCGGCCTGAATAGTCAATCGTTGGCGGGCGGAGCCGCGGGATGCCTCCTCAATCTTCCCCACCTCGAAGGACTTGAGGGATACCTCGCGCTTGACCAGCTTCTCCTGAAGGACCTGAAAGAGGGCACGGAGTCGATCGTCCGTCGAAGAGGAGAGGACCAGTTCCTTCTCCGTCAGCTCGATCGAGGAGTCGGTTCCCTTGAAATCGAAACGAGTGGCGGCCTCACGGTTGGCCTGGTCCACCGCGTTGCGGACCTCCTGCATGTCAACTTCGGAGACGACATCGAAGGTGGGCATGCGGAAACAGTAGCTCCGCACCACGGGATATCCTTGCGCCCTGCGGGTCGGTGCCCGAGCGGCCAAAGGGAGCAGACTGTAAATCTGCCGGCACTGCCTTCGAAGGTTCAAATCCTTCCCGGCCCACCGCACGCGGCGGCCGGAGGCGGTCGGGACCCTGCGTCCTGTGCTGCCTCCGGCCCTGTTCGCCGCTGCCGTCCGGCACCGTGTCCCACGCCAACGGCCCCCCGTCGGGTGACTTGCTCGCCCCGGACAATTGGTTACAATAAAGTTACGGATTCATTGCGGTCATGGTGGGCCCTAGAGCGGGCGGCACTGGTCGGGGACACGCTTTTGACGCCGTGGAGGAGGGCCGTAGGGATTCGCTCCTCGTCCACCAGATGGAACTGACTGTCTCGATTTCAGCGGTTCGACCGAGGAGAAGCCCCCAACCTCATGCCAACGGAGATCTCGTCTGCCGAGGGGCTTGAAGGCGAGCGCGTGGCCACCGATCCCGCCCCCGCCGGTCTGCGGTCGCTGGCCATCGAGGCGAGTAGCGCCGGGCTGAGGTTCGTCGACCGCTGCTTCGAGTCGGTGCGCCAGCGGATGGACGGGGCGACCGGCCTGCCCGGCGACCAGCCCTCGGGTGGTGACCTCGCTGCCCAACCGCGCGGACTCGTCCTGCGCCCGGCCCTCTTGGGGTTCGTGGCCATGCTGGCCATCGCCATCGGTGGTTCCCTTCCGAGCTCGCCGTTCAAGCTGGAGATGCCGGGGGTGTGGTTCTTCGGGGTGCCCTCGACACCGGGGGCCAGCCATTGGGGGGTCTATTTCACACTGGCGGCCGTGTACGGCGGGCTCCTGCTGCTCATGCGGGTGTGGTGGGGCATGTCCCGGTTGTACTCCCGCCGTCCCGGCGTGCCCATCAGCCGGATGATGTGGGTGCTGGCCCTCTGGTCGCTGCCCATGATGGTCATTGCCCCGCTGTTCAGCCGGGACGCGTACTCCTATGCGGCCCAGGGCGAGATGGTCAGCCATCACATGAACCCGTATCTCTACGGCCCGTTCGAGCTCGGCAACAACGCGTACACGGCCCCGGTCGACAATCTCTGGGGCAACGCCCCGGCCCCCTACGGGCCTCTCTTCCTGCAGCTCGACGGGCTCGTCGCCCGGATCACCCTCCACAATGAGCTGGCCACCATCGTGCTCCTGCGCCTACTGGCCCTGGCCGGGGTGCTGCTCATGGCGGCCTGTGTCCCCCGGCTGGCGCGCCTCTACCACCGGGACGG
>DASZGT010000315.1:0-3146 GCA_035938575.1 Acidimicrobiales bacterium
CGCGCCTCGGTCATCTCGGCCAGCGGCAACCGGACATCGAGGGCCCGTGCCATCTCGAGGGCAGCCTGCAGATCCTTGTGGGCCAGCGATGCCCCCGCCTGCATGGCTCCGATCAACCCCTTGTCGTCATCCTCGGTGAACGGGGCCACGGTCGAGCGGAACATCAGTCTTGAGGTCCCACCGATCAGGGCGTCGCTGGCCCGGATCACCGTGGCGAGACGGGCGAGCTCGATGCCCGCCGCCTCGGCCAACCGCTGGCCTTCGTAGGCGGCCAGCCACGAACCGTACTGCACCAGGTTGCGAGCCAGCTTGGCCGCCAGACCGGCGCCGAAGGGCCCCATGGTCACCGTCAGCGAGCCGACGGCATCGAACACCGGCTGGACTCGCTCGATCACCTGAGGATCACCGCCGACCATGCAGACCAGGTCTCCGCTGGCCGCCGCGCCCGGTCCCCCGCTGACACCGCAGTCCAAAACCTGCACCCCGAGGTCCGCCGCCTCGGCGCCGATGGCCTCGACGCAGGCGCCCGAGATGGTGCTGACGATGACGAAGGTCGTCTCCGCCCCAGCCGCCGCCAGCCCGCCGTCGGGCCCGGACAGCACGGCATGGACCTGTTCGTCGTTTACCACCGCCACCACCACCACCCCGGAGCGACGGACCAGGTCCGACGGCGAAGTGGCCACCGTGGCCCGATCCCGGTACCGGTCGGTGGCCTCCGATCGCACGTCGCACACGGCGAGGGGAAAGCCGGCCCGCAGCACGTTGGTGGCCACACCCTCGCCGATGAGGCCGAGGCCGATCACCCCGACCACGGGCATGGTCTTTTCCCCCGACCCGCCGGAGGGTTGTTCACTCTGCACTCGTCTCCCCCTGTCGCTCGGCCACCTCGTGGTGATGATGGCACCCGCGGCCATCGCCGTCTTCGGGGATGGGGGCCAGCTCGAGCCACGTGGCCAGGAGCACCGCAGGCAGGTCATGGCTGCCCCCTGTACTTGGACAGCTGTCCAGACTATAGTCCATATAGATGACCCAGAGCAAAGTGGAAAAGGCCGGCGAGCAACGCGGGGACGAGGACGGCCTTCCCGACTATGCCGGCGCCTTCAAGGCCGACTTCCGCTACGAGGACCTGTCGCGTGAGGCGCTGGTCCGCCTGGTGCGCGAGTACGCCCAGGCGGTGCACATCCTCGACCGCTCGATGTGCGCGGCCATCGGCATGTCGCACGGGATGGAGGAGATGGAGCGGCTGGCCATCGAAGAATGGCGGGGCGCCAGCCCCGTCTACGGCCGGCGGCTACGGCAGATCATGGGCGTCGAGGGCGATGGCGTCGAGGCCATTTTCAAGGTGCTCCAGCTCGATCCGGGCTTTCCCCATCACTATCTGGACGTGCGATACGAGGTCGTCGACGAGCGGCACGGGTTCTTCGAGCTCGCCTACTGCGGGGCCCTGATGGACGCCGAACCCTGGGGCGACAAGATGGTCACCGGCATGTGCCACCACATCGAGGACGGAACATTCGACGTGACCGCCCAGGCCATCAACCCGAAGGCTCACATCCGCCACGTCCATCGTCCGCCGCGGGTCCCGTCAGACCGGTCACCCCACTGTCGCTGGGAGCTCATCATCGACGACGACAACGAGACGCTGCCGGAGGCGGAGATCACCACCATCACCAAGATGACGACAGCAGCCAACTTCGAGTTCCCGCCCATGCGCGACGGAACGCCCCACATCCCCCGGCCGGCCGATGCCGACTGAACCGCGCCGAACCCACGTCAGGCCATGAGCGAGACCCTGGCACCGCGCCCCACCGACGATTCCCACGCGGTCGAGGCCACGCGCCGCCGCCTCACGCCTCGTCAAGCCGAGGTGGTCAAGCAGTTGGTCCTGGCCACCGAGGCCGAGGTCGAAGAGGTCGGATACACGGGGCTCACCGTGCGCAATGTCGCCCGGCGGGCCGGCGTGGCGCCGGCCACGGCCTACAATTACTTCAGCTCCAAGGACCACCTGTTGGCCGAGGTCCTGTGGCGGCGGATGCAGGGGCTGACGCCGGTGGACACGTCGGAGGCATTGTCGCTGGCCGAGCGCATGTCCCAGACCGTGCGGGCCATGGTCCTCTTCACCACTGAGAGTGCCGCCCTGGTGGATGCCTGCACGGTGGCCCTGCTGAGCACCAATCCGGACGTGAAGCACCTCCGGGACCGCATCGGGGCGCAGATCCACCGACGACTGGCCGCCGCCCTAGGTCCGGGGTCGGACCCCATGGTGGTGAGGATCCTGGAGACCAGCTTTTCCGGAGCGCTCCTGGCCGCCGGCATGGGGCACATGTCGTCGATGGACATTCCCGACTTCGTGGCCGACGCGGCCCAGCTGATGGTCGGCCAGCCGGCGGTCGGGGCCGGCACGTGACCACCACGAGCCAACCGGTCACCTACAGCCCCTACGCCTACGAGATCCACGAGGATCCCTATCCGGTCTACGCCCGCCTCCGGTCCGAGGCCCCCGTCTACCGCAACGACGAGTTCGACTTCTGGGCTCTGTCCCGCCACTTCGATGTGCTGGCCGCCTTCCGCAATGTGGACGCCTTCTCGAACGCCTCCGGCGTCTCCCTCGATCCCAGCGCCTTCGGTCCCAACGCCCACAAGATGATGTCCTTCCTCGCCCTCGATCCTCCGCGCCACACCCGCATGCGCTCACTCGTGGGCAAGAAGTTCACTCCCTCCAAGGTGGCGCAGATGGAGGGCCGCATCAGGGCCATCGCCCTCGAGCACCTCGAGCCGGCCCTGCAGCGGGGCTCCTTCGACTTCATCGCCGACTTCGCCGGCCGGCTCCCCATGGATGTCATCTCCGAACTGGTCGGCGTGCCCCCGGTGGACAGGGCCGAGATACGCCGGCTGGCCGACCTGGTGGTCCATCGCGAGGACGGCGTCTTCGACGTCCCCCAGGCCGGTATGGACGCCGCCCTCACCCTGGTCGCCTACTACCAGGACATGGTGGACGAGCGGCGGGCGGCCCCTCGGGACGACCTCACCTCGGCGCTGCTCGAGGCCGAAGTCGATGGGGACGAGCTCACCGATGAGGAGATCATCGGCTTCCTCTTCCTGATGGTGGTGGCCGGGAACGAGACGACCACCAAACTGCTGGGCAA
>DASZGT010000316.1:0-1823 GCA_035938575.1 Acidimicrobiales bacterium
GAGACGGGAATCATCTACATCGACGAGATCGACAAGATCGCCCGCAAGTCCGAAAACCCGTCGATCACCCGCGACGTTTCCGGAGAGGGTGTCCAGCAGGCGCTGTTGAAGATCCTCGAAGGCACCACAGCCTCGGTGCCCCCCCAAGGCGGCCGCAAGCATCCCCACCAAGAGTTCATCCAGATCGACACCACCAACATCCTGTTCATCTGCGGCGGTGCATTCGCGGGTATCGACACGATCATCGAGAATCGCATCGGCCGCAAGGGCATGGGATTCCGGGCCGAAGTGCGCAAGGCGTCGGAGCGGGACGACTCCGAGTTGCTGCGCCACGTGCTCCCCGAGGACCTCATGAAGTTCGGGCTCATTCCCGAGTTCATCGGGCGCTTGCCCGTCGTGAGCGCCGTGTCCCACCTCTACAAGGACGCCCTCATCCGCATTCTGGTCGAGCCGAAGAACGCCCTGACGCGTCAGTACAAGCGGGTATTCGAGCTCGACCATGTGGAGCTCGAGCTCACCGACGACGCCCTCGAGGCCGTGGCCGAGCAGGCGCTGCTGCGGGGAACCGGCGCCCGGGGGTTGCGGGCCATCCTCGAAGAGGTCCTCCTCGAGGTGATGTACGACCTTCCCGGCCGCACCGACATCTCCAAGTGCGTGGTGGACCGGGCGGTGGTCCTCGACAAGGTGCACCCGACCTTGGTCCCGTTGAACAGCACTCCGGCCAAGGCGACCCGGAGCCGCAGGGCCGCATCCTGAGCTCGGGCTGAGTCCGGCACGGTGGGTGCCGACCACCCGCCGACCCGGTATTCCCCGTCACTGTGAATTTCGACGACCTCCCCGACGCCCTGGCCTGGCTGGACGCGCACATCGACTTCGAGTCGACCATGCCGTCGAGGCGCTCGCTCCCCACCTTGGAGCGCATGCAGACACTGGCCGGCCTGTTGGGGGACCCGCAGGAGGCATACCCCGCCCTGCACATCACCGGAACCAACGGCAAAGGCTCGACTGCGGCCATGGCCACGGCCCTGCTCGGTGCCCAGGGCCTGACCGTCGGCACATATACCAGCCCCAACCTGAGCCGGGTCAACGAGCGGATCTCCCGCAACGGCGAGCCCATTGATGACGATGCCTTCGTCGAGGTGCTCGAGTCCCTGGCCCGGCTGGAGGTCCTCATGGACGACCCGCCGACCAGGTTCGAGCTGTTGACCGCGGCGGCGCTGGCTTGGTTCGCCGACGAGGCGGTGGACGTGGCGGTGGTCGAGGTCGGCCTCGGGGGGCGGTGGGACTGCACCAACGTGGTCGACGGCGACGTGGCTGTGCTCACCAATGTCAGCTTCGACCACACCGAAGTGCTCGGTCCGACCCTGGAGGACATCGCCCGCGACAAGTCCGGGATCTTCAAGGATGGGAGTCGGGTGGTCATTGGCGAGACGGATCCGACGCTGGTGGCCCTGCTCCGCCAGTTGGCACGGGACGCCGGTGCCGCCGAGGTGTGGGTCCGTGATCAGGACTTCGCCTGCACCGTCAATCGATTGGCCGTGGGCGGTCGTCTCATCGACGTCCGCACCCCCGGGCAAGCCTACGGCGAGCTGCTGGTGCCGCTGCACGGCGCCCATCAGGGCGACAACGCCTCCTGTGCCATCGCTGCGGTGGAGGCGTTCTTCGGGGCACCGCTGGAGGAGGATGCAGTCGAACAGGCGCTTTCCGCCGTGCGGGTCCCGGGGCGGCTCGAGGTCATCGGCCGGCATCCGCTGGTGGTGGTGGACGGCGCCCACAACGTGGCCGGGATGATCGTCCTGGCCCGCTCCCTGGTCGAGGAGTTC
>DASZGT010000317.1:0-8213 GCA_035938575.1 Acidimicrobiales bacterium
GGCGGCGGCCTGCTCGGCGTCCTTCTTGGACCGCCCCTCCCCCGTTCCGAGGCGCTGGCCAGCAACGTACACCGTGGCCAGGTACCTCCGAGCATGATCGGGCCCGAAACCCTCGACCTCGTAGCGGGGAACTCCCTGGCCGCCACGGACGGTGTGCTCCTGGAGCCGGCTCTTGTGATCGGACTCGCCGGGCTCGCCCACGGCGCTGGCAATACGGTCCTTGAGCAGGGAGAGCACCAGCCTTTCGGCCTCGGCCAGGCCGCCATCGAGGTAGACGGCGCCGATGACCGCTTCGGTGGCATCGGCCAGGATGGAGTCCTTGGCCCGGCCGCCGGACAGATCCTCACCCCGACCCAGCCGGAGGAGCTCGGCAACGCCCAGGTCCAGCGCCACCTCGGCCAGGACCTTGGTATTGACGACCGAGGCCCGCACCTTGGACATCAGGCCGTCGGACAGCTCCGGATGGTTCCGGTAGGTGTAGTCGGCCACGACCAGGCCCAACACCGCGTCACCAAGGAACTCGAGCCGCTCGTTGGAAGTGCGTCCCTCCTGCTCGGCGCACCACGATCGGTGGGCCATGGCCTGATCCAGGAGCGTCGGGTCATCGAAGCGGTGACCGATCCGACCGGCCAGCCGGTCTTCCCTCCCGGGCGTTCCCGAGTCGGGGGAGGGCGCCATCGGGCGCCTCAGGCCCCTCCGAGCTTGGCGTAGACGTAGTCCACCGCGTCCCGCACGGTTCGCAGCTCCTCGAGATCCTCATCGTCGATGCGGAATCCCACCGAGCGCTCGCCGAGCTCCTCCTCGAGGCCCTCCACCAATTCGATCAGTGCCAGCGAGTCGGCATCCAGGTCCTCGGCGAACGACGAGGACTCCGAGATGGCGGCCGGCTCGATCTCCAGGATGTCGGCCAGGAGGTCGCGGATCAGGTCGAGCACTTGGCTTCGGTCGAGCGGACCCTCTGCGACGTGGGTCTCTGCGGGCACGGTTCCTCCTGGTGGTCGTGGTCTTCTCGGATGGACGTGGTCGGACGGGCGTGGTCCGGTGGAAGGTGTCGGCCGGCAGGCCGGCAGGCCTCCGGCACCCGGCCGGCGATCTGCGGGGCTTCAGTCAGCCTCGCTGCCAGCACCGGGCCGAGGCGGGTCGCACCTGGCCGGACCGGTACCCATCACCTGGAGTGATGCTATCGGACCGCGACATTCACCGAGCCGAAACACGGTGGCAACCGTTCGGACCCATCGGAGTCGTATCACAGGGGGTGTGGAAGCCGCCCACGACCGTTTCGCGCCCGTAGCCGGCCCGGAGCCGACCACGGCGCCGTGGCCTTCCTATGACCCCGGCCCGTTCTACGACGAGCTGGTGGGACCCACCGGGAAGCCCAGGGAGGCCTCGGAGGCCCTCTGGCGCCACTTCACCGACCTCGGGCCCGAAGGGCTGGCTGAACGCCAGGAGGCCGCCGACCGCGAGATGCGGGCCGTGGGAGTCACATTCACCGTCTACGAGGGGACCGCCGGGGTGGACAGGCCCTGGCCGTTCGACATCATCCCCCGGGTCGTGCCGTCGGACGAGTGGCACACCATCGAATCCGGGCTGGTGCAGCGGCTCAACGCCCTCAATCTGTTCATCGACGACGTCTACCACGACCAGCGATCGGTCAAGTCCGGGATCGTCCCCACGGAGCTGGTCGCGGGCTCCCCGAACTTCCGGCGCGAGTGCATGGGCGTCGACCCGCCCGGAGGCATCTGGGCCCACATCTGCGGGAGCGACCTGATCCGTGACGCGGATGGCACGGTCTACGTGCTCGAGGACAACCTCCGGGTCCCGTCCGGGGTGTCCTACCTGCTGGAGAACCGGATGGTCGCCAAACACGTCCTTCCCGAGATGTTCCGGCACTTCAGCATCGAACCGGTCGACCCCTACGTAGGGCGGCTGGCCAACCTGCTGGCATCCGTCTCGCCGTCGACCGGCGATCCGACCATCGTGGTGCTCACGCCGGGCATCTACAACGCGGCCTACTTCGAGCACGCCTTCCTGGCGCAGCAGCTCGGTGTCGAGCTGGTCGAAGGGAGCGATCTGGTCGTCCTGGACGACGACTGCGTCTACGCGCGGACCATCGAAGGCCTCCAGCAGGTCGACGTCATCTACCGCCGCATCGACGACCTCTATCTGGACCCCGAGGTCTTCCTGCCCGATTCGATGTTGGGAGTTCCCGGACTGATCCGGGCCTGGCAATCCGGCCGCGTGGCCGTGGTCAACGCGCCGGGCGCCGGCATTGCCGACGACAAGAAGGTCTACTCCTACGTTCCCGACATCATCCGATTCTTCCTGGACGAGGATCCGATCCTGGCCACGGTGCCCACCCTCCGGTGCAGTGACGAGGACTCCCGTCACTACGTCCTCGGCAACCTCGAGCGGCTGGTCGTCAAGCCCGCCAACGAGTCCGGCGGGTACGGGGTGCTCGTCGGCCCCTCGGCCACGCCCGACGAGCTGGCCCATGCGGCGCAGCAGATCGAGAGCCAGCCGACCAAATGGGTCGCCCAGCCGGTCATCCCGCTGTCGACGGCGCCCACCCTGTGCGACGGGGAGGTCGGACCACGGCACGTGGACCTGCGTCCCTTCACCCTGCTCGGCCCCGAAGGGGCCTACGTGACCCGCGGTGGACTCACCCGGGTGGCGCGGCAGGCCGGATGCCTGGTGGTCAACTCCTCGCAGGGGGGCGGAAGCAAGGACACCTGGGTGGTCAACCTCGACCCGAGGGGGCCGGAGGGCCACGCATCGCTCGGGGCCCGAGGTGCTCCGACATTGCCAGAGGAATTCCCGCATAACGATCCACGATGACCGACCAGACGCCGCCTCCATCGAGTGGCGAAGACCCGACGATGCAACCCAAGGAGCCGACCATGTTGCTGGCACGAATGGCTGAAGCCGTCTACTGGACCGGCCGCTACCTCGAGCGGGCCGAGTGCACGGCCCGCTTCGTCCAGGTCCACACGGATGCCCACGTCGACATGCCGGTCGGTGAGGACGTGGGTTGGGAACCCCTCCTGGCCATCGTCGGGGTGGACACCGAGTTCGCCGAGCGGCATCCGACTCGGGCTAAGGGGGCAAGCGAGGCCAGGGGGGTCGACAGGGCAAGCAAGGCCGGCGGGGCCACCAAGCTGGGGGCGGCGGAGGAGGACGTGGTCGAGTTCATCCTCCACAGCAAGGACAATCCCTCGTCGATCCTGGCCGCCATCGCCGTCGCCCGCGAGAACCTGCGCACGGCACGACCCGTCGTGCCGCGGGAGGCGTGGGAGGCGTGCAACAACCTGTGGCTGGCCTGCTCCGACCACCTCGACGAGGCCGACTCCCGAGAGGGCCGGGTCCAGTGGCTCCGGAGGGTCATCGCCGGCTGCCAATGGATCAACGGCATCCTGGTGGGGACCATGAGCCGGGATCACGCGATGTCCTTCCTCTCAATCGGCCAGAACCTGGAGCGGGCCGACCTCACCACGCGGGTGCTCGACGTGCGGTCGGAGAGCCTGCACCCGAGCCGGGGCGACGACCCGTACGAGGTGGTCCACTGGATGGCCGTGCTCCGCTCGCTGGCCGCCTACCAACCCTTTCGGCGGGCCATGCCCGCCCGGCTCCAGGGGGGATCCACCCTGCGATTCCTCCTTCAGGACGACCGATTCCCGCGCGCCGTCAGTGCCTGCCTGGCCGAGACCCGCTCGCATCTCAAGGGGTTGGCCCGAGCCGAGGCGGCTCTCGACGCCTGTGCCAACGCGTCCATGGTGGTGGCGTCCGCGGCCGTGCCCCGACTCACCCTCAGCGGGCTGACCGAGTTCCTGGACGAGGTGCAGGCGGCCCTGGCCGATGTCCACGACCGGATCGACGAGACGTACTTCCGTCCCACCTTCGTGGGCTGGCAACCGGACTCCGTGGCTTCATGACCACGACCGCCGCCGAGGCCTTGGGGGCCGATCACACCCCCGGCAGCGGGACGGACACTGCCTATGCGGCCATCCCGGGACGCACAGACGAGTACCTCGGCCCCGACGGCACAGTCAGGACCAGGTGGAAACAGGTCGAGGTGGAGCTGGCCGCGCTGGGACCGGACGGTCTTCTGGCCCGACGGAACGAGCTGGCCCGGCTCCTCCGCAACGAGGGGGCCACCTACAACGTGAGCGGCGCCGTCCAGAGCCGGCGGCAACCCTGGTCGCTCGACCCCTGTCCGCTGGTGGTCGACGAGGCCGAGTGGAAGTCGCTCGAGTCCGCCGTGGCCCAACGGGTCTCCCTCCTCGATGCCATAGTCGCCGACGTCTACGGCGATCGCAGGCTGGTGACCGGCGGGCTGATTCCCGCCGAGCTGATACTCGGGCACCCCGCCTTCCTGCGGGCCTGCGTCGCCCCGGAGAGCTCCGGTCCACACGGGCTCTTCCTGGCCGCGGTCGACGTGGTACGGGACCCGCACGGTCAGTTCCGGGCCACGGGCGATCGGGCCCAGGCCCCGTCGGGGCTCGGGTATGCCCTGGTCAACCGCTCCATTCTCTCGCGTGTCCTCCCCAACCTGCATCGAGCGTCCGGAACCGAGCGGCTAGCCGGCTTCTTCCGCTCCATCCGGGCCGGCGTGGCCGCCGCGGCTCCGGATGGCGTCGACGAACCGCGCGTGGTCATCCTCACCCCCGGCCCGTTGAGCGAGACCTACTTCGAGCACGCCTATCTGGCCTCCTACCTCGGCTACGCGCTGGTCGAAGGCCGAGACCTGGTGGTGGACAACAACCGGGTCTGGCTCAGGACCCTGGCCGGGTTCGACCCGGTGGACGTGGTCATCCGCCGACTGGACGACCAGTGGTGCGACCCCGTCGAGCTGCGGGCGGACTCCCTACTGGGCGTACCCGGGCTTATGGAGGCGGACCGGCGGGGCCGGGTTGCCGTGGTCAACCCTCTGGGTGCCGGCGTGGTCGAGAACCCCGCCCTGACCGGTCTGCTCGGCACCCTGGCTCCGGTGCTGCTCGGAGAGGAGTTGGCGCTCAGCGGACCCGACTCGTGGTGGTGCGGGCAGGAGCCGAACCTCAGCCATGTCCTGGCCAACCTCGCCCACCTGGTCGTGCTGCCCGTGCAGCCGTCACCAGGAGTGGCTCCCGTGGTGGCGTCGACGCTGTCGGCCTCCGGCCTCGACGATCTGCGGAACCGGATCCGGGCCCGACCCGGCCACTGGGTGGGCCAGGAGATCATCGAGCCCTCCACTGCCCCGACCGTCTCCGATTCCGGGGCGCTCGAGCCGCGTCCCGTCGCCCTCCGCACCTTCGCCGTGGCCGACGCCGAGGGCGACTCCGGGACCGGGCACGGATTCAGGGTGCTGCCCGGCGGGCTCACCCGGGTCGGAGCCACACCCGAGACCCTCATCATCTCGAGCCGGGGCGGGGGCACCAGCAAGGACACTTGGGTGGCATCGGCCGAGCCGGCCCTCCAGGAGAGCGCCTGGCTCCGCTCGGCCCGGACCACGGCGGGTCCGCCGGTGGTGTCCGACACCACCGCGCTGCTCCCGGGCCGGGTTGCCGCCCAGCTGTTCGTCCTGGGGCGGACGGCCGAGCACGCGGAGTTGGTCATCCGACTGATCCGCACCGTGTTGGCGCGTCTCGACCAGCCGCTCGGAATGGGCATGGACGGCGGCGCCGAGTCGCTCCAGGTCCTGCTGTCGGTGCTCGGTACCGCATCCGGCTTCGATCCGGTGTCCGAACCCGACGAGGAGGATGGAAGTCCACCCGGTCCGGACCCGGTGGCCGGTCGACGGGAACCCGATCCGGAGTTGCGTTCCGATCGTCGTGCCCTGGCGCTGCTGCTGGACGCCGAGGTCGACGGCAGTCTGGTCTCCTCGTTGGGGCTCCTGGTCGAGGCCGCCTACTCGGTGCGCGAGCAGCTCTCGAGTGACACGTGGCAGCTGGTGGGGGACGTGGAGGAGGAGTTGGCCCGGTTGCGCAACCGGCCGCCTACCCAGCTGGTCGGCGTGCAGTCCAGCCTGCAGCGGTTGCTCCAGGCGCTACTGGCCCTGGCGGGCCTGTCGGCGGAGAGCCTCGAGCGGGACTCGGCGTGGCTGTTCCTCGACGCCGGCCGGCGCCTCGAGCGGGCGCAGTCCCTGGTAAGGCTGTTGCGCTCGTTGTTGGTCCGACATCGGGCCGGAGTCGTGGAGGATCTGCTACTCGAGTCGCTCCTCAAGACGTCGGAGAGCCTCATCATCTTCCGGCGCCGATCTGGACCCACGATGCAGGTGGCGGGGGCGGTTGACCTGCTGGTCTACGACGCGGCCAACCCGCGCAGTGTCATCTACCAACTCGACCGCCTGCTCGCCCACCTGGCCGCCCTGCCCGAGGGGTCGCCTGCTCAACGGTCGGGCACCGAAGAACAACTCGTCCGGGAGGCCACCGCCGTGCTGCGACTGACCGATGCCGCCCAGCTGGCCACGGTCGACCCCGCCACCGGTGACCGGCCCCGGCTGCACTCGGCCCTGGGACGGGTCGAAGGTCTCCTCGACCAGCTGCTGGACAGCCTGCGGCATACCTTCTTCGTCCAGGAGAGACTGTCGGTCCTGGCCGGCCTCGACTCGGAAAGGAGCGGCGGCCCGCCATGATGTTCCGGATCGTCCATCGCACCAACTACCGCTACAACGCACCGGTGTCGCGGGCCCGCAACGAGGCCCATCTCCGACCCAGGGACACCGACGTGCAGCAGTGCCTGACCAGTGAGCTCGTGGTCGAGCCCACCCCCACCAGCTGGACGGAACGAACGGACTTCTTCGGCAATCCGGTCGCGTCCTTTGCCGTCGACGGGCCCTTCGAGGAGCTGACGATCACCTCCAGCAGTTCGGTGTCGGTAGCCGCGAACGAGCGCATGCCAACTTCCGGACCTGCATGGGAGCTTGCCCGGGATTCGCTCGACCAGGATCTGAGCCCGGAAATGCTGGCCGCTCGCGAGTTCTGTTTCGAGTCTCCACTGGTGCCGCTCTCCGTCGCCATCCGTGCCTACGCGGAGCGGTCGTTTCCGGCCGGAAGACCCCTTGTCGACGCGGTCTCGGATCTCACCGACCGGATCTTCGAGGACTTCGTCTACGACCCCGGATTCACCACGGTGACCACGCCCATCGAGGACGTGCTCCGCTTCCGCCGGGGGGTCTGCCAGGATTTCGCCCATCTGGCCATCGGATGCATACGATCGATGGGCCTGGCCGCTCGCTATGTCAGCGGCTACCTCGAAACGGCGCCACCACCGGGCGGGGAGCGGACGATCGGCGCCGACGCCTCCCATGCCTGGCTGGCGGTGTTCGTGCCCGGAGGCGGCTGGCTCGACGTCGATCCGACCAATGACCAGATCGTGGGCACGAGCTACGTGACAACGGCCTGGGGACGCGACTACTCCGATGTATCGCCCCTCAAAGGCATCGTGTTCGGTGGCGGGAACTCCCACGCGCTGGACGTCTCGGTCGACGTGACCAGGTTGGCGGTGGTCGATTGCTAGATGTATCGACCAGGTAGGTGCCGACGTCAGACGGGGGAATTGATCAGGCTCCGGGCCGCCATGGCCAGATAGTCGAGCAGCTCCTCCTGGTCGACGGGGTCCAGACCGGAGGCGTGCACCGCCTCGGTCATGTGCCGGAGCCACGCACCGGCCTCAGCCTCCCCGATCACGAAACGGGCGTGGCGCATCCGCAGGCGCGGATGCCCCCGCTGCTCGCTGTAGTGGCGCGGTCCACCCCAGTACTGGGCCAGGAAGAGGGCCAGGTGGGCCTTCGACTCTGACAGATCGTCCGGATACATGTGCCGGAGCAGCGGATCGGCCGAGACCCCGGCGTAGAACCGGTCGATGAGCGCGGTGAAGAACGGCTCGCCACCCCACCGCTCATAGGCGGTCTGCTCAGGCTCGCGCCTCAATCGCACTCCCCGACTGTATGCCGACCTCGGTTAGCCTCAGATCAACCGACCGCTGCAGATACCGGGCATCAGGAGGTCCGCCGTGTTCGAATGGTCCGAAGAGCAGCTGATGGTGAGGGATGCCATCCGCCGATTCATCGAGGCGGAGGTGGTGCCCAACCTCGAGGAGCTCGAGCACGGGGACATGCCGCCCTACGACATCATCCGCAAGCTCTACGCCACCTTCGGCATGGACCAGATGGCCCGGGAACGGTTCAAGAAGCAGGTGGAACGCAAAGAGGCGCGACCCGGTGCGGCACCACAGGACGA
>DASZGT010000318.1:0-5752 GCA_035938575.1 Acidimicrobiales bacterium
CCGCAGAGGCGGCCAGGGTCGCCGAGCAGAAGGCAACCGAGGCCCGCCAGGCCGCCGCCGCCGCCCGTCAGACTGCGGAGGAAATGGCCCAGGCCGCGCCGAAGTTCGCCGAGGAGGCGAGGATGGCGGCGGAGGCTGCCACCCGGGCGGAGCACAGACGGCAGGGTCTGGAGAAGATCGTGGCCCGGGCGTCCACCGCCAACACTCCGGCAGCCTGGACCGAAGCCCTCAAGCTGTCCTCGGAGGCGATGGGGTCGGATCCCGTGGGGTCCGTGCCATGGGTGAAGCCAGTTCCCTGACCCCTTGACCCCCTGATCTCGATTCCGGTCCGGTTGTAGGATGCAGTGGTGTCCGGGTGGCTCAGGGCGTCCTACGAGGAGTGGAGCAACACGTGCGACACCCTTCACGCCCACACTCAACTCCTCGGCAAGCTGGCGGTGGCACTGGCTCCCCCCGAACCCCAGCTCCAGCACGCCGCTCTCCGGCTGACGGCCAGAGGATGGGAGACGGCGCCCCTGCCGGCGCCCGACGGCTCGGGTGCCATGGTCGTCGCCCTCGATCTCCGAGCTCACCGGGCGGTGGTCGAGCACAGTGACGGACGCACGGAGCGCATTGCGCTGACCCCCGACCGACCGGTGGGTGCCGTGACGCTCGACGTCCTGGCCGCGGTGCGTGGGCTGGGAGGCGCGTTGAAGATCGACCTGAACCCGCAGGAGGTGCAATGGAGCGTCCCGCTCGACGAGGACGACGAGCACGCCACCTACGATCCGGGTCAGGTGGTGTCCTATTTCGCCGCGGCGACCCAGGCCGCTCTTGTCCTCGCCGCCTTCCGGGCCCCGTATCGGGGGCGCTCGACGCCCGTCAACGCGTGGTGGGGCTCCTTTGACCTGGCGACCAATCTCTTCTCTGGCCTTCCCGCCGATCCCCCTTCGGACGACTTCATCATGCGCAATGCGATGGACGCCCAGGAGTTTGCCATCGGCTGGTGGCCCGGCGACGCCCGCTACGGCAAGGCGGCGTTCTACGCCTACGCCCATCCGGCACCCGAGGACTTCGCCAAGGCAGACCTGTCGCCGCCCGCGGCGCACTGGGACGCGACCCTCGGAGAGTTCATCCTCGATTGGGACGACGTCCGCTCGAGCCAGGATCCGCATGCCGCCGCCCTCGAGTTCGCTCGCTCGGCCTTCCTGCACTCCTGCGCGGTGTGCGATTGGGACCCGGCCCTCGCAGCCAGCGCCAAGGGGATACCGCCGCCGGTCCACTGACTGCGCCGGGACGTACCGAGGTTCGTTTGCTCGGGCTCCACCATCTGGTCGGCGACGCTTGCTGCGCTAGCGTTTGGCGTCGGTACTCACAGGTCCGGTGGACGGAACCGACACCGAGTAGGAAGGCGCCCGATGGCGGAAACCGTCGATCTTGTCCTCGAGGGTGGAGGGGTCAAGGGCATCGGGCTGGTCGGAGCCCTCTCGGTGCTCGAGGAGCGCGGCATGACGTTTGCCCGGGTAGCGGGGGCATCGGCCGGCGCCATCGTGGGGTCGCTGGTGGCCGGCGGGATGGCTGCCGCCCAGCTGCAGGAGCTCATGACGTCGCTGGACTACACGCGATTCCGGGACGACACCCGCCTCGACCGTGTCCCGGTACTTGGGAAAGGCCTGTCCCTGTGGCTCGAACACGGCATCTACGCAGGGGACTACTTCCACGGTTGGATCAGGGAGCAACTGGAGGGGCTCGGCGTGCGCACGTTCGCCGACCTCCACAGGGCCGACCCGGGCAGCAGCCTGCCGGCGGACGAGCAGTACAAGTTGGTCGTGATGGCCTCCGACGTGAGCCGCGGCCGTCTCCTCCGCCTGCCATGGGACTACCTGGCTGACGGCATCGATGCCCCGACGAGACCGGTGGCCGATGCCGTGCGGGCGTCGATGTCGATCCCGTTCTTCTACCGACCCGTGACATTGGACATCCCCAAAGCGGCCCCCTCGGTCCTGGTGGATGGCGGCATGCTGTCGAACTTCCCCGTGGACACATTCGACCGCACCGATGGAAAGCCGCCGCGCTGGCAGACCATCGGGATCAAGCTGTCCGCGCAGCAGGTCCCGAACCAGGTGGAGCACGTGGTGAAGGGCGACGTGTCCCTGGCCATGGGGATGCTCGGCACCATGCAGAGCTGGCACGACCAGATGCATCTGAATGACCCGGCCGTGGTGAAGCGAACCATCTTTGTCGACACCCTCGGTGTGAACGCCACCGACTTCTCCATCGACAAGCCAACCCAGCAAAAGCTGTTCGAGAACGGGCGAGCAGCTGCGGAGCGGTTCTTGGCCACTCAGGGGTAGGTCCTCTCAGGTCCGACGCAGATCTCGGCGTGTCTCCCCACGGCCGTGTGCCCGGCGAACGGGAACTCGCAGGTCCGGCGATCGGTTCAGAGGCCGTCGGGCACCCAATTCCCGTGGAAGCCGAAGGGGACCCGCTGGGGAAGGTGAACGATCGCTTGAGGCTCTCCGGTGAAATCGGCCGCGTTGAGCACGAGGAGGTCACTGGTGTCCCGATCAGCGTCGTAGACGAGGGACAGGACCCACCCGTCATCTTCGGCCGCATCGGCATGCGCCGGTACGAACACCGCCTCGCAGGCACCACCCCCCGCGTGGAGGGGCCGTAGCTCTCTGGTGCGGCGATCGAGGTCGTGCTTCACCAGTGCGTCCTCGCTCTCGAGGTACGCACCGGCATAGCCGTAGCGGTTCCGGCGGCCGACCATGCGCTCGTCGACACGGGGGAACTCCTGACCCAGGTCGTCGAGCCGTTCTTCCCTGACCTTGCCGGCCTCCAGGTCGAGTGTCCAACGATCCAGGGTGGGAGGGCTTTCGTCGGGTCCGAGGAGGTGCGTGTCGAACATCGTCGGGTAGCGCACCACGTCGAGGACCACCTGGTCCCCGTCGTCGTAGGCGTTCATCGCATGGAAGACATAGCAGGGCTCCACGTCGAACCACGACACGTCGCCGGCACCCCCTTCGCGCTCGAGCAACCCGACGCGAGCCCGATAGTCGGGGTCCCAGCGATACGGAAAGCCGGCACCCGACATGGCCATTTCCGCGTCGAACAGCACCGGGAGGTCGTAGATGACCGCGAAACGCTCGGTGAGCGACATGTCGTGGATACTCGCCGGCCCACCGATGTCGACATCCACCACCTTGCGGACCAGCCCGCCGGTGTCGACCACCGTGTACTGGACCTTGTTGCCCCAGCCCCAGTAGTAGGACATGGCGTGCAGTTCGCCGCTCGCCGGGTCGCGCTTGGGATGGGCGGTGTACCCGCCGGGCAGCGTGCCCCCGAAGTCAGACGGACCAACCGTGTCGAGCTCGTAGGTCAACTCGTAAGGGCGGGCCCCCGCCTCCACGATGGCGAACGTCCTGCCGGCGTGGCCGATCACGTTGGTGTTGGAGGCAAAGTCCATGTCGGCGTGGACCGGACCCGGGTGCGGAGCTTCGCCCAGGGCCGAGGCCACATCGGCCGAGCGAACGAACCGGTTGCGGTACCACTCGGCTCGGCCGTCCCGAATGCGGACCCCGTGCACCATGCCGTCGCCGGTGAACCAGTGGTAGGTCGATGGCTCCGGCCGACCCAGCGGATTCGGCCCGTTCCGGAGATAGCGACCGCTCATCGTCTCGGGAAGCTTCCCGGTCACCTGGAGCGGTCCGGAGGTGATCTCGTCGGGGACCGGCGCGTAGTTGCCTTCCAGGTAGCGATTCTCAACGGTGGTCATGAGGAGCCCTCCTCGTCGGTTTGAGCCGTCGCGCCCCCGGCAGCCTCAGCTTCGCGCAACCCTCGCCAGTTCGCTCGGGCGAAGGCCGCCGGAGAGGCCCACCAGCGGTGGTTCCGGTGGTGCACATGGCTGCTCCTTGGGGATCCGACCATCACTAGGTGGTGCGGGGCGTGTTTGTCCGACCGAGCTCCGGCTGACGTCAGACCACTGGACCGGCAGGGGCCCGCCTGCGTAGAAGGGCAATGGCGGGGCCGACGCCGGCAAACGCGAAGGCGGCGGTCACCCACCAGGCGTGGCGGAAGGCGCTCAGCTCGGTCAGACCGTGGTGGGTGGTCGTACCGAGCACGGCCACCAGCACGGCCACGCCGAGAGCGAGTCCGGTCTGCCGGATCATGTTCACGACCGCCGAGCCGGTGGCGAATGACTGTGGGGGCAGGGAGGATGATGCCGTCGACATCATGGTCGGGAGGGTCAGGCCGACCCCGATGCCGGTGAGGAGCATCCCGCCGAGGACGTCCGAGGCATAGTGCGGCTCGATCCCGATGGCCAGGGCCCACCACGCCACCCCGGCCCCGAAGGCAACGCTGCCGAGGGCGATCACGCTCGCCGGCCCGTAGCGGGTGATCAGACGACCGGCCACGACAAACGACATGAGGGGGACCATGATGGGCCCCGGGGCGATGGCCAGCCCGGCCCGAAGCGCCGACCAGCCCCAGACGCCCTGCTCCCAGAGCACGATCGACAGCAGCATCGCCCCGAAGGAGACGGAGAAGAACAGGGCCACGAGCGAGGCACCGGTGAAGGCCCGGGACCGGAACAGCGACGGGTGGATCAGCGGGTTGCGGCTCCGGAGGCAGTGGAGCACGAAGAGGCCGATGAGCACCGCGGCGCCGGCCAAGGTTCCTTCGATGAGGGCGGAGGTCCAGCCCCAGTCGCTCCCTTTGACGATCCCGAACGTCAGGAGCCCGACGCCGCCGGTGGCCAGGACGACCCCGAGCGGGTCGGGTCGTTCGGTCCGGTGACCAGGGACGTGGGGAAGCCGGCGCCATCCGACGACGAGGGCGGCGATCCCGACCGGCACGTTGACCAGGAAGACCCACCGCCAGCTCGCCGTGACCAGCAACCCACCCACCACGGGACCCAGCGCCGCGGACAGTCCCCCGGTTGCCGTCCAGGCCCTGACCGCGCCAGCCCGGCGCTCGGGCTCGTACGAGGCGAGGACCAACCCCAAGGACGTCGGGGTGAGTAAGGCCGCTCCCGCCGCCTGGACCAACCGGAAGCTGATGAGCATCCCGACACTGGTCGAGGCGGCACAGGCGGCCGAGGCGGCGGTGAAGACGGCCACCCCGAGGAGGAAGCCGCGGTCGCGGCGGTAGCGGTCGGCCAGCCGCCCGAAGAAGACGAGCAACGAGGCGTAGACGATTGCGTACCCGTTGAGCACCCAGGACAGCTCGCCAAGACTGGACGCCCCGAGGTCACGGGCGATCTGCGGGAGGGCCACGTTGACGATGAAGAGGTCGAGGCTTGCCAACACCACTCCGGCGCACACGATGATCAGCACCTGACGAGGAGCGGCCTCTCTCTCACGCGCATCCGGCGTCTCGTTCAGCAGAGCGGATTCCGTCACAGAACTCACTCTAAGAGATTGCGTTCTATCACGCAACCCTCTATCCTGGACCGAGTGGAACGGAAGAGCTTTGCTGACATGCACTGCTCTGTGGCCCAGTGCCTCGAGGTGGTGGGCGAGTGGTGGTCGATGCTGATCGTCCGGGACGTCTTCTTGGGAGTGAGCCGCTTCGACCAGTTCCAGGAGCGCCTCGGGATCTCCCGCAACGTGCTGAACCAGCGCCTCTCCCGCCTGGTGGATGCCGGTGTGCTCGTCAAGGTCCCCTACAGCGACCACCCTCCGCGCTACGACTACCGACTCACCGACATGGGCCGCGACCTCTGGCCGGTGCTCACCGCCATGCGCCAGTGGGGAGACAAGCACGGTGC
>DASZGT010000319.1:0-4742 GCA_035938575.1 Acidimicrobiales bacterium
GACAGCACGGCCCAGAACGGCAGCCCGCTGGCCACCGCCGTTCCGGACAGGACCAGCAGGGCAACCTCGGTGGCGGTGTCGAAGCCCAGGCCGAAGAGCAGGCCGACCGGATACATCTTCCATGGACGGTCGATGCGGCGCGCCATGGGGCCGAGCAGCCGATTCATCAGCCCGCGCTGGTTGAGGTGCACCTCCAGCGCCTCGTCGTCGTACTGGCCGTGGCGGATGCGGAAGAAGACCTTGGTGATGGAGACCAGGATGACGATGTTCAAGATGGCGATGAGGTAGAGGAACGTGCCGGACACCGACGTCCCGACGATGGTGGTCCAATGATGCAGACCGGAGCCGCTGCTCTTTACCTGCTCGTCGAGGAACCGAATGCCGAAATTCAGGACCACCGCCAAGGCGAACACCACGCTCGAGTGCCCGAGTGAGAACCAGAACCCCACGCTCAGCGGGCGCTGGCCATCGGCCATCAGCTTGCGGGTGGTGTTGTCGATGGCGGTGATGTGGTCGGCGTCGAAGGCGTGCCGCATTCCCAGGGTGTAGGCCAGCACGCCGGTCCCGAAGCCGAACAGCCCCGTCCGGCTCACGTGATAGTGGTGCGGGATGGCAGCGAACAGGGTGACCAACCCGAGGACGGTGAGTCCGATCACCGTGGCCGCCATCCCGGCCACGCGTCGCCATTCGGACGGGCTCAGAGAGTCGCGGATACGGCGGAGCCTCCCCGGCCCCTGACCCACCATCTTCTTCCGGTCAACGGTGCCGCCGTCCATATGTTGCGAGGTTAGATCACCTGCGAACTGTTCGCAATGAGGGGACTGATGAAGGGAGGGGCCCTCAGCGGCCGGCCTTGGCCGCACACCGCCCGCACACGCCGCTGAGCGAGAAATGGTGCGGGTCGATGACGAATCCGGTGTCATCCAACATCCGCTTCCGCAGCGGATCGAAGGTCGAATCGGGTATTTCGATCACCCGACCGCACCCCTCGCAGACCAGGTGATGGTGGACGTCATCGGCGAGATGCCATCTCGATGGTCCGTGCCCGAGATGGACGTGGAAGGCGATCTCGAGCTTCTCGAGCAGTTCCAGCGTCCGGTACACGGTGGCCAGGTTGACGTCGGGATGGTGGACCCAAACGGCCTCTGCCACCTGCTCGGCGGTCTGATGGTCGCCGCTCCGGTCGAGCGCCTCCACCACCGCCCTGCGGTCCACCGTGACCCGGCTTCCCGACGCTCGGATGGCCTCGATGGCCTCTTCCACCCGCTCTGCTGACATCGCCAGGCATCGTAGCGGCGGGGCGTTGGCGCAGCCCCGGCCGGGTATCGCCGGATCAGCCCCCGGCTACGGCAGGAACGATCGACAGGGTCTGGCCCTCGGCCACCGGGGTGGCCAGTCCCTCGAGGAAGCGCACGTCCTCATCGGCGACGAAGACGTTCACGAAGCGCCGGAGCTCGCCCGTCTCGTCGAACAACCGCTCCGCGAACCCGGCGTGCGCGGCGTCGAGGGCCTTCAGCACCTCGCCGACTGTGGTTCCCTCGACGCCCACCTCGCCGGCGCCGCCGGTGAGGGTTCGCAACTGGGTGGGGATCCGCACCTTGACGGTCATGATGTGCTCCTGGCGTCCGATTCGCTGGTCGATGGGTAGTCGCCCCCCATGGCGGCGGCAAATGCCTCGAGGGTGGGAGCGATGGTAGTGGTCGGCCCCACCTCGCCGGTCAGGGCCTCGACGGTCTTCAGCCCGTGGCCGGTGACCAGGGCGACGACCCGCTCGTCGGACCGCACCACACCTTGCCCAGCCAGCTTGGCCAGGGTGGCGATGGTGACGCCGCCGGCTGTCTCTGCGAAGATCCCTTCGGTTCGGGCCAGCAGGCGGATGCCCTCGATGACCTCGTCATCGGTGACCGCGGCGCAGGCCCCCCCGGACGTTCGAATGGCATCGAGCGCATACCAGCCGTCGGCGGGGTTGCCGATGGCCAGGGACTTGGCGATGGTGTCGGGCTTCACCGGTCGGATGGCATCGGTTCCCTCGGCGAATGCCGTGGCCACCGGCGCGCAACCGGTCGCCTGGGCGCCGGAAATCCGGACCGCCGGCTCCTCGTCGAGCAGGCCGACCTTCCACAGCTCGGCGAATCCCTTCGCCACCTTGGTGAGCTGGCTCCCCGATCCGATCGGCACCACCACGTGATCCGGCGCCTGCCATCCCAACTGCTCTGCCACCTCGAAGGCCAGGGTCTTCGACCCCTCGGCGTAGTAGGTGCGCACATTGACGTTCACGAACGCCCACGACGGCTGTTCGCTGGTCAGCTCGGCACACAGCCGGTTGACGTCGTCATAGCTGCCATCGACGGAGATCACCCGGCCGCCGTAGACGGCGGTCATGGTCACCTTCGCCTTCTCGAGGTCGTGGGGAATCAGCACCACCGACTCCATGCCCGCCCGCGCCGCGTGGGCGGCCACCGAGTTGGCCAGGTTGCCGGTCGACGCGCAGGCGGCCACCTTGAACCCGAGCTGGCGGGCCTTCGTGAGGGCCACCGAGACCACGCGATCCTTGAACGAGCCGGTGGGATTGGCGGTGTCATCCTTGATCCACAGCTCGCCCAGCCCGAGCTCGGCGGCCAGCCGCTCGGCGCGGATCAACGGGGTGAACCCGGCCCCGAGGTCCACGGGGGCGGGGTCCGCCACCGGCAACAGGTCGGCGTACCGCCAGATGGACCGGGGTCCCGCGGCGATGCGCTCCCGGGTCATGGTCTCGGCCACCCGTTCGTAGTCGTAGGACACCTCGAGGGGCCCGAAACAGTAGTCGCACACGTGCAACGCCTCAGCTGGATAGGCGCGTCCACACTCACGGCAGCGCAGCCCAGAAACGAAGTCCACAGTGGTCTCCTCATCGCTCGGGCATTGGCACCCGCTACGGACCTTGATCTGTCTGCTCAGATCGTGGTCGCGCTCTGGTTGCCGCGGCGTCGCAGGGCCCGGTCCCTCAGCCGCTCTGGATGATGGCCTCTAGTTTGCTCGATACGAGGGTCGCCGTCAATGCGGTCGGTCGCCGAGGCGGCTCAGGTCCTGTTCATCGGGTGCCTGACCACTCAATAGGCGCCGGTGAGCGATGATGACAGCATGCCGATCGCTCTCACACCGGGTGAGGACACGGGCCGCTACGACAGCGGGTTGTTCGACCCCTTCGCGCTGGCAGACTCGAAGCAGGGCCGTCGCGTCTCCGTGTGCATTCCGGCCCGCAACGAGGCGGCCACCGTGGGCCCGATCGTCAACTCGATCGTCTCGGCCCTGACCGCCTCGCCGGGGGGTGCGCCCCTGGTGGACGAGGTGGTGGTCATCGATGACGGCTCGATCGACCAGACCGCCCACCAGGCCGTGCTGGCCGGAGCGCGGGTCATCGCCACTGACACCCTGGGCGGGGGCAAGGGACAGGCCATGCGATCGGCGTTGAAATCCGCCGACGGCGACATCATCGCCTTCGTCGATGCCGACGTGACCAACTTCGGCCCCCACTTCATCACCGGACTGCTCGGGCCCGTGCTGCTCGACGAATCGGTGACCCTGGTCAAAGGCTTCTACCAGCGGCCCCTCCACGGGGCCCCTGACGGTGGGGGTCGGGTCACCGAACTGACCGCCAGGCCCATCATCGACCTGCTCTTCCCCCACCTGGCATCGATCGAGCAGCCGCTGGCCGGGGAGACCGCCGCCCCCCGTTGGATCCTGGAGACATGCGGCCTGGCTGACGGCTACGCGGTCGAGCTGGCCCTCCTCATCGACGTGGCCGCCCGGTTCGGCGTCGAGACCATCGCCCAGGTCGACCTCGGGGTGCGGTTCCACCGCAACCGGCCCCTCTCCGAACTTCGCCCCCAGGCCACCGACATCCTGCGCGCCGCCTTGGCCCGGGCAGCCCTCATCCCTCCGGACTGAACGCGGCGTACCCCGGGCCGAACCATGGTTCGACCCGGGGTACGGGCGGATGCGAGGCGAGAGGACGGGGCTACGCCGGCACGCACGCCGCCTCGGTGTCCGGTCGGCCCGGAGCGCCCACGAGGGCCGGGACCAACGGCTCGGACTCGAGCGCCGGCTCGGCGACCGGCACCGGAATGGCGGCGAGCTGCGCCCGGTTGGCGCGGCGGCCGGGGACGAGAAGGGCGACCACGGCCCCGATGGCCACCACGGCGGCGCCGGCGTAGACCGCAGGGGTCAACCCGCTCACGTAGTCCTGCCCGGAGGCGTAGCCGCCGTTGGAGCTGAAGATCGATCCGAGCACGGCGATGCCGAGCACCCCGCCCAGCTCCCGGAAGGCGCTGTTGGCCCCGGAGGCGACGCCCTCCAGGGACTTCGGCACCGCACTCAGCACCAACGAGGCCAGGGGGACGAAGAACAGGGTCATCCCCATGCCGCAGATGATGAACGGCACCACCAGGGAGGCGTACGGCGTGGTCGGCGTGGTGACGTGAGCCAGCCAGGCCAGCCCCGTGGCTTGGAGCGTCAACCCCGCCACCACCAGGGGCTTGGCGCCCCATCGCTCGGCGAGGGTGCCGACCACCGGCGCCAGCAGCATGGGCATGGCCGTCCACGGGAGGACCCGGACCCCGGCAGCCAGGGGGCTGAGGCCCTGGACGGTCTGGAGGAACTGGGTCAGGAAGAAGATCGAGCCGAACATCCCGAAGCTGAACAACATGGCCGTCACGTTGACCGACGCAAACCCCCGATGACGGAACAGCCGGATGTCCAGCATC
>DASZGT010000320.1:0-2569 GCA_035938575.1 Acidimicrobiales bacterium
CCGGCGGATCGTCGTGCTTCACCACCGGCATCGACCCCGGCTTCGCCAACGACCTCCTCCCCATGACCCTCATGGGCCTGTGCGGCGAGATCCGGCAGGTGCGGGCCCTGGAGATCCTCGACTACATCAACTACGAGGGCGACTACGAGGACGAGATGGGTATCGGGCGACCGCCCGAGTTCGTCCCGTTGCTCGAGCACACCGACATCCTGGTCATGTCCTGGGGCGCCACCGTGCCGATGATGGCCCACGCCGTGGGCATCGAGCTCGACGAGATCACCAGCACCTGGGAGAAGTGGGCCACCGACAAGCCCATCCAGACGGCCAAGGGGCTCATCAACCCGGGGGAGGTGGCCGCCATCAGATTCACCATCAACGGCATCTACAGGGATGAGCCCCGCATCTGCCTCGAGCACGTGAACCGGGTCGGCAACGACGCCGCCCCCGACTGGCCCCGGGGCAACCAGAACGACGTGTACCGGGTGGTGATCGATGGAACGCCCTCCATCACCCAGGAGACGGCCTTCCGGTTCTCCGACGGCAGCGGCCGCGATGCAGCCGCCGCCGGCTGCCTGGCCACCGGGCTGCGGGCCCTCAACGCCGTCCCCGCCGTCAACGGGCTGCCTCCCGGGTGGGTCACCGCCCTCGACCTGCCGCTCATCCCCGGCATCGGAACGATCCGATAGCCGGTCCCCACCCCCATCCGCCCCGCCTGGCCCGAGACAGGAGCCGCCATGACACCCGCTGACCTTGTCGAGATCGAACTGATCAAGCGGTTGAAGTACAAGTACCTGCGCTGCCTCGACCAGAAGGGGTGGGACGAGATCGAGACCTGCTTCATGCCCGACGCCACGGCCAGGTACGGGGGTGGGCTCTACGAGTTCGAAGGGCGCGACGCCATCATGGAGTTCCTGCGCACCTCCATGGGCGCCACCACCATGCTGAGCAGTCACCGGTGCCATCACCCGGAGATCGACCTGATCGGTGGCGACGAGGCCACGGGGACGTGGGCCCTCGAGGACGTGGTCATCCTCACCGACATGGGGATCAACGTGCAGGGTGCGGCGTTCTACACCGACCGGTACGTGAAGCGCGGCGGCGCCTGGCTCATCGCCCATACCGGCTACCGCCGCACCTATGAGGAGCTGATGCCCAGGGCCTCGATCAAAGGCCTCAAGCTGACGGCCGACTGGTGGGCCACCGACGGGCGCTCGACGCTCGGCTGAGCGCGGTCAGGCCAGCGTGGCGCCGTCGATGAGCAGGTCGGCGCCGTTCATATGGGAGCCCTCGTCGGAGGCCACATAGGCGATGGCCGCGGCGATGTGCTCGGGCATGCCGAAGGGCCCGAGGGGCGTGACCCGGTGGAGGAGCTTGATGTCGGCTCCCTCGGGCAGGTGGAAGGCCGCGGTGATCGGCGTGTCGATGGCCCCGGGGCTGATGCTGTTGGCCCGCAGACCGGCGGCGGCGTATTCGACGGCCAGGGCCCGGGTGAGCGCGAGCACGCCGCCCTTGGAGGCGACGTAGGCCGTGGCCCAGGGCTGGCCCTTGTGGGCGGCGGTCGAGGCCAGGTTCACGATGTTGCCGCGGGTGGCGAGCAGGTGAGGGATCGCCTCGCGGCAGACAAGGAACGTGCCGGTGAGGTTGATGGTGATGAGCCGGTTCCACTCGTCCAGGGTGACCTCGTGGGTATGGGCGAACGACAGCACCCCGGCCACGTTGACCACCACATCGAGGTGGCCGAGCCGCTCGGCTGACCGGGCGACCAGGCTCTGGACGCCGGCCTCGGAACCCACGTCGCCGACCAGGGTGGTGATCGATCCACTGAGGCCCTCGGCGTCGACCGAGAGCTTGGCCAGCAGGTCGGCGTTGACATCGACGGCCATGACCGCCCCGCCCTCGGCGGCCAACCGGAGGGCCGTGGCCCGCCCGATGCCGGATGCCCCCCCGGTGACCAGGATGGACTTGTCGTTGAAGCGGGACGGAGCCATCACCAGACTGTAGGACCGATTCGAATTGGGCGAGGAGCCACCGCACCGCGGACGAGGCCGCCGTCAGGCCCCGTCAGGCCCCGTCGGTCCGCCGTCGCAGCTCTTCCACCAGTCCGTCGATGGGGACCCGGACCTGATCGGTGGAGTCGCGGTCCCGGACGGTGACGGCCCGGTCCTCGATCGAGTCGAAGTCGACGGTCACGCACCACGGCGTCCCCACCTCGTCCTGGCGGCGGTAACGCTTGCCGATGGACTGGGTCACGTCGTAGTCGCACATGAAGTGCACCTGCAGCGAGGCCAGGACCTGGCGCGCCAGGGGCTCGAGGGTCTCCTTCTTCGACAGGGGGAGCACGGCGATCTGGTACGGGGCCAGTCTGGGATGCAACCGGAGCACGGTGCGGGGCTCCCCCCCGATCTCGTCCTCGTGGTACGCCGACAGCAGGAAGGCCATCATGGCCCGGGTGGCGCCGGCCGCGGGCTCGATGACGTAGGGCACATAGCGCTCACCGGTGGGCTGGTCGAAGTACTCGAGCCGCTCCCCGGACGCCCGGGCATGGGCCACGAGGTCGGCGTCGGTGCGG
>DASZGT010000321.1:0-3026 GCA_035938575.1 Acidimicrobiales bacterium
TGCTGGCCGTCCTTGACCAGCAGGGCGCACACCTCGAGACTGGCCGGGCTCCGGGCCAGCAGGTAGCGCTGGAGGTAGTTGAGGGTGAGCCCGCTGTCGACGATGTCCTCGACCACCAGGACGTGGCGGTTGGCCAGATCGACGTCGAGGTCCTTCACGATGCGGACGACCCCCGACGTGCGGGTGGCGCTGCCGTAGGAGGACACGGCCATGAAGTCCACCTCGACGGGGAGCGAGATGGCCCGCGACAGGTCGCTCATGAACATGAACGCCCCCTTGAGCACGCCGACCAGCAGCGGCGGGCGCCCCGCATAGTCGGCGCTGATCCGCAGGCCGAGCTCGGTGATCCGGGCCTGGAGGGCAACTTCGGACACGATCACCCGACCGACACCGGGACCGTGCACGAGGTGATCGGCACCGGGGGGCCACTGGTCCTCAATGGCGGTCACGGCGCGACTGTACCGGAGCGCCATCCACCGGAGATCCGTCCGTCGGCTCCTCCGGGGTGATCGAGAGCCGGCCCCGGGTCCGGGCCACCCGTCGACCCCCCGGAACCTCGGCGCTCCGATACTGCCGGCGAGCCACCTCGAGGACGCGTTCCACGGCGGCCAGCGGCGGTGGATAGGCGCCACCCCCGGTCAACCAGGTGCGGACACTCCTGCGGCCCACGGCCGGCGGGGCCCCGGCCAGGGCGGCCGCATCCTCGGGGTCCACCAGCGAGGCCACCGCCTCGAGGAGCTCGGCATCTCCGGCCAGCACGCCGGCCTGCCGGGCCAGCACAGGCACGACATCGCGCCCGGCGACGTCCGAGCACAGCGGCAGCAACTCGTGGCGGATGCGATTGCGCAGGAAGCGGGGATCGTCGTTCGAAGGGTCGCGGACCGGGGTCAGGCCCAGGACCTGGCAGAGCGCCACCGTCTCCGTCCGCCGGAGGCCGAGCAGGGGATGGCGCGGCCCGGCCCGCATGCCGGCCAGCCCGCTGACCCCCGAGCCGCGCAACAGGTTGCCCAGGACCGTTTCCGCCTGATCGTCGGCGGTGTGCCCGGTGGCCGCGTCCGGTCCGAGCACCTCCCGCCGGGCCCGCCGGGCCCGGGCCTCGAGATTGGGGCCGGCTCCCACCACCACCTGCTCCGAACGGAAGGAGGCACCGAACCGGCGGGCGGCGTCGGCCACCACGTCGGCCTCCTCGGAGGACCCCGGTCGGAGCCCGTGGTCGACGTGCACGGCGGTGACCAGACAGCCCGAGTGCGTGGCCAGGGCCAGCAGGGCCAGGGAGTCGGCTCCCCCGGAGACCCCGCAGACCAGGGCCGACCCCGGCTCGGGGAAGGTGCACCGCCCGAGCAGGGCCGCCGGCCCGGGATCGGCCGATCGGCCGGCCGGGCGATCAGCCGGAGAGGGCGGGTGTGGTTCGGACACGTGAGATCCACGCTGACGGATCTCGGATCTCGATCAGGGAGGGAAGCCATTCGGGCCCCCGCCAGACGCGGTCGAGCAGCTCGGTCCCGCCGGAGTCCTCGACGGCGGCGATGAACCGCTCGCCCTCCTCGTACTGGCGCAGTTTGGCCTCGATGCCGATCAACTGCTGCAGCAGGCGGGCCGGTCCCTTGGTCTGCTTCCGGCGCTGTCGCAGCACCTCGCTGAACCTGGCCGCGCTGGGGATGGCGGCGGCGCCGGCCCGGTCCATGGTGACATCGCCGTGCCCTTCGAGCAGGCTCATCAGGGCCTGGATCCGATGCAGCCCTTCGAGCTGCTCGGGGGTGGCCACCAAACCGAGTGCGCCGTTGTCCCGCAGGGGATTCCGCCCGGCCCGGATCTCGTCGGTCATCCGGCGCAAGGCCTCGGCAAAACGGGCGGGATCGGGTTCGAGGGAGCCGATGCCCTCTTCGACCAGGGAGACGAAGTAGTCGCGCATCCACGGGATGGCGGTGAACTGGCAGCGGTGGGTGACTTCGTGGAGGGCCAGCCACAGCCGAAACTCACGCGGCTCGAAGTTGTGGAGCTGCTCGAGCGCCACCACGTTCGGCCCGACGAAGTAGACCAGGTCCTGGTCCTCGACGGCCTCCTCGGTGAGGAGCAGGTCGTACTGGCCGAGCACCCGGGTCGACAGCCAGCCGAGGATCAGGCCCATCTGCGAACCGGTGACCGCCCGGCCGGCGGCGGCCAGCGGCCCCGCCAGGCGCTCGGTGATCGGATTGGTGGCCACGATGCGAGCGGGGTCCAGCTTGTCGAGATGAGGGCCCACCAGCCGCTGGAAGCTGGAGACATTGGCATGGACCCACCCGGCGCGGTCCGTGACCCGGGCCCGGGCCGGTCCCGAGGCCGAACGGAGCCCGGTCGACTCGGCCACCAGTTCCTCGGCCTGGGCGGTCAGCTCCTCGAAGTCCTGCTGCAGGAGGTCAGGCCGGTAGGGGGCGGGTAGCCGGCTCCGGTTCCCGACCCAGCCGGCCACGCGTTCCGCGGTGTCCCATGCCACCGCCCCCGCGCCGTCTGTCGGGCTCACCGAATCGCTCACGGGGATCAGTGTAGGGAACCGCGTGCCCGGGGGGTGTTCGCCGGTGCTCGGGGGGCGCCGGCTACCGGATCGCACGGCCCGACGTGTTCGCGGCCGTCCCCGAGGCCCATGGGCTCAGTTGCTCTGGCGGCTGTGCTCGTTGCGAAGCGCCTCGGCGACCCGGTCGATGAGGGAGTCGGGCACGTGGTCCTTGCAGCGGTTGGCGATGACTCTCCGCAGTTCCGACTCGAAGCCGTAGGCCCCGACGCAGGGCCCGCACATGTCGAGATGCCTGGTGATCTCGATCCGTCGTTGCTCGGTGAGCTCGCCGTCGAGGTAGACGTAGAGGCGTTCGATGGTCTCGTCGCAGCCCACAAACCCCGCCACGGGCTCCACATCCTGCCCCGATGCATCTGCCGGGTTGTCCGGCGCTTCCCGCTCTCCCACTGTTGCCGCTCCCTACCTGGCCTCGTCGGTCGCCCCGACGAGGCCCCGTGTCCTTCCACGATCGACCAACGTCTTCTGCAGCGCTTTT
>DASZGT010000322.1:0-3914 GCA_035938575.1 Acidimicrobiales bacterium
GTGCACCGGGCCACGGCGGCGGAGGCGCCCACCCCCGGGCCGAACTGCCACGACGGCATGCCGAAGTCGGACGAGACGCCGCCCCCACCAGATCCGAAGATGTTCCTCCAGACCGTCTCGGCCGGCGGCGGCCCCGGCGACACGAGTGTCGTCCCCCCGACCCCGGTCACATTGGGTTGATCGGCCGGGTCGTCGACGCTGACCGTGGCCGTGGGATCGACTCCGGGCACGAAGCAGTCGGTCGACCCCGAGTCCCCGGAGGCGGCCACCACGGTCTGGCCCTGGGCCGCCGCCTGGGCGAAGAGATTCGACTCGGTGGCCTGCACCCCGGGCTGGGCCGCCATCTCCGGCTCGCACAGGCCCCAGCTGGTCGAGATCACCTTGAGCGACGGGTCATTGACCATGGCGGCATAGGTGTCGACGGGTCCGCTGCCTCCCTGCGGGCCGGTGTACACCTTGATCGACGCCCCCGGCGCCAGACCGGCCGCGTCCTCGATGTCGAGGGCGGCCTCGCCATGACCGGGACCGCTCCCGGCGCCTCCGTCGACGGTGAAGTTGTTGATCGCATTGGTGAGCCCGTAGCAGGCCTGGTAGGTGGCAATGTCACTGCCGGCGTACGGCTCGAGCTCGTAGATGCCGATGGTCTGGCCCGTCCCGGTCCTGCCCCCGCCGTAGAGGCCGCTCAACCCGTAGGCCGAGGCCAGCTGGTCGGCTGTGTAGCCGCCCGTGTTGGTGGCCGCGGCGCAGGGCACCGGTCCGACGTGGGGCACCGGCGACCGTGGGCTGGGTGCGGTGTTGGTGCCCGGAGCCAGCACGATCTGGGGCTGGGGCTGCGCCACCGTGCTCAGGCCGACGACGCCCTCCAGGGACGACGCCAGCGCCGAGGGCACCGCAGGGGCATCCTCCGAGAAGCGCGCCACCCGCCCACCCGGGAGCCGGGTTTCGACCAGCGTGACACCGAAGGCGCCGGCCATCTGGCTGGCGGTGCCCGTCACCGGTATCAGCAGACCGTCGGGCGAGGTCGCCCCGGGACGCAGGCTGGCGGAGGCCAGCCAGC
The DNA here is from genome assembly GCA_035938575.1 of Acidimicrobiales bacterium. GTDB lineage: Bacteria > Actinomycetota > Acidimicrobiia > Acidimicrobiales > RAAP-2 > Bog-756. The sequence goes on from DASZGT010000322.1 coordinate 1,058, forward strand.
TGCGCACGCCGGCGATCACCGCCGCGGTCGGCCCGAAGGTCGAGGCGAACTGACCGGCCGCCAGGTAGTGGTGGTACTGCGCCGAGCCGGGCGTCGACACCGCGGCCACGAACGCGTCCAGCGCCCCAGGATCCCGGGGCTTCAGTGACACGTCGGCGGTGATGGCGGCGGCGCCGTCGGTGGCGCCGATGACCGATGCGCCCCGGGGCAGAACGGGGGCCCGACCCACCATTCTCATCGAAGGGGAACCGGCGGCCCCGGCCACGGCGACAGCGGCGACCGAGCCGACCCCGGTGACCAGCACGAGCGAGGCGACCAGGGCCACCAGGGACTGGCCCGGTCTCTGCCTGGTCATGGCCGACAGTCTGGCCTAATTCTCCCGGCCGCGTTCATCGCCCGGGTCGGAATCCTCCGGCCCCTCGTTCCGCCAACGGCGCAGGCGTTCGGCCACGATCGCTTCGTGGCCCCGGTCGCTCGGCTCGTAGTAGCGGTTGTCGGCCACGTCGGCCGGCCGGTACTGCTGGTCGACCCAGGCCTCGGGGCGATCGTGGGGATAGACGTAGCCCTCGCCGTGGCCGATGGCCCCCGCGCTCCGGTAGTGGGCGTCGCGAAGGTGGGGCGGCACATCCCCGCGGGGTCCTTCCCGGACGTCCCGCTGCGCCCGGCCCAGGGCCACCGTCACCCGGTTCGACTTCGGGGAGCTGGCCAGGTGCACGACGGCCTGGGCCAGGTTGAGCTGAGCCTCCGGCAGGCCCACGAACTCCACGGCCCGGGCGGCGGCATCGGCCACCACCAACGCCAGGGGATCGGCCTCGCCGATGTCCTCACTGGCCAGGATCACCAGACGACGGGCGATGAAGCGGGCGTCCTCGCCGGACTCGAGCATCCGCGCCAACCAGTACAGACCGGCGTCGGGATCCGAGCCCCGAACCGACTTGATGAAGGCGCTGGTCTGGTCGTAGTGGGCGTCCTCGCCGTAGTGCTGCAGCCGGGAGTGGCGGGCCCGCTCCACATCACCCAGCGAGATCGGCTCCGGTCCGGACAGCGCCACCGCCACCTCCAGGGTCGTGAGCACCGCCCGGGCGTCTCCATCGGCCAGGCCGACCAGTGCGGACACCGCCTCGGGCTCGGCACGGGCGCCTTCGGCACTGAGGCCCCGAGCCACCACCTCCTTCAGCTCGTCGATGGAAAGGGGCTCGAGGCGCCACAGTGTGGAGCGGGACAGGAGCGGTGCGTTGACCTGAAAGAACGGATTCTCGGTGGTGGCCCCGATGAGCACCAGCAGTCCTTCCTCCACCGACGGCAGCAGCGCGTCCTGCTGGGCCCGATTGAACCGGTGGACCTCGTCGAGGAAGAGGATGGTCCCCCGGCCCTGCTCGCCCAGCAGCCGGCGGGCCCCGTCGACGACCTCACGCACGTCCTTCACCCCGGCGCTGACGGCGGAGAGGGGCACGAATCGCTTGGCGGTGGCCGCGGCCACCACCGATGCCAGGGTGGTCTTGCCGGTGCCGGGGGGTCCCCAGAGGATGGCCGAGGTCAGCCGATCGGATTCGATCAGGGCCCGGAGGGGGGCCCCCGGTCCCACCAGGTGCTGCTGGCCGATGATCTCGTCGAGGGTGCGGGGCCGCAGCCGGGCGGCCAGCGGGGCCCGGGTGGCCAGCCGCTCCTCGGCCGCCCCCGAGAACAGATCGCCGTCGGCCACGATGCGCCGCTCAGTCCCGGGGCGGGATCAACTGCAAGCCGAGGCCGGCCAGCACGCCCGGCGCCAACGGCTTGGGTGCACCGGTCATCGGGTCCGCCCCCGACTGGGTCTTCGGGAAGGCGATCACCTCGCGGATGTTGTCCTCGCCGGCGAAGATGGCCACCAGCCGATCGAGCCCCACGGCGAAGCCGGCGTGGGGGGGCGCCCCGAACCGGAACGCACCCAGGAGGAACCCGAACCTCGAACGTGCCTCGTCCTCCCCGATGCCGAGCACCGAGAACACCCGGCTCTGGATTTCGGCGCGGTGGATACGGACGCTGCCGGAACCGAGCTCCCATCCGTTGAGCACCAGGTCGTAGGCCTGGGACCGCACCGACGCCGGATCCGACTCCAAGCGATCGAGGTCCTCGGGGTGGGGCATGGTGAAGGGATGGTGAGCCGGGACCGGGTTGCCGGCCTCGTCGAAGCCGTCGAACATCGGGAAGTCCACCACCCACACATACCGGTAGGGGCCCTCGCCCACCGGGCGGCCTCCCAGCTCGATGCGCAACTGACCGAGCACGGTGCACGCCAGCCGGTACTCGTCCGCCACCACCAGGATCAGGTCACCGGCCGAGGCACCGGTGGCCGACAGCAGCCCGGCCCGCTCGTGGTCGGAGAGGAACCGATCGAGGGGCGAGTCCAGGACCAGGGCCGGGTCTTCTCCCCCCGTGCCCGGGTCGGCGGTGACCCGGAACCAGGCCAGGCCCTTCGCCCCCAGCTGCTTGGCCCGGTCGGTGATCCCGTCGAGTCGGGAGCGGCTCAGTCCGGCGCCCTCCTGGAGCACGATGGCCTTCACACTGGGAGCCCCGAAGGCCTTGACCCCGGTGCCCTCGAAGGCGGCGGTGAGGTCGACGAGCTCCATCCCGAAGCGCAGGTCGGGCTTGTCGGTGCCGTAGCGGTCGAGGGCCTCGGCCCAGGTCATCCTCGGGATGTCGCTGGGCCGGACACCGGTGGCGGCCTCGGCCGCATCGAGGACGGCCTCGGACACGAACTCGAGCACGTCCTCCTGGCCGGCGAACGACGCCTCCAGGTCCAGCTGGGAGAACTCGAACTGCCGATCGGCACGGAGGTCCTCGTCGCGCAGGCAGCGGGCGATCTGGAAGTAGCGGTCCA
>DASZGT010000323.1:0-4061 GCA_035938575.1 Acidimicrobiales bacterium
GCTTCGACGACGAGTTCGACCTGCTGGTCACGCCGACCATGACCGTCGAGCCGCCGAAGGTCGGGCTGCTGGAGGCGGTGCATGCCGAGGCCGGCCCCGTGATGGATATCGTGGCCATGGCCGCCTTCACCGCCATCTTCAACATCACCGGGCAGCCGGCGATCAGCCTGCCCCTGCACGTGGGTGCCTCGGGACTGCCGGTGGGGGTGCAGATCGTGGCCGGCCCGTGGCGCGAGGCGCAGCTCCTGCGGGTGGCCTCCCAGCTCGAGCAGGCCGACCCCTGGGCGCACCGCTACCCCCGCTTCGACTGAGTCCGGGCTGGGCTGTCGACGTGCCGTCCCCGCCGCGGCCGGGCATGGCCGGTGACGCGGTACGTGTGTAGCTTCGGGTCCGAGCAAAGGAGGGCCCCATGACCTCTATCGACGAGACCGTGCGGCGGCACAAGTTCATCCTTGACGAGAGCGAGATGCCCACGGCCTGGTACAACATCGTGCCGGACCTGCCGTCCCCGCCGCCCCCGGCCCTTCACCCCGGGACCCTTCAGCCGGCCGGCCCCGACGACTTCGCCCCGCTGTTCCCGATGGACCTCATCCTCCAGGAGGTCAGCCAAGACCGGTTCGTCGACGTCCCCGGGGCTGTCCTCGATGTCTACCGGCAGTGGAGGCCCTCGCCTCTGTTCCGGGCCCACCGCCTCGAACGGGCCCTCGATACACCGGCCCGGATCTACTACAAGTACGAAGGGGTCTCGCCGGCCGGGTCGCACAAGCCCAACACCGCAGTGCCCCAGGCGTACTACAACGCCCGGGCCGGAGTGAGGCGGCTCACTACCGAGACGGGTGCGGGCCAGTGGGGGACGGCCCTGGCCTTCGCCTGCGCCCTCTACGGGCTGGAGTGCGAGATCTGGCAGGTGGGTGCCTCCTTCGACCAGAAGCCCTACCGGCGGTTGATGATGGAGGCCTTCGGGGGCAAGGTGCACCGGTCGCCCAGCACCATGACCGCGGCCGGTCGTGCCGTCCTCGACGCCGACCCCGACAGCCCCGGCTCGCTGGGCATCGCCATCTCCGAGGCGGTGGAGGTGGCTGCTCCCGATCCCGAGACTCGCTACGCGCTGGGCAGCGTGCTCAACCACGTGCTGATGCACCAGACCATCATCGGGGAGGAGGCCCTGCTCCAGATGGCCATGGCCGGCGAGCCAGCCCCCGACCTGCTGGTGGGCTGCACCGGTGGCGGCTCGAACTTCGGTGGACTGGCCTTCCCGTTCATGCGGGAGAAGCTGGCCGGCCGGATGGACCCGGTGATCCGGGCCGTCGAGCCGGCCTCCTGTCCGTCGCTGACCCGCGGCGTCTACGCCTACGACTTCGGTGACACCGCCGGCATGACGCCGCTCTTGAAGATGCACACCCTGGGCCACGACTTCATCCCCGATCCCATTCACGCCGGAGGCCTGCGGTACCACGGGATGTCGCCGCTGATCTCCCACATCTACGAGTTGGGCATGATGGAGGCGGTGGCCATCCCCCAGCTGGAGTGCTTCGGGGCCGCCATGCAGTTCGTGCGCTCCGAGGGAATCCTGCCCGCACCCGAGCCGACCCACGCCATCGCCGCCGCCATCAGGGAGGCGTGGGCCTGCAAGGAGTCCGGCGAGGAGAAGGTCATCCTCACCGCCCTGTGCGGCCACGGGCACTTCGACCTGGCCGCGTACGACTCCTACCTGAGCGGCCAGATGGTGGACGAAGAGGTCACCGACGCCCGCTTCGAGGCCGGGCTGTCAACCGTGCCGGTGGTGGCCTGAGCAAACGCGGGTCCCCGGAGGACGCCCCGGCCTCACCCGAGGGCCAGCCCCTCGGCCACCCGCCCCAGCGCCTCGAGGTGGTCATCGACGGTGGCCAATCCGGCGCGCATGGTGTTGATGGAGAGGTGGGAGGCGCCGGCCTCCCGCCACAGCTCGGCCCGCCGGACCACCTCGTCCGGGTCGCCGCGCCAGTCGAGCCGACCCTCCATGCCGATGGCGGCCGGGTCCCGTCCTGCCTCCGCCGCGCCCTCGGCCACCTGGGCCAGGGCCTCGTCCAGCCGGGGACCCGGTTGCACCATGGGCAGCCACCCGTCGGCCAGCCGCCCGGCCCGCCGGAACGCCGCCGGCGTGGCACCCCCGAACCAGATGGGGATCGGTCGCTGGATGGGCAGGGGGGCGATCCCGACCCCGACCACCTGGTCGAACCGACCCCGCATGGTCACCGATCGGGTGGTCCACAGGGACCGCAGCAGACCCACCTGCTCCTCTATGCGCCGACCCCGGGTGGAGAAGTCCTGCCCCAGGGAGTCGTACTCGACCGCGTTCCACCCGAGGCCCACGCCCAGCCGGAACCGGCCCCCGGTGAGCAGGTCGACCTCGGCGGCCTGCTTGGCGACCAGGGCGGTGGGCCGCTGGGGGAGGATGGTGATGCCCGTCACCAGCTCGAGGGACGTGCAGGCGGCCAAGAAGCCGAACATGACGAAGGGCTCGTGGAACTGGGTGTCGATGTCGTAGGGACCGTCCCACCCGGTGTGCACGGCGGGGTCGGCCCCCACCACGTGGTCGTAGGCCACCACATGGTGAAAGCCCAGGGCCTCCACCCTCTCGCCGTAGGCACGTACCCCACCAACGTCGGGTCCGATCTCGGTCTGGGGCAGTACGACGCCGATGTGCATGGTAGGAGCTCCGATCGGGATGGTGGGGAGATGGTTGGCTCCGGCGGGCAGAGCCAGCACGGCGGTTGGTCCCGAACCTACCGGCCCACCGAGTCGCCGGCCGCGGTGGCCGGCCATCCGGTCCCGGTGTGTCACAACAGGGCGGCGGCCTCGACCTCGGCCAGCCGATGGTCGGCGCGCCGCCCCCTACTGCACGCCCGGTTTGGACCTCAGCCGGTAGCCGTCCCACTCGGGGCGTGTTCGGACCCGTCGGACTGCCTCACCCAGGTGGCGTACATCTGGGCGTAACGACCGTCCGCCGCCACCAGCTCGGCGTGTGACCCGATCTCGACGATGCGGCCCTCGTCGACCACGGCGATGCGGTCGGCCCTCTGGGCCGTCGAAAGGCGGTGGGCGATGAGGATGGCGGTGCGGTTCTCGAGCAGGGCGTCGAGGGCGGTCTCGATCTTGGTCTCGGATTGCAGGTCGAGGTTGGAGGTGGCCTCGTCCAGCACCAGCACCCGGGGGTGGGCCAGGAACGCACGGGCCAGGGCGATCAGCTGGCGCTCCCCTGAGGACAGGGTCTGGCCGCGCTCATGGACCACGGTGTCCAGGCCGTCGGGCATGCGCTCGACTACGTCGGTGAGGCCGACCCGGTCGATGGCCTCGTGGATCTCCTCGTCGCTGGCATCGGGTCGGGCGAAGGCGATGTTGTCACCGATGGTCCCCGCGAACAGGAACGGCTCCTGCGGCACCACGCCGAGTTGGCTGCGCAGCGAATGCAGGGTGACGCCCCGGAGGTCGTGGCCGTCGATGAGGACCCGACCCGCGGTCGGATCGTAGAAGCGGGTGACCAGTTTGGCCAGGGTGGACTTGCCGGCCCCGGTGGCACCGACGAAGGCCACCGTCTCACCGGCGGCCACCACGAGATTGACGTCCTCGATGACCAACCGGCCGGGGTCGTAGCCGAAGGACAGGTGCTCGAAGGTGATCTCACCGTTGATCGGGGGCAGCTCGACGGCATCGGCCGCCTCCGTCACCGAGGGCGCGGTGTCCACCAGGTCACGCAGCTTGTTCACCGAGGCCTGGCCCTGCTGGTAGGTGTTGTACTGCTGGACCAGCAGCTGGATGGGCTGGAAGAAGCGGTTGAGGTACAAGAAGAACGCCACCAGGGCCCCGATGGACAGCGTGTGGTGCAGCACCATCTCACCACCCACGGCCAGCAGCACCGCCTGGCCGAGGACACCGAGCAACTGGGTGCCGGTCGTGTAGGACGCGCTGACGTGGGCGGTGTAGTTGTTGGCGTCCCGGTAGTCGCCCACCACATTGCGATGATGGATCACGTTCTGACGCTGACGGTTGTGGGCCGTCACGATGCGCACACCGTGGAGACT
>DASZGT010000324.1:0-2457 GCA_035938575.1 Acidimicrobiales bacterium
CGAGCAGGGTCACACCCCGCTGATCAGCGCGTGGTCCACCACCACGAACTGGACGCAGATGGGCTCCCCGTACCTGTGGTGGACAGGGCCGGACCAGTCGCCGGTGCTGGCCGCCACTGTGCAGTGGGGCCTGAGCTCGGGCCGCCTGGGCCACGGCAAGAAGGTGGGAGTCGTCGTCTCGGACCAGGCAGGCGACCAGGCGGCGCTCGATTCCTACCTGCTTCCCGACCTCAAGCAGGCCGGGATCACGCCGCAGGTCGCCACCGTCGCCGGAAACCCGGACCAGTCGGCCAGCACCAGCTCGCAAGCGCAACTCGCCGTGGAGCGCTTCAAGGCGGCGGGCGTACAGTCCGTCTTCCCGCTGCTACCGGAGAACGCGTTCTTCCCGTATCTGGCGGCAGAGAACGCACAGCAGTTCTACCCACAACTCCTGATGAGCGACTACCAGTCCACCATTGAGGTCGCGCTCGGCCTGATTCCCGTGCCCTACGAGGCCGCGTTGAACGGCCAACAGGGTGTCACGACCGAGACCCTCGGTGGTTTCGACGACGCCCGGCCCCAGAGCCAGGGCGGATACGACCCGGGGGTGCGCTCGTGCTTCCAGACGTGGCACTCCTACCACCCGAAGCCCATCCCCGGCACCGAGTCCTATTACATCGAGGAGCAGGGCCCCATTCAGGCCTGGTGCGGCTCCATCCGGCTGTTCGCAACGGCAGCCAAGAACGCCGGGCCGAACCTGAACCGGAAGAGCTTCGCCGAGGCCATGTCGAAGATCGCCAACTACCCGGGCACCCTTGCGCCGGTGTGGACATACGGACCGACCAAGTTCTACGGCCCGACCCAGTACCAGGTCGTCAAGATCCACAACAACGTGCCGCCGTCGTCGCAGTGCAAGCTCAAGACGAACCACAAACCACAGGGCACCTGCTGGGTGACGGTGCAGCCGTTCAAACCGCTGCCCGCTTCCTGACACCCAGGTCGCCCGCCGAAGGGCGTCGGACTCAGATGATGGTGGTCGGAGTGGGTGGGCGTCCCAGCACGATGTCGTCGAAGCGGGTCTGGAGCGCCGGGGTCAGCTCAGGGTGGGTCAGGATGTAGAAGGTGTTCGTGCGGACGGCGTCGATGACCCGGTCGGCGACGACCGCCGGTGGGATTCCCCCGTCGACCATGTTCTGGATGGCGCCGCGCAGCTCCGCCGCGCCCTCGGCCTCTCGTTCGGGCGCCCAGGTGGGCCGGTTGCGATCGGACTCGGCGATCCGGGTCCGCACGAATCCGGGGCACAGGACCGAGACCCCGACGCCCATCGGCGCACCCACGGTCCGGAGGTCCTTGAACAGCGTCTCGGAGATGGCGACGACGGCTTGCTTCGTCGCGTTGTAGGGCCCGAGGAAGGGAGCCGTGGCAAGGCCGGCGATCGATGCGGTGTTCACCACGTGTCCCTCGCCCTGCTCGATCAGCAACGGCACGAAGGTGGTGATGCCGTGGACGACCCCCAGGAGGTTCACACCGAGGATCCAGCGCCAGTCCTCCTCGCTGACCTCCCAGATGGGGGCGCCGAGCCCGACGCCGGCGTTGTTGAGTACGAGGTGGACCGTCCCGAAGCGATCGAGGGCCTTCTCGCGGAGGTTTCGCACCGACGCAGCATCGGAGACGTCGGTGAGCACGCCCACCACCTCGGCCCCACGGCCCGACAGTTCGTCCTCGGCCTCCTTGAGGGGCCCCTCTTCGACGTCGCCGATGACGATCTTCATGCCCTCGGCCGCGGCCCGCTCCGCCACGGCCCTTCCGATGCCACTGGCACCGCCGGTGATCACGGCCACCTTGCCGATCAGATCGTCCATGCGCCCCTCTGTCACCTCCCGCTGGCCTCGAAGTCAAGCACGGCGTGGGTGCCCGGGGCCAGCGGGGCCGACTCGGTTCTAGCGCCTGCCCCGACGCCCAAGTCGCCGTCGCTACTTTGCGATCTCGGGGCGCGCCGAGAGGTTCAGGAGCACGACACCCGACCCGACCGTCTGCGAGTTCGTGATCGCCAGGGTCGACGGCTGGGGCACCGAGGACGGGAACATGCGCTTGCCCGCGCCGAGGACGATCGGGAAGATCATCAGGCGGTACTCGTCCACCAGGTCGTGTGCCACCAGGGTCTGCACCAGCTGCGCGCTGCCCTCGACGAGCAGGTTCCCGCCGGGCTGGTTCTTCAGGCGGGTGACCTCGGCGACCACATCGCCTCGCAGGACCGTGGTCTTGCCCCACGTGGCCTCCTCGTCCGCGAGCGTGGACGAAACCACGTATTTCTCGATGTTGTTCATGCGCTGCCCGAACTCGTCGTGCCCCATGTTGGGCCAGGCGGCCGCGAACCCCTCGTACGTGACACGCCCGAGCAGGAGCGCGTCGGCCTCGAACAGCTCGTCGTACTTGAACCTGTCGCCCTCGGCCGCCCGATCGAAGTCGAACGTCCAC
>DASZGT010000325.1:0-8046 GCA_035938575.1 Acidimicrobiales bacterium
TGCGGACGGTCGACGACCTCGTTGCCCGTGGCGCACGCCGACCCCCGGGTCGAGCGGACGAGAACGACAGAATATCGAGGAGATTCACCTGCCCAAGCCCAAGGAAGATGCCATCGTGCTGGAGGGCACGGTCGTTGAGCCTCTACCGAATGCCATGTTTCGCGTGGAGCTCGAGAACGGACACAAAGTACTGGCTCACAGTTCCGGAAAGATGAGGATGCACCGCATCCGCATCCTCCCCGGGGACAAGGTGCAGGTGGAGATCACGCCCTATGACCTGGCCCGGGGGCGGATCACCTACCGCTACAAATAGTCCAGACGGGCGGTCCCGGAGCGGCCTCGGGCCGGACGGGCCCGAGCCGACGGGAGTGCGGGGTCGTCGCACCCCGAACAGGTCGGAGCAGCCAGGGCGGGCATCGACGGAAACGATGCGAGAGTACGAGACAAGGACGACAACGTGAAGGTTCGACCCAGCGTCAAGCCGATGTGTGAGAAGTGCAAGGTGATCCGCCGGCACCGGCGGGTCATGGTCATCTGCGAGAACCCCCGCCACAAGCAGCGGCAGGGTTGACGGTCGCGGATCAGGCGTAAGAGAGAAGGAAGAACACGTGGCCCGCATTTCAGGCGTGGACATCCCCCGTGAGAAGCGGTTGGAGATCGCGCTCACCTATATCTTCGGCGTCGGCCGGACCACCTCGCAGCAGATCTGCGCGGCCACCGACACCAGTCGGGACACACGGGTGCGCGACCTCACCTACGAGGAGGTGACCCGGCTCCGCAACTACATCGATGCCAACCTCCAGGTGGAGGGCGACCTGCGACGTGACGTGTCCCAAGACATCAAGCGCAAGATGGAGATCGGCTGCTACCAGGGCATCCGCCACCGCAAGGGCCTCCCGGTCCACGGCCAGCGGACCCACACCAACGCACGCACCCGCAAGGGACCGAAGAAGACGGTTGCCGGAAAGAAGAAGGTCCGCAAGTAATGGCCAAGACGACCAAGCCGGCCACCACCCGGCGCCCCCGCAAACGCGAGCGGAAGAACATCACGTTCGGCGTTGCCCACATCAAGAGCTCGTTCAACAACACCATCGTCTCCATCGCCGACCCGGAAGGCAACGTGCTGGCCTGGGCCTCCGCCGGCAACGTCGGGTTCAAGGGATCGCGGAAGTCCACCCCCTTCGCCGCCCAGCTGGCGGCCGAGCAGTGCGCCAAGAAGGCCATGGAGCACGGCGTGCGCCGTGTCGACGTGCTGGTCCGGGGACCCGGTTCGGGCCGTGAGACCGCCATCCGGTCGTTGGCCGCAGCCGGCATCGAGGTCGCCGGCATCAAGGACGTGACCCCTATTCCCCACAATGGCTGCCGCCCCAAGAAGCGGCGCCGGGTCTAGGGCCGGGACGAAGGGACGAAAGGTTCACCTATGGCTCGTTACACCGGACCGGTCTGTCGGCTCTGCCGCCGGGAGCGCACCAAGCTCTTCTTGAAGGGCGAGCGCTGCTATTCGATGAAGTGCCCTGTTTCCGAGGCGGTCACCGACCGGCACAGCCGGGCCTACCCTCCGGGCGAGCACGGCCGCGACCGGATGCGCCAGGGATCCGAATACCTGGGCCAGCTCCGGGAGAAGCAGAAGGCCCGGCGCATCTACGGCCTGCTGGAGCGCCAGTTCCACAACCTCTACGTGGAGGCCAGCCGGGCCCCCGGCATCACCGGCGAGAACCTGCTGCGGATGCTGGAGCAGCGCCTCGACAACGTGGCCTTCCGCGCCGGATGGGGAGCCAGCCGCTCCCAGGCCCGCCAGTTCGTCCGCCACGGCCACGTGCTGGTCAACGGCAAGCGGGTGACCATCCCGAGCTACCGGGTCCGTCAGGGCGACGTGGTCGCCCTCAAGCCGTCCTCCCGCGAGCTGTTCCACGTGCGCCGCAACATGGACACCCTCGACCGGCAGCTGCCGCCCTGGCTGGAGACCGTGGGTGACCGCTTCGAGGTCCGGGTCTTCGCCCTCCCCCTGCGTGAGCACATCGACGAGCCGGTCCAAGAGCAGCTCATCGTGGAGCTCTACTCCAAGTAGCCGACGTCCGGCCCGACAGCCGGGCCGCCGCTTTTCTGACCACCGAGACCCCCCACCGACCCAGACCCCGACCGACTACCACCCTGCGCACCAGACTGCCGAGGAGCCACGATCAGCATGCTCATCATCCAACGACCCACCGTCGAATCCATCGGTGAAGAAGAGAACAACCGCCAGAAGTTTGCGGTCGGACCTCTCGACCCGGGCTTCGGACACACGCTGGGCAACTCTCTGCGCCGCACCCTGTTGTCCTCCATTCCCGGCGCCTCCATCACCCAGGTGCGGTTCGACGACGCCCTGCACGAGTTCACCACCCTGCCGGGCGTCAAAGAGGACGTGACCGACCTCATCCTCAACCTCAAGGACCTCCTGTTCCGGGTGCACAGCGACGAGCCGGTGACCATCCGCCTCGACAAGCGTGGCCCCGGGGATGCCACCGCAGGCGACCTGCAGGTCACCGCGGACGTCGAGGTGCTCAGCCCGACGCAGCACATCGCCTCGCTCAACGGCAAGGGCCGACTGGCGGTCGACCTCACCGTCGAACGCGGCCGGGGCTATCTCTCGGCCGACAAGAACAAGCGCTCCACCACCATCGGGGTGATCCCGATCGACGCCATCTTCTCCCCCGTGCGCAGAGTGGCGTTCACGGTCGAGCCGGTCCGGGTGGAGCAGTCCACCGACTTCGACCGGCTGGTGCTCGAGATCGAGACCGACGGATCGCTGACTCCCCGCGAGGCCCTGGCCTCGGCCGGAGACACGCTCCGCACCCTGGTCGGCCTGGTCGCCGACCTGGAGGACGAGCCGATGGGCCTCGAGCTCGGCGAGGTGGGCACCGTCGGCACCGGTTCACCGGACCTCGACCTCCGCATCGAGGACCTCGACCTCACCGAGCGTCCTCGCAATTGCCTCAAGCGGGCGCAGATCAACACCATCGGCGAGTTGGTCGACCGCACCCTCGACGACCTGCTCAACATCACCAACTTCGGGCAGAAGTCGCTCGACGAGGTCCTTCAGAAGCTCGATGAGCGGGGCTTGTCCCTGCGGGTCAAGGACTGAGGCCACCCCATGCTCGGCACTCCGAAGAAGGGTCGTCGCCTCGGCGGCAGCTCGGCCCACCAGAAGGCGATGATGGGGAACCTGGTGGCTTCCCTGATCGCCGCTGAGTACCTGGTGACCACGGAAGCGAAGGCCAAGGCGCTCCGCCCGGTGGCGGAGAAGGTCATCACCGCGGCCGCCAAGGGCGGGGTGGCCCGCCAGCGCAACGTGGTGGCGTTCATCAGGGACAAGGACATGGCCCAGAAGCTCTTTGCGGAGATCGGCCCCCGCTACGCCGAGCGCCAGGGCGGCTACACCCGGATCTTGAAGCTGGGCAATCGGCTGGGTGACAACGCGCCGATGGCCCGCATCGAATTGGTGTGAGCCTGCCCCCCCCATCCGGGGGGTCGGGAGCCGACTCCGTCCGCTGGCGAATGAAGGTCGCCTACGACGGCTCCGGCTTCCGCGGGTTTGCCGCTCAGGACGGACAGCCGACGGTCGCCGGAGCGCTCACCGTGGCGCTCGGGCGGGCACTCCGCACCACCGTGTCCCTGACCTGCGCTGGGCGCACTGACGCCGGGGTCCATGCCCTCGACCAGGTGGTCCACTTCGACCTCCCGGCCGAGACGGCCGCCGCCCTGGATCCCGCCGGGGTGGTCAGGTCGTGCAACAGCCAACTAGGACCGGCCGTCGTGGTCCGCGAGGTCGAGGTGGCGCCGGTGGGCTTCGACGCCCGCCACTCGGCCACCGCCCGGCGCTACCGCTACCTGGTGGTCAACGCCTCGGTGGGCGACCCCCTGCTCTCCGGGATGGCCTGGCATGTGGCTGACCCCCTCGACCTGCGCTCGATGGTGGCTGCGGCCGACGCCCTCCTCGGCCAACACGACTTCCGGGCCTTCTGCCGGCGGGTGCCGGGCACCGCGCCGGACGACCCGATCCGTCGCCGGGTGATCGACGCCCGCTGGAGTGAGCTGAGCGCCTCGGAAGCCGTGGAACCCGGGACCCGTCGGCACGCCCCTCCGTCACCGGGGTCGACCCCCGCCGTGGTCCCGGCGGTGGGGCGCCTCCTCGCCTTCGAGATCGAGGCCAACGCCTTCTGCCACCAGATGGTGCGCTCGCTGGTCGGCACGCTGGTCGATGTCGGCCGCGGGAAGAAGCGGGCGTCGGACATCATGTGGATCCTGCGCTCGGCCGATCGCCAGCAGGCCTCCCAGCCGGCTCCTCCCCACGGCCTGACCCTGATGGCCGTCCGTTACGGTCCATGACCGGTCCGGCACCCCATATCCCTGGCCCGGGCCAGGGATATGGCGGAGGCTGGGACAACGGTGGGGGGACTGGGGGGGCTGACCTCTAGCCGACCGGGCGCCCTGGCTTGCCCATCAGCCCTTTTGGCCCTATCCTGGGCACTCGCCGGGATGGGACCTGGTCGGCCTGCTGGCGGGTATCAACCCTGCTCGGAGGTCGTCCGGATGGCGGCAGCCACACGCCCCGCACCTGCCGGTGCCCCGACACCCAGCTTCACCGAAGAAGGAATTCCCGTGCGCACGTTCTCACCCAAGCCCGCCGATATCACCCGCGCCTGGCGCATCGTCGACGCCGACGGGCTGGTGCTCGGCCGGCTGGCCACCGAGGTGGCCTCGGTGCTGCGCGGCAAGCACAAGCCGACCTTCACGCCCAACACGGACATGGGCGACCACGTCATCGTGGTCAACGCGGACAAGGTGGTGCTGACCTCCGGCAAGGCGGAGACCAAGATGGCCTACCGGCACAGCGGTTACCCCGGCGGTCTCACCGCCACCAGCTTCAGCCACCTGATGATCGACCGCGCCGATGACGTGGTCCGGAACGCCGTCACCGGGATGCTCCCGAAGAACCGGCTGGGTCGCCAGATGGCCACCAAGCTGAAGGTCTACCGCGGTGCCGGGCACCCGCATAGCGCACAGTCCCCCGAACCCCTGGAGCTCCCGGGCGCCCGTCGCACCGCGTCGGCCCGGAGCGGTGCGTAAGCGCCCACGCTGACCAGGCACCCATCGAATCGATCCCGAGGAGCCCCGCTGTGGCCAACACCGCCCCGACCTGCCAGACCACCGGACGCCGCAAGCGAGCCGTGGCGCGGGTGAGGATCCGCCCCGGCCAGGGGTCGATCACCGTCAACACGCAGAAGTTCGAGGACTATTTCACGTCGGCGACCCACCGGATGATCGTCACCGAGCCCCTGCGGCTGACGGAGACCACCGAATCGTGGGACATCGACGTCACCATTGACGGTGGAGGCGTCTCCGGCCAGGCCGGTGCGTTCCGGCTGGGCATCGCCCGGGCCCTCTGCGAACTCGACCCCGAGCTGCGGGCCTCGCTCAAGAAAGCCGGATTCCTCACCCGTGACTCGCGGGAGAAGGAGTCGAAGAAGTACGGCCTGAAGAAGGCTCGCAAGGCTCCCCAGTACTCCAAGCGGTAACCCGGTGGTCAGAACCAGGTTCGGCACGGACGGCGTGCGGGGCGTCGCCAACGTCGAACTGACTCCAGAGTTGGTCCTGGCCCTGGGTCGGGCGATCGCCCGGACCATCAGCGCCGAGACCTTCCTGATCGGTCGGGATACGCGCCGGTCGGGGCTCATGCTCCAGGCCGCGCTGTCCGCCGGGCTGGCCAGTGAGGGGGCCGGCGTGGTCGATGTCGGGGTGCTGCCCACTCCGGCCCTGGCCTGGCTGTCGGCCACCCGGGACGCGCCGGCCATCGTGATCTCTGCCTCCCACAATCTCTTTGCCGACAACGGCATCAAGCTGTTTGCCGCGGGCGGCGCCAAGCTCGGCGCCGACACCGAAGCGGCCATCGAGGACGAGCTCGAGCGCATCCTCGATCCTTCGGTCAAGGGCCCCCGCAGCCTCGAGGGTCACGGCGTCGGCAGCCTGGCCACCGAATCGGGCCTCGGGGAGTCCTACGTCGAGCACCTGGGCACGCTGCTGGAGGGACGCAGCCTGGACGGGCTCCGGCTGGTGGTCGACAGCGCCAACGGAGCTGCGTCGGGGCTGGCCGCCAGCGTCTTCGAGCGGCTGGGCGCCGAGGTGGTGGCCATCGGGTGCGATCCGGACGGGACCAACATCAACGCCGGGTGCGGTTCGACGTCCACCGAGACGCTGGCCAGCGCGGTGGTGGAGCACGAGGCCGACCTGGGGCTGGCCCTCGACGGAGACGCCGACCGACTGCTGGCGGTCGACGGGAACGGCGCGCCGGCCAACGGCGACGAGCTGCTCGCCCTCTTCGCACTCGACCTGGCCGAACGGGGCCAGTTGGCCGGCAATACCGTGGTGGTGACGGTCATGACCAACCTGGGATTCCGGCTGGCCATGGAGCAGCGGGGCATCCTGGTGAAGGAGACGGCGGTCGGCGACCGCCACGTGCTGGCGGCCCTCGACCAGGACGGCTTCGCCCTCGGTGGCGAGCAGTCCGGCCACATCATCTTCCGACGGCTGGCCACCACCGGCGACGGGCTGCTCTCCGGTCTCATCCTGGCCGACCTGGTGACCCGGGCGGGCAAGCCACTGGCCGAGCTGCTGGACGGGCTGGTGGCCCGGGTCCCCCAGGTGCTGGTGAACGTGCCCGTCCCCAACACCGAGTTGTTGGACGGCGCCGAGGCGGTGTGGTCGGCCGTCGCCGAGGAGGAAGCCAGGCTCGGCGACGCCGGGCGGGTGCTGCTGCGGCCCAGTGGGACCGAGCCGCTGGTACGGGTGATGGTCGAGGCCGACGGTGACGGCGTGGCCGAGGAGATCGCCCAGCGTCTCAGCACGCTGGTCGGGTTCGAATTGAGGTCGGCCGCAGCCACCCGCGGCTGACCGGGACGGCCGGTGGGCGCCCCGCCGGTCCGTCCACGGGGCACGCGACGGGTCTACGGCAGGTTTCCTGGAGCCGCCGGCGCGCGCCGGGACACTAGCCTGGCGGGTCATGTGCGGCATTATCGGGATCACCACCGCCTCGGCGCCCGCCCGTGCGGATTCCGGCGGAACCTCCGGCGACACCTTCGCCGATGATGCCAGCGAGCACGACGGGATCCTCGGGGTCCTCCTCGAAGGCTTGGCCCGCCTCGAGTACCGGGGATACGACTCCGCCGGCCTGGCGCTGGTGGGAGCGGCGGATGGCGGCGGCCTGTGGCGGGCACGGGCGGCCAACGGGACCCGCTCGCTCGACGACCTGGTCAAACGGGCTGATGACGCGCCGGAGGGTGCCACGGCCGGCATCGGCCACACCCGGTGGGCCACCCACGGCCGGCCGGCCGAGGTCAACGCCCACCCCCATGTGGACTGCTCGGGCCGGATCGGGTTGATCCACAACGGGATCATCGAGAACCACGTCGAGCTGGCCGACGAGCTGATCGCCGACGGTCACCACTTCGAATCGGAGACCGACACCGAGGTGCTGGCCCACCTGGTCGAGGCCGCCCTGGACAGCGGGCGCGCCCCGGGACTGGCCGATGCGGTCCGCTCTGCCCTGGGCCGGGTCCGGGGGGCCTTTTCGCTGGCGGTGGTCCACGCCGACGAGCCCGATCTCATCGTGGCGGCCCGCCGGGTGTCCCCGCTGCTGATGGGCGTGACCGAGTCGGCTGCCTTCCTGGCCTCGGACGTGCCGGCCATCCTGGGCCTGACACGGGACTTCTTCGTGCTGGAGGACGACCAGATCGCCGAGTTGCGACCGGGCCGGCTCACGGTCACCGGCGCCGACGGCCGCGAGGTCGAGCCGGCCCGACTCCACGTCGACTGGGACCTCGAGGCGGCCCGCAAGGACGGCTACGACGATTACATGAGCAAGGAGATGCACGAGCAGCCCCGGGCGGTGGCCGACACCCTGCTCGACCGGGTCCTGCCCGACGGGACCCTGGCCCTCGACGAGGTCCACATCACCAACGAGGAGCTCCGGGCCGTCAACAAGGTGTTCATCGTGGCCTGCGGCAGCAG
>DASZGT010000326.1:0-2323 GCA_035938575.1 Acidimicrobiales bacterium
TCGGTGAACCGCGCCTCCTTGGTCACCTTGTCTGCAGGTACCTGGAGGACTTCAACCGCGCACTCCTTGAACTTCTCGAATGCCTCGTCGTTGCTCACGCACTTGCTCCTTTTGTCATGGGTTTGTCGTCGGTCTTTGATCCTGGGTCGGTCCCGTGGCCGGTGGTTCCTCGGCCACGTCGGCCCCTCCGGGCCCCTAGAGGCCCATGGACAGCCCACCGTCCACCGGCAGGACCGCGCCAGTGATGTAGCCCGCTCCGGCTGAGGCCAGGAAGCCCACGGCCTCGGCCACCTCCTCGGGTCGGGCCACCCGACCCAGGGGAACCTGCGCTGCGAACTCGCTCATGCGTTCCTCTCCGAGTGCCGCGAGCATATTCGTTTCGACCAGCCCGGGGGCAATCACGTTGACCGTGATCGACCGGCTGGCCACCTCGCGGGCCATCGAACGGGCCATGCCCACCAGGCCGGACTTGGACGCCGCGTAGTTGGCCTGGCCGGCCGAGCCGATGAAGGCCCCGACCGACGAGACCATGATCACCCGTCCCCGGTGGAGGCGGATCATCTTGGCCAGGGCCCGTTTGGTCACCCGGAACACCCCGGTCAGGTTGGTGGCGATCACGTCGGACCACGCCTCCTCGCTCATCCGGAGCACCAGGGTGTCGTGGGTGATGCCCGCATTGGCCACCAGGATCTCGACAGGGCCCCAGGTCTCCTCGATGGCGGTGAAAGCCGCGCTGACCTGGTCCGGGTCGGTGACGTCGCAGGCCAAGGACAGGAGGCGCTCGGGATGCGGGTCGAGGCCGCCCTCCACCTGTCCGGACCTCGAGGTCACGGCCACCCGGTCGCCCCGGGCCAGGAACCATTGGGCGCAGGCCAGCCCGATGCCCCGCGAGCCCCCGGTGACCAGGACCACCCTGCCCTCGGCGGGCACCCCGACCCCGGCACCCTTATCAGGGGCGGCGTCGGTCACCCGGCACTTCCCGGGCTTCGTATCCAGGCGACGGGTTGACCCTCGACCACCCGCTCACCCCGCACGGCCAACCAGCGCACCAGGATGCCGTGGAACGGGGTCCGCACGTCGGTGAGGCCGACCGTGCCGACCCGGTCGCCGACCGCCAGGATCGAACCGGGAGCCGCCCCCTGGCCGCTGCCCGGTGCCGCAGTGGCCTCGGCCAGTGCTGTGCTCTCCAAGGCGGCCAGCCCGACATCGGGCTCGAACACCCCCGGGGCCGGGCTCACGATGACCCGCTCGGAGGTATAGAGGTGCTCGCCCTGGTGGGCCTCGGCCGTGGCCGTCCACTCGTCGGTGCCGGCCACCATGTCCATGAGCTTGTCGAGGTCGTCGGGGACGGCGACCGCCACCCCGCGCACGTCCGGGACGGTTCGACGGACCAGACCGGTGAGCACCCCCCCGGGCCCGAGCTCGGCCAGGACCGTCGCCCCTCGTCCGCCGAGGGTCTCCAGCAATTGTCGCCACCGCACGGGACTGCAGAGCTGCGACGACAGCAGTCCGGGCCATTCGCCGGCATCGGCGTGGATGCGGGCATCCACATTGGCCACCACGGGGACCTCGGGGGCGTGGAACTCGACGGCGTCGAGGGTCTGGCGAAGCCGGGCCCGCGCCGGAAGCATCAGCTGGGTGTGGAAGGCGCCGGACACCGGGATGGGGAGCACCTTGCGAGCGCCGAGCTCCTTGGCCCGATCGGTGGCGACGGCGATCCCCTCGACGGTGCCGGCGATGACCACCTGTCCCGGTGCGTTGTAGTTGGCCACCCAGACCTCTGCCTCAGCCCTCTGGCAAGCCGCCTCGGCGTCGTCATCGGAGATCCCGATCAGGGCGGCCATGGTGCCCGGGCGTTGATCGGCCGCAGCCTGCATGGCGTCGCCCCGCTCGATGACCAGCCGGGTCCCGTCGGAGAGGGAGAGGGCCCCGGAGGCCACCAAGGCGGTGTACTCGCCCAGGCTATGGCCGGCGCATGCCCCAGGGAAGAGGCCCACGCGCTCGACGGCGTCCAGCACGATCAGGCTCATGACGAAGGTGGCCAACTGGGCGTTGGCGGTGAGGGTCAGCTCCTCCATGGGCGCATCGAGCAGCAGGGCGGTCAGGTCGCGCCCAGCGATGTCGGAGGCTTCGGCGACCACCTCCCACGAAGGGTGCTCGACCCAGGCATGGCCCATCCCAGATCGTTGCGATCCCTGTCCCGGGAAGGTAAAAGCCAGCACCCACCGACTCCTCTCGAATGCATTCGGACGAATGCGACCGCGATGGCCGGACAAGTGTGACACGGACCCGGTGCAATGGGGTGATTACCGGCCGGTCACCG
>DASZGT010000327.1:0-3029 GCA_035938575.1 Acidimicrobiales bacterium
AAACACGAAGCCTCTAGAGCTGAGTCCGCAGCTCGATCGGCTGAGAGCATCAACTGCGTGAGCTGAGGCCAGGCCTTTTGTTCTCAGCTCACTGGGCTGAGGACACCAACTGCGTGAGCTGAGGCATGACTGCCGGGTGCAAGGGCACGCCATCATCCTCTCCTAACAGGTGCATCATGAATCGCCCATGCCTACGGGCGATAACTGGTGAAGAGCCGGAACCACCGGTCCCATTCAGGAGGAAGCAACCATGAACATCATCCCCGCGGCTAAGAAGGCCATCGTCGGTGTCGTGGCTGTCGGAGCACTGTCCCTCGGTGCGGCCGGCGTTGCCGGAGCGGCTACTACCGGGACGGCCACCCCGACCCCGGCCACCCGACTGGCCAATTTCAACTGTGCCAACGCCACCAAGGTGCTGGACCGGATCCAAAAGGTCGAGGGCGACATCGCCGCCGGACTGCCCAAGCTGACCGCGGCCCAGGCCAAGGCGGCGGCGGCCGGACACACCAGGCTGGCAGACCGCCTCGAGAGGCGCATCACCCGGCTGAAGAGCGCGACATTCACGAACCGCCTGAACAAGGCGGCCTCGGCCATCGAGGCCAAGTGCAACGTGCCTGCCCCGAGCGGCACGGCCAGCTGAACCGGTTACTCCCGGTACCGGGGGACGGTGGGTCGACGTGTCGGCCCACCGTCCCCGCGCGTCTAGGGGCGGAAAGGCGCGACGGGCGTCGGGAGCCGACCTCCTCGTGATACCTGCGGCCGGCGATCGGTGACACCCCGTACGCCGGTTCGTCGTCGCAGTGGTCTGCTATCTGCTCCCCCCGAGTCTCAGCTCGATGAGGTGAGCTCGAGTGTCCTCAGCTGAGGCTGAGACCCCGAGAGTTCTTAGCCACTAGCGCTGATCCTGAAGCTGTCCCCGGCCAGTCTGTGCAGTGAATGTCACCTCTGTCCCAACGATCGATCAATGCAACAGAGCCGTCCGCTGGCACCCCGGGATCGCCGGGTCGAAACCGGGCTACTCGGGCAGCGTGTAGGAGTGCTCGAACTCGTCCTGGAGCACAGTGGCGACGGTCTGTGTGGTGTCGATCACCAGCTCCTCGTCCAGGACCCGTGAGCGGTAGGACCAGCCTGGCGGCAGGACCAGGCGCCCACCCAGCGTCTCCAGACTCTCCGCGGTGGTGGTGGGGTCGACCCCGACGCAGTAGGCCTGCATCACGTAGGCCAGGCCCTCGGGGTTGACCAGTTCGTAGACTGGGGCGCCGGCGTCGAAGAAGAACACCGCGCCGCGGTTGACGTGGACCTCGGTGTACGGGGTGGTCGAGGGGGTAGCGCCCAGATCGACGACGGCGATCCGTCGCATGGTCAGGCCGTTGAAGTCTCGAAGTACCGGGTCCAAGACGGCGACCTTCTGGCCGAGGCCGTCGATCATCCAGTGACGGGGGCCGTTGAGCTTGACCGCCACGGCGCCCAGCTCTGCGGCGATGGAGTCGGCATCCAGGGTGCCCCAGAGCTCCTGAGGGCAGTCGTTCAGCATCTGGGTGCCGTAGACCTCGGCTTCGAACCCGGAATCCCGCGGGAAGACGGCGATCACCTCGCCGTAGCGGACCCCGCGCATATCCGAGACGAGTCGTTGAGCGGGTGCGGTGTCCACGGCGGGTGTGTCCTTTCGGAGTCGACGTTGGAAGGTTCTAGCACAGTGACTGACAGAAGTTGCCGGTTAGGACGCATTTGGCCGTCCCCCTCTGTGGCTTGGCCCGACGGTGGACGCGTCATGGATTAACCCCTTGACTCAAAGAGGATTCGGTAGGGGACAGCCCCTCAGTCTCAGCGCCACTGACTAGGACCAAAGGCGGAGGCCGCGCGAACGCCATGTCCACCACCCGGTTTGCTTCGAGTCGTAGGGTGGCACTCGGTCCCAGCAGGTCGGGGTACGTCCGACGCCCAACGAGCAAGGAGCTACCACCGGTCGCATGGCCAGCCCCCGACGCCGTAGCCGAACACGGATCCTCATGGTCGAACTCGTCATTGGCGCGACCATTGCAGGATCTTTCCTCGTGGGATCGCACCGTGCCGACGGCGCGCCTGCACCATCGGGCGACGCGGCCTCCCAATGCCCGTGGGTGTCCCAGTCCCGACACGGTACGGATTCTGCCGCGTCGCTGGCCGCCGAGGTCCTCACCCGGATGACACTCGATCAGAAGGCGTCGTTCGTCGTCCTGCGGAGCCAGCCGCCCCTCGAGAACACCAACCTCGGGATCCCCTCGCTGTGCATCCCGCCGCTGACCCTCACGGACGGGCCGAACGGAATCGGCGTCGGCATGCACGGCGTGACGCAGCCGCCGTCGGCCATCGGAGTGGCAGCCACCTTCGACCCGTCGGCGGCGCGTGCCACGGGTGTGGTCATGGGCCAGGAGGCCCGGGCGAAGGGGATCGACGCCTCCCAGGGGCCCGAGCTCAACCTTGCGCGCGTGCCGGAGGCCGGCCGCACCTTCGAGGCATTCGGCGAGGACCCGATGCTGACCGGCGCCATGGGCGTCGCCAACGTGGAAGGCATTCAGTCCACCGGGACCATGGCGAACCTCAAACACATCACCGCATACTCGCAGGAGACAGCGCGCCACATCCTCGACCAGCAGGTCCCCGCCCGGGCGCTCGCCGAAGTGTTCAACCCACCGTATGAAGAGTCAGTACAGCAGGCCCACGTGGCGTCCATGATGTGTTCGTACGGCTCGGTCAACTCCGTCAACGACTGCTCCAACCCGACCGTCTACGCCGACCTCGCCTCGTGGGGGTTCGCCGGATTCGTTCGGTCCGACCTCGGCGCCGTGCCGGATGGGGGCACGGCCTCGGCGTTCCGGGCCGGCATCGCCCTCGTCAAGCCGGGCTCGCCTGCCGCCCTGATCCAACTGGTGAGGTCAGGGGCCATCCGGGTCGCCGATCTCGACCGGGCGGTCACCGAGACCCTCACCACGATGTTCCAGTACGGGCTCATCGGCCACCCCGTCCGCGGGACCCCGTCGGCCGACGCC
>DASZGT010000328.1:0-4908 GCA_035938575.1 Acidimicrobiales bacterium
CTCCATTCAGAAGGACCTGGGTTTCAGCGCCGCCAACCTCCAGTGGGTGGTCACGGCCTATTCCCTGACCTTCGGAGGCCTGCTGCTGCTCGGCGGTCGTCTGGCCGACCTGTTCGGGCGGCGACGCATCTTCCTGCTCGGCCTGATCCTCTTCACGGGGGCCAGCCTGCTCGGCGGATTCGCCGGGAATCAGGCCACGCTGATCGCGGCCCGTTCGCTCCAGGGCGTCGGCGCCGCTGTGCTCTCGCCCGCCACTTTGACCATCCTCACCGTCACGTTCACCGAGGAGAGGGCCCGGGCCAAAGCCCTCGGGGTGTGGAGCGCGGTGGCCGCCGGCGGCGGGGCGGCCGGTGCACTGTTCGGTGGATTCCTGACCCAGTACCTCTCATGGCGCTGGATCCTCTTCGTCAACGTGCCCATCGGGGCGGCCCTTTACCCGTTCGCCCGTCTGTTGCTGGCCGAGTCCAAGGCCGACGGCCCGCGGCGGGCCCTGGACATTCCGGGGTCCATCACCGTGACCGCCGGGCTGTTGGCCCTGGTGTACACCATCGTCCACACCGACCAGGTGTCGTGGACCTCGGGCTCGACGCTCCTCACCGGGGCCATCGCCGTGGTGCTGTTGACCACCTTCGCCGTCATCGAGGCCAAGCTGGCCGACCACCCGCTGGTTCCCCTGCGCCTGTTCCGCTCACGGGCGGTGACCGGAGCCAACCTGGTGATGTTCTGCTTCGGAGTAGCCATGTTCGCCATGTGGTACTTCCTCTCCCTCTACCTCCAGCAGGTCCTCGGGTACGACCCGGTGATCACCGGGCTCACCTTCCTGCCCCAGACGGCGGCCATCGCCGTCGCCGCCACCATCGCCGGGCGCCTGGCTCCCCGGCTCGGCCCCCGCAACGTCCTCATGGCCGGTGCCCTGTGCGCGGCCCTCGGCCTCTACTGGCTCTCGTTCATCCGTGCCGGGGACAGCTACTGGACGGGAGCCTGCGGCGGCGGCATCCTGGCCACCTTCGGCATGGGGTTGGCCTTCACGCCCATCGCCCTCTCGGCCACGGGCGGGGTGCCGCGCCAGGACGCCGGTCTCGCCTCCGGGCTGGTCAACAGCAGCAGGCAGATCGGTGCATCCGTCGGCCTGGCCGTCCTGTCCACAGTGGCCGCCACCCATATCGCCTCGCTGCTGGCCGGGCGGACCGTCGTGACCGACGCGGCCAGACGGGTAGCCATGACCGCCGGCTACTCCCGGGGCTTCCTCATCGCCTCGATCGTGGCCCTGGCCGCCGGGGTGCTGGCGCTGATCATCCCCCGGCAGGTGTCGCCGGTGGCCGTGGCGGCGGCCGAAGCCGCCGCTGCCCCGGACGGACCTCTGGTTCCCTCGTTCGAGGGCTGACCGTCCCGGGGCGGCGCGGCCCTATGGGACAGCTCGGACAGCCTGAGGCTGGCAACGTCGCGTCCAGGGTCGGTCTTCACGAGAGACGTCAACCGTCGTCACCCTTCATGCCCCGACGAGTTCCTCGCGACCGTGCCGCCGGAATTCAGCCAGCAATTCCCGGCGATCGCGGGCAGCCATCGGCGCGAACGCAAGGGTGGCGCCACGGCGCCGGAAGACCGGGTCGTTCCCACGCCACCACCCTTCCGCCCGCAACGGTTCCTTGGTCACCTTCCCGCTGGCCGTCTGGGGCAGTCCGGCGGCGATGCGCACGAACGAGGGAACCCACTTGGTTCCGAGGTCGGGCTGGGCCGAAAGGAAGGCACTGAACCTCCCCGGATCGAACGGACGCCCCGGCAGCATCTCGAGTGCTGCCATCACCTGGTCCCCCGAGCTGGGGTCCGCCACCGGGTAGACGGAGACTGCCGCGGCGTCCTCGAAGCGGACCAGGACCCGCTCGACGGGGCCGGCGGTAAGGTTCTCCGAGTCCACCCGCATCCAGTCCCCGCCGCGCCCGGCGAAATAGAAGAAGCCGGCCCGGTCCCAATAGGCCAGGTCCCCGGTCCAGTACCACCCGTGACGGGTTCGGGCCGCGGTCGCCTCCTCGTCGGCGTAGTACCCCTCGAACCCGCCGACTCCGGAGCGGTTGACGATCTCGCCGATGGCGGCTTCACCGTTGGCCAAGGCACCCCCGGCATCGAAGACGGCCGGCGGGCACTCCTCCAGGGTGTCGGGGTCGACAATGGCCACATCGCCCACCGGCCGGCCGAGCGACCCGGTCGGGGTCTCCGCGGTACGGCTGATGGCGACGCCACCCTCGCTGGATCCGTACCCCTCGGTGAGCACACAGCCGAAGCGCCGCTCGAACGCCTCGTGGTCGGCGATCGACGCCTCGGTGCCGAATCCCCGACGCAACGTGGTGCGGGCATCGTCGGCGGCCGCGGGCGTGGCCAGGACGTAGGCCAGCGCCTTGCCCACATAGGTGAACGTGGTGGCGCCGTGTCGACGGACGTCGGCCACGAACCCAGAGGCGCTGAACCGCCGGGCCAGGGCCACAGTGGCGCCGACCACCAGGGCGGGGCCCCACAGCACCATCAGCGCGTTCCCGTGGAAGAGCGGCATGGTGCAGTAGGCCACGTCATCCCGCTCGAACCCGTAGGCCTCGGCGGAGCGCTCCGCAATGGAGGCCAGGCGGCCCTGCGTACAGCGGACCGCCTTGGGGGAACCGGTCGTCCCCGATGTGAACAGGAGCAGGAACAAGTCATCGGGGGTCGGAGCCGAGACCGAAGCCAATTCACCCGGGTCGGCTCCCTCGTGCGGTTCCAGCATTCGGGCATACCGCTCACTGTCGACGCGAATGACCCGATCCGTGGCCACGCCGAAATCCAGGCCTTCGAGAAGGTGGGCACCCTCCGCGTCGGTGACCACCACCTGGCAGTCGGTGCGGAGGATGTCGCTGGCCAGGGCCTCACCCCGGCGGGTGGCGTTGATTCCCACGATGACGGAGCCGGTCAGGGCGGCGGCCCCCAACCAGAAGACGTACTCGGGCAGGTTGCCGAGCAGCACACCGATGTGGAGGGGACGGCGGCCGGCCACCGATCGTATCCACGAGGCGCGACTGGCACTGGCCGAGATGACCTGGCGCCAGCTCCACTGCTCCTCCTCGAAGCGGAGGCCCGGATGGTCGTCGTCCGCCCTGGCCAGAAGCAGCCCAGCCACGCTCGAGGTGGAGTCGTCCTGGCTCGCAGACCCCCTCACGGCTCGACCTCCACCAACAGGCTCTGCACGGCGCGGCCGATGCGTCCCTGGACGTCCCACAGCTCGGACTCGGCGGCACCGATCCCCGGGGTGCCGAACCGGGTGCGGGCGTCGAGGCACACCCACTCCCCGACCGGTGGCCGGTGGATCGAAATGGTGAGATCGGGGTTGATGAACCGACTCGAGCCGAAGGGGAGCTCCGCCCCCACACCGTTGCCGAAGTCGGAGGCAGCCGCGGCCCGCTGCCACGGGGTGGGCACTTCACCCAGGACGACCGGGCACCGAAGGCGGAACCATACCGTGGCGGGTCCCGGCTGCTCGAACGAGCCTGACACGTAGCGCATCTCCATCCCCTCGTTGTGGAAGGCGCGATAGCTGTCGACCATCGAGGCTGAGCTGTAGCCGAGCTCGGGTGGTCGAGGTGCGTCGTCCTCGGGAACGGTGGGCTCCAGCGTGGGCCCGGCGGCCACCCGGATGCGCAGCGCTCTCGACCAGGCCACCTCGACGCCGTCGGCCTCGACGACGGTGTCGATGAGCTGCACCTTGCGTCCGGGCCTGACCACCGTGCTCCTCACCGTCAGCGGGGCCACGGGGACCGGGCGAATGAGCTCGAGCGTGATGCGGGCCAGCTGCAGGTCGTCGGATCCGGCGTGGAGTTCGACGCCACGGGCGACCAACGCGGCCACCGGTCCCCCGTGCAGTGCCATCGGGGACCACGGGCCCCGAGCCCGCTCGGTGGGAACGGCTTGGTCGCCGTCAAGGACAAAGAGGGCGGTCGACGGTTCCGCGTCGGAGGGGGTGGCGGTCATCCTCCCGGACCCTATGGGGCGGCCAAGCAGGGCGCCACCACCCCGGACCGCGACCATTCCCGTTCGCTCCCTACCTCGGCGGGCGACCCCGGGCGGCGAACCGCCGTCGCCACCGCCTACCATCGGACTGACAACGGGCCCCCGACCCCCCGCTCGGGGGATTGGTGGGGTCCACCAGAGATCACAAAAGGAGAACCATGGCAACGGGACAGGCTGCGATCGACATCAAGGGGTCGCCGGACGAGGTGTGGGCCGTGGTGGGTGACTTCGGCGGCATCGGCGGATGGATGCCCGGCATGGACTCGTGCAAGGTGGTCGGCGAGGACCGGATCCTCGAGACCATGGGGATGACCATCACCGAGCGACTGGTGTCGAAGGATGACGGGGGGCGGGCCCTGACCTATGCGATCGTCGATGGCGCCCCGGTCGAGAGCCACCACGCGGTGATCACGGTCTCCCCGAGTGGCGCTACGAGCCGCGTGACGTGGGACGTCGAGGCGAAGCCGGACGAGATGGCCGACCTCATGGCGACGATCTACCAACAGGCCCTCGAAGCGCTGAGGACCCACATCGAGGGATGAGCGGACCGACCCCACGGTCCGGCTCAGCTACCGTCGGGCTTTGGCCGATCGAGGCCACGGCCCGGTCCTCGGCGCCGGTCGAGGTGGTGTGGCCACTGATCGGCGAGGCCAGCCGTTGGAAGGAATGGTCGTTTCTCGACCGTAGCGACCTCCTCCGGAGCGGCGAGCCGGCACCCGACGGCGTCGGCGCCATCCGACGGTTCACCCGGTTCGGAGTCGGCTCACAGGAGGAGGTGGTGGCATGGGAGCCGCCCAACCACCTCGGCTACACGATGCTGAAGGGATTCCCCGTGCGCAACTACCGGGCCGACGTGACGTGCACCCCTGATGGATCGGG
>DASZGT010000329.1:0-2309 GCA_035938575.1 Acidimicrobiales bacterium
GATCACCGCGTGGCCGTCGGGGAAGACCCACTTGTCGACCTGGGGCTTGATGTTGACCCGCTCGATGCCGTCGATCTTCATGAGCCCGGCCATATCGATCTCGTTGTCGAAGTGGCCGATGTTGCCCACGATGGCCTGGTGCTTCATCTGGGCCATGTCGTCGGCCGTGATCACGTCCTTGTTCCCGGTGGAGGTCACGAAGATGTCGGCCGTGCCGAGCACGTCGTCGAGCGTCGCCACCTGGTAGCCCTCCATGGCCGCCTGCAGGGCGCAGATCGGGTCGATCTCGGTCACCACCACCCGGGCGCCCTGGCCGCGGAGCGAATCGGCACAGCCCTTGCCCACGTCGCCGAAGCCGCACACCACGGCGACCTTGCCGCCTATGAGCACATCGGTGGCCCGGTTGATCCCATCGATCAACGAGTGGCGGCAACCGTACTTGTTGTCGAACTTGGACTTGGTGACGGCATCGTTGACATTGATGGCGGTGAACAGCAGCTCGCCGGTTTGCTCCATCTCGTTGAGGCGGTGCACGCCGGTGGTGGTCTCCTCCGAGACGCCCTTGATCCCGCGGGCCATCGTCGTCCAGCGCGAGGGGTCCTCGGCCAGGCTTCGGGCCAGCACGTCGAGGACCACTGCGAACTCCTCGGAGTCTGCGGTGGCGGCGTCGGGAACGGCGCCGGCCTTTTCGAATTCGACGCCCTTGTGGACCAGGAGGGTGGCATCGCCGCCGTCGTCGAGGATCATGGTCGGGCCCTCGCCGGGCCAGGACAAGGCCTGCTCGGTGCACCACCAGTACTCCTCGAGCGATTCGCCCTTCCAGGCGAAGACCGGCACGCCCCGGGGCGAGTCGACCGTCCCCTCAGGCCCGACCGCCACCGCCGCCGCAGCATGGTCCTGAGTGGAGAAGATGTTGCAGCTGGCCCAGCGCACTTCCGCCCCCAGTGCGGTGAGGGTCTCGATCAGCACCGCGGTCTGGATGGTCATGTGCAAGGAGCCGGTGATCCGGGCCCCGCGCAGCGGCTGTTCGGCAGCGTGCTCGGACCGCATGGCCATGAGTCCGGGCATCTCGTGCTCGGCCAGCTGGATCTCCTTGCGACCGAACTCCGCCAGGGAGAGATCGGCCACCTTGAAGTCGGGGTGTTGGTGCTCGCTGGTCACGGGACTCCTTCGTCGTGGCCGGCCACGGGATGGAGGCCGGAGTGAGTGGGCGCAGGGCCCACGACCCTGCGCTGGTCGTATCGGGGCAGAGCCCACCGATGGTGGAGGTCCCCGGCCCCAAGACGCAACAGGGGGATGGTAGCCCAATCGGCAGAGCGGTCCCAGGCCCGATGGGACTGCCGACGGGCGGGGGTCCGCCCGGAGCGGCAACCAGGTGATGCGGTTCGATGAAACCGCCCGGGGCGCCGCTGAGGCCATTGGCGGCGATGGGGACGGATGATGACGCCGGCCCTCGGATGTCGCGCCGTTGCCCTGTACCATCGCCTTCGACGCCTTCGTCATCGCCCAGGCCGGCATCATCGACCTCGAACCGGTGGCTGGTGTCCGGTGGGCAAGGGGAGGGTGACGATGATGATGGATCGAAGCATCGGTCGGTCGGGCGGTCAGGCCGGATCCTGCGGCCGGGGAGCCCGCGGCCCCGCCCCGGTGCCGGCCGGCCTGAGCCGATGGCGACTGACCGGCGTCCTCCTCGGCGTGTGCGTCATGGGCGCGGGGCTGCTGGCCTCATGCGGGTCTTCGTCGGCGACGTCCGGCTCGACCTCGAGCAGTTCGAGCGGTGGTCGCGCCCTGCTGGTGGGGACGTTCCAGGGCCACGCCGGACAGTTCAAGACCATCCAGGCCGCAGTCAACGCGGCCAAACCGGGTGACTGGATCCTGGTGGCGCCGGGCGACTACCACGAGACCGCGGACGAGTCCGGAGCCGCCCTCGACCCGGCCCATGGCTACGCGGCGGGGGTGGTGATCACCACATCGGGCATCCACCTGAGGGGGATGAACCGGTCGACGGTGGTGGTGGACGGCACCAAGGCCGGATCCACCGGGGAGTGCAGCTCGAACCCCGGGCAACAGGACCTCGGTACCTCGGCATCGGACGGCAGCACCGTCGGGCGCAACGGCATCGTGGTCTGGAAGGCCAACAACGTCAGCATCGACAACCTCACGGCCTGCAACTTCCTCGGCGGGAGCGGCGCCTCCGGCAACGAGATCTGGTGGAACGGTGGGGACAGCAGCGGCAAGATCGGCCTCACGGGTTACTCGGGCAGTTACCTGACCGCCACCTCCACCTACTTCGGCGCCCAGACACCGGC
>DASZGT010000330.1:0-2962 GCA_035938575.1 Acidimicrobiales bacterium
TCCACGCGCGGCCGGGCGCGGCCGACGACCTTCTCGAGGCGGTCGTCGAGCGCTACGGCGACTCGACGTGGGCATGGGGACGTGACCAGCTCATCGACGACGGAGTGTTCGGCGGGCCGTTACGGGACGGGGTCGTCTCCCGATTGGGAGATGTGGCGCTGATCCCCCACACCTCAATCGCCTTCGTCGACCCGGCCGACACCGGCGAAAACCGTCTGCGCAGCCGGCATGGGTCGTTGACACGAGACGAGATGCTGGTCCCGCTGGTGGCCCTGACAGGAGGTGGCAACATCTGATGGTGGATGGCGACGCGACGCACCCCGGTACCGGCGACGAGGGACCCCTCCAACCCGAGGTGGTGGACCGCCCCGGCGGGAGCGAGGGACCGGCCGCCCTCACGGTGGCCGTGGGCGCCGACCCGGCACAGGGCGCGGGCGAGCCGCGCCCGGCGGAAGAGTCGAATTCCGAGTCCATCGAACGGCCGGCCAAGCTGCTCCGCATCGGTTCGATGGTCAAACAGCTGCTGGAGGAGGTGCGCCAGGCGCCGCTGGACGAAGCCAGCCGGGCCCGGCTGCGGGAGATCTATGAGCAGTCCGTGCGGGAGCTGGCCGAAGGGCTCTCACCCGAGCTGGCGGCCGAATTGGACAGGGTCTCGATACCCTTCGACACCCCGACACCCTCCGACTCCGAGCTCCGGGTGGCTCATGCCCAGCTCGTGGGGTGGCTGGAGGGCCTGTTCCACGGGATCCAGGCCACCCTGGTGGCCCAGCAGGTCGCGGCCCGCAGCCAGCTCGAAGAGATGCGCCAGCGCTCCTTGCCCGAGGGGGCCGGTCCGGACATCGGCCGACCCGGTACCTACCTGTGACCCCACCCCCCTTTGCTCTGACCCCATCCCTCGTCGCCCGTCGGCTCCGATTCCCGCTTCTCCCTGGCCGGGCACTCTCCCGGCTCCGACTCCTCCCCGGGTGGCCCGGACCGGTCATCGACGCCCGCGGACCGGTTCGGCCCGCGCTATCGTCGGAATGACACTGCTGTAACTCGTCCACATCCTGTGGAGAACTCCAGCCGACCCAGACGAGGACATCGAGGAAGGCGCCCGGCCTTGGCCCCACCGTCGTTCACCCACCTGCACACCCACACCGAGTTCTCCATGCTGGACGGAGCCGCCCGGGTCAAGGATCTGGTGCAGGCGGCGGTGGCCGATGGGCAGCCGGCCCTGGGCATCACCGACCACGGGAACATGTACGGCGTCCTCGACTTCTATGCCGCATGCCGAGAGGCGGGCATCAATCCGGTCATCGGCACCGAGGCCTACATGGCGGCGGAGTCGCGGCACGAGCGGCCGGTGCGACGGGGCAAGGTCGACGACACCGGCGGTGATGTCGCCGGCGGGGAGAAGCTCTACTACCACCTCACCCTGCTGGCCGAGACCACCGAGGGGTACCGGAACCTGCTCAAGCTGTCCTCAGCCGCGTACCTCGAGGGCTATTACTACAAGCCCCGACTGGACTGGGAGCTGCTCGAGCGCCACAGCACCGGACTGATCGCCACCACTGGGTGCCTGGGCGGGGTGGTCCTGCAGGCGCTGCTGGCCGACGACCGCATCAAGGCCGAGGCCCTGGCCGCCCGGCTCCAGGACATCTTCGGCCGCGACAACCTGTTCGTGGAGCTGCAGGACCACGGCCTGCCCGAGCAGCACAAGACCAACCCGGCTCTGGTCGAGATCGCCCGGCGGATCGGGGCTCCTCTCCTGGCCACCAACGACAGCCACTACACCCATCGAGAGGACCACGTGGCCCACGACGCGCTTCTGTGCGTCCAGACCGGCGCCCTCATCGACGACCCCAAGCGGTTCAAATTCGAAGGGGAGGAGCACTACCTGAAGTCGGCCGCGGAGATGCGGCAGCTGTTCGCCGAGCTGCCGGAGGCGTGTGACAACACGTTGTTGATCGCCGAGCGGGCCTCGGTCGAGATCGACTTCGGCCGGCCCAGCCTCCCCCGCTTCCCGGTGCCCGACCAGTTCACCGGCGTGACCTACGAGGAACGCTCCGCCGACTACCTGCGGTCGCTGAGCATCGAAGGAGCCAAGGAGCGCTACGGGCTGCCAATCCCCGCCGAGGTCATGGCCCGACTCGACTACGAGCTCGGCGTGATCCGGGACATGGGCTTCTCCGCCTACTTCCTCGTGGTGTGGGACCTGATCCGGTTCGCCCGCTCCCGGGGCATCAGGGTCGGGCCCGGTCGGGGGTCGGCCGCCGGCTGCTGCGTGGCCTACTGCCTCCAGATCGTCGACCTCGACCCCATTCGCTACGACCTCCTCTTCGAGCGCTTCCTCAACCCGGGTCGCGTCCAGATGCCCGACATCGACATGGACTTCGACGAGCGGTACCGCGGCGACATGATCAAGTACGCCGCCGACCGCTACGGATCGGACCACGTGGCCCAGATCGTCACCTTCTCCACCATCAAGGCCCGGGCCGCGGTGCGAGACGCAGCCCGGGTGCTCGGCTATCCCTACATCGTGGGCGACAAGATCGCCAAGGCCATGCCGCCGCTGCTGATGGGCCGGGACACGCCGTTGGCGGCCTGCCTGGCCCGCACCGACGGCCACGACGACGGGTTCGCGGCCGCCGGCGAGCTGCGTGCCATGTACGACACCGATCCTGAGGCCCGACGGGTGATCGATGTGGCCAAGGGCCTCGAAGGGCTCCGCCGCCAGGACGGGATCCACGCCGCCGCCGTGGTGATCACCGACGAGCCGGTGACCGAGTACGTGCCCGTCCAGCGCAAACCGGACGGGAACGATCCCGACGACGCCCCCATCGTGACCCAGTACGAGATGCACGGGGTCGAGGACCTCGGCCTGCTCAAGATGGACTTCCTCGGGCTCCGCAATCTGTCGGTGATCGAGCGCACCCTGGACCTCATCGAGATCTCGACGGGCACCCGGCCGGACATCGAC
>DASZGT010000331.1:0-6840 GCA_035938575.1 Acidimicrobiales bacterium
CCGGGCGATCACCGAGTTCGACGCGGCCACCATCACCACCATCCACGGATTCGCGGCTCAGGTCCGTGGGGCCCTCGGGGTCTCACCCGATGTCGACGGCGATGCCCGGCTCGTCGACGACACCCGTGATCTGATCGCCGAAACCTGCGCCGATGCTCTCATCGGGGCTGCGGTGCGGGACATCCCATCCGAAGACCTGCCCTCGTTGACCGATCTCCGATCGATCTGCGAGCGGGTGGTCGGCCGACCCGATGTCCGGCTCGTGCCGACCGCCGGCGATGACGACGTGACACCGGCACAGCGACTGTTGCGCGATCTCGTGGTGTGGTCGGTGGACGAGGTCGCCGAACGTCGGCGCCGCCGCGGCACCGTCAGCTTCGACGACTTGTTGACCCAGTTGCGCAGCGCCCTGGAGGGTCCCACGTCAGCTGCGGTGGTCGATGCGGTCCGCAGCCGTTTCAAAGTGGCTCTGATCGACGAGTTCCAGGACACCGACTCGGTGCAGTGGGGCATCTTCTCCGCTCTGTTCGGCCAGAGCGACGAGGGCACGACGTTGGTGTTGGTGGGTGACCCCAAGCAGGCCATCTATGGCTTCAGGGGCGCGGACATCCATACCTATCTGGAGGCCATCTCCGAGGGCTCGGGCACGCAGCGCCGGTCGCTGGTCACGAACTGGAGGTCGGACGGAGCGGTGCTGACATCGTTGGGCGCCCTCTTCGAACGCGCCACATTCGGTGACGAGGGCATCCCGTTCGTCCCGGTTGAGCCGGCCGAGCCCAACCGGCACCGACGACTCCACGATTTGGGCGGGCGGCCGCTCCCGGCCCTTTCGCTCCGCCTGGCTGTCGGCGGGCGAATCGAGCGCTACGCCCGCTCGCCCCGGGTCCAGACCGGCCCCGCCGCAGTGGCCGTCAACGACGACCTGGTCATCGCCGTCCGCCGTCTCTTCGACGGCGCCCGGATCCCTGTGGCCGGGGAGGGCTCCGAGCCGCGGCCGGTGCGTCCCTCTGACATCGCCGTTCTGGTGGGCACGAGGGCGCAGGGTGAGGACGTGCAGGCCGCGCTGCTGGCCCAAGGCGTGCCCGCCGTACTGGCCAGCGGGGACAGCGTGCTGGAGTCGCCGGCCGCCGAGCAGATGCGGTACCTGCTCCATGCCATGGACCGGCCGTCTGACGCACGACGGGTTCGCACCTTCGCCCTGTCATGGTTCGTCGGGTGGCGGGCCGAGCAGGTGGCGTCGGCATCGGAGCCGCAGCTGGACGCCCTGCAGGACCAACTTCGTACCTGGTCGGACATGCTCGCCGCCCACACCGCCGCCGAGGTCCTGGCTCGGGTGTGGACCGAGAGCGGCGTGGTTCCCCGGGTGCTGCGCGCTCCGGACGGTGATCGTCGCCTCACGGACCTCGAGCATCTGGCCGAGTTGTTCCACGGAGCCACCCCCGGTGGGTTGACCAGCGTGGCCCGGATGCTGGCGTTTCTCGACGCTGAACCGGAAACCGAGGCCGATGCCGACATGGAGGGGAGCCTCACCGCCCGCCGCGTCGAATCCGAGGACGAAGCCGTCCAGGTCATGACCATCTGGATGGCCAAGGGACAGGAGTTTCCCATCGTCTGCCTCCCCTCGTTGTGGAGACCCCCCAGGGGTGGCCCGCCCGTGACCTATGTGGACCGGGACAGCGGCGCCCGGACCGTGGACCTCACCGGCGCCCAATCGTGGCCCGACAAGGCGAGTGCGCAGCTGCGAGCGGACTGGGCGGCGGAAGAGGCCATGGGCGAACAGCTGCGGCTGCTCTATGTGGCGCTGACCCGAGCCCAGCACCAGGCCATCGTGTGGTGGGCGAACTCATACAACAGCGAGAAGACGGCGTTGGCCCGCGTCCTGTTCGCCCGGGTCGACGGGGTGATCGACCCCGATCGGTACGGGAGGAGGACGGCGTCGATCCCGGCTGACGCCGACGCCGTGACCTCACTCGGGGCGCTCGTGCGTCGGGCAGGAGACACGATCGAGGTCGGTGCCGTCGACGCCCCCGCCACTGCGACCCCCGAGCGGTGGGTCGACCGGAACCGGGGAACGGAACCCCTGCCACTCCAGTTCGCCCCGTTCGAAACCACCCTCGACCGGTCCGCACACCGATGGTCGTTCTCGACCATCACCCAGCACACCTCGGCCGATAGCTCCGATCCCTACGACGACTCCCAGTCCGACGCGGGCGCCCACGACGAGCCCGATGACCGGGGCGAGGCCGACGACCAGGCCACCGAGGGGCTGGGTGC
The DNA here is from genome assembly GCA_035938575.1 of Acidimicrobiales bacterium. Classification (GTDB taxonomy): domain Bacteria; phylum Actinomycetota; class Acidimicrobiia; order Acidimicrobiales; family RAAP-2; genus Bog-756. Next base: position 2,275 of record DASZGT010000331.1, read on the forward strand.
TGGTCGCGAGGTGGCCGGATCGGCCGAACCGCATCCGCCCGGGCGGATCGGACCCCTGGCATGGCTGCCGGCCGGGACCTCCTTTGGAACCCTGGTGCACGCCGTACTGGAGGACGTCGACTTCGCCGCCACCGACCTGGAGGCGTCGCTGGCCGCAGGTATCGACCGGCAGCTGGCGAGGCGCGCCTTCGACCTGGCGCCGCCGGCCGGCGCCTCAGGATCCGACTCCGGGACGGCCACGGACTCGGGAACCGCGGCCACCGGGCGTGCCCTGCTCGTCGACGGCCTCCGGGCGGCACTCAACTCGCCGCTCGGTCCTCTGTGCGGCGGCCTCGCGCTGGTCGACGTCGCCCCCGCCCACCGGCTCAACGAGATGTCCTTCGAGCTGCGTCTGGCCCAGGCCGGCCGCTCGGCCCACCTGCAGGAGGTGGGCGCGATGATGGTGGACCATCTCGACGACGGGGACCCACTGCGCCCCTGGGCCACCGATCTGGCCGGCGGTGTGATCGATGTGGACCTGTCCGGCCACCTCACCGGGTCGATCGACCTGATCATGAGGATGCCCAGCGGGCGGGGGGACGACCGGTTCGTCGTGGCTGACTACAAGACGAACCAGCTGACACCGTGGGGTCACCTGCCCGGACCCGGCGACTATCACCCGGGGCGCCTCGCCCACGCCATGGCCCAGCACGACTATCCCTTGCAGGCCGTTCTGTACTCAGTGGCGCTCCATCGCTACCTGCGCTGGCGCCTACCCGACTACGCACCGGACCGGCACCTCGGGGGGGTCGCCTACTTGTTCCTGCGGGGCATGACCGGTCCCCTGGTCGAAGTGAGCAGTGGCCGGCCCCACGGAGTCTTCGGCTGGGCTGTGCCACCGGCCCTGGTGGTCGGGCTCAGTGACCTCCTCGACGGTCAACTGGCCCTCGGGGCCCAGCGGTGACGACCGCGACAACGGCCGGGCGGACACGCGCCGCGGACGTCGCCGTTCCCGAGGTGGTTGCCGTGCTGGCCCCGTTTGTGGAAGCGAGGGTGTTCGGTCCCTCCGAGGTCCACCTGGCCGCCACCGTGGCGCGTCTGGAACCCGGCGTGACCGACGAGGTCCTCCTGGCGTTGGCGGTTGCCGCCCGGGCCCCGCGGTTCGGGCACGTGTGCATGGAGTTGGACGAGGTGGCTCGCCAGGTCGTTCCCTACGAGGAGGACGGGGATTCCTGGGTCCTGCCCTGGCCCTCCGTGCAGGCATGGGGCCGAAGGCTGTCCGAGTCCGGTGCTGTGTCCTCCCCCCGCGACACCCCCGAGCGGGTGCGCCCGCTCGTCTGGGATGGGAGACGGGTCTATCTGCAGCGCTACTGGCACTACGAGTTGGCGGTGGCCGCCGACCTCCTCGGCCGGGCCGAACGAGTTCGGTCCCATCGGAACCCGCTCGCCCCCACGCTGGCCGACGCGCTTTCCGACCACGTGCTCGCCGACCTCTTCGGCCCGGACCATGCCGATCCCGAGGACCGGCAGCGACTCGCCGCACGCCGGTCGTTGAGCGACGGGATCTCGATCATCGCCGGCGGCCCGGGCACCGGCAAGACACACACCGTGGCGCGCGTCCTGGCCGCAGCCCATCTGACCGCCTCAGCCGAAGGCCGCGACCTGAAGGCAGCGCTGGCCGCTCCCACGGGAAAGGCCGCCGTTCGCATGGCCGAAGCCGTCGCCGCCGAAGTCACCGCCCTGACCGCTTCCGGCCTGATCGATGCCGGCCTGGCCACCAGGCTCACCGGATCGGGGGCGTTGACGATCCACCGGCTGCTGGGGTGGCTCCCGGGGACCCACTTTCGACACGACCGCCAGCATCCCCTGCCCCACGACCTGGTCATCGTCGATGAGACGTCCATGGTCTCGTTGCCCCTGATGGCCAAGTTGCTCGACGCGGTGCGGCCCGACGCCCAGCTCGTGTTGGTAGGCGATCCTTTCCAGCTGGCCAGCATCGAAGCGGGAACGGTGATGGCAGACCTTGTCGGCCCGGGCGACGACGCCGGGCAGCCCGGGGACGACGAGACGGCTGATGGGTCCTCGCCAGCCGCCGGCTCCGTCCTGTCCGGTCGGGTCACCGTGCTCAGGCGGATGCACCGCTTCGCCGAAGGCTCGGGCATCGCCGCACTGGCCGAGGCCATCCGCGTGGGCGACGCCGACACCGCGATCGATCTACTCGATGGCGGGCGAACCGACGCCGAGTGGGTCAGGGACGATGATGGCGACGGCCTGGCCCTGGTGCAGCAGTCGGTGGTGGCCGCGGGCATCGAGGTGGCGGCTGCGGCCGTTCGGGGTGACGCCGGTGCTGCCCTCGCCGCCGCCCAGCGCATCAAGGTATTGGCCGCCATCCGGCGCGGCCCCCTTGGCCTCTACGACTGGAGCAGCCGGATCGAGACCGCCGTCGCCGATGCCGTTCCCGCCGTCAGCCGGTCGCACCGGTGGCAGGCCGGACGGCCGATCATGGTCACCGCCAACGATCAGCTGAACGGGGTCTTCAACGGCGATGTCGGCGTGGTGACCACCAACCACGGCGAGACCATGGTGGCCTTCATGACCGGGGATGGACCTCGCTTCCTGGCGCCCTCCCGACTCGACCAGGTCGAGACCTGGTGGGCGATGACCATCCACAAGAGCCAGGGGTCCGAGTTCCCCCATGCCGTGGTGTCGTTGCCCCCGCCCACGTCGCCCATTCTCACCCGAGAGCTGCTCTACACCGCGGTGACCAGGGCGAAAGAGCAGGTGACGGTGGTCAGCAGCGAAGCCTCACTCCGCACGGCGATCGGGCGACCGGTGGCCCGCGCCTCCGGATTGCGCGGTCGTCTCTGGACGTCCTGAGGGCTGGCACCGCGAGCTGAGTAGGGCGGAAGGAGAGGCGGCGCCGGGCTGCGCTGTCTAGCCTGCCCGCATGGACGAACACGCATCGGCACTGGACGTGGCTTCCGCCATCCGGTCCCAGGAGGTGAGTCCTGTCGAGGTACTCGACGCTTGCCTGTTGCGGATCGATGCCCGAAACCCTGCGCTCAACGCCGTCATCTGGCGCAACGACGAGGACGCCCGGGCCGAGGCCAAGACCCTGGGGGACAGGATCGCTCGCGGCGCCGAGGAGCTTCCGCTGTTCGCCGGGGTGCCCCTGCCGATCAAGGACCTCCTTCCCGTGGCCGGACAGCCACTGACCCTCGGCTCCAACGGGGCTTCGGACGAGCTCAGCACCGTCACCGAGCCCATCGCCGACGCCTTCATGGCCGCCGGCTTCATCCTCACCGGACGGACCAACACGCCCGAGTTCGGCTCCATCACCGTCACCGAGAACAGCCGGTTCGGTCCCACTCGCAATCCGTGGGACACCTCGCACACATCCGGAGGTTCGAGCGGGGGGGCGGGGGCTGCCGTGGCCGCCGGGATGTTCGCCGTGGCCCACGCCAGCGACGGGGGTGGATCGATCAGGATCCCGGCGTCGTGTTGTGGGCTGGTCGGTCTCAAGCCCAGCCGGGGCCGGGTGGCCTCGTCCGTGCCCGGATGGCAGGGCATGGCCACCGAGGGGGCCCTCAGCCGGACGGTGGCCGACACCGCCGCACTCCTCGACGTCATCAGCGCTCCGGATCCCCACGCCTGGTGGAACGCACCGGTCCCCGAGCGTCCCTTTCTCGAGGAGGTGGGAGCCGACCCCGGCCGCCTCCGGGTGGCGCTGTGCACGGTGTCCGCCCTAGGCCTGCCGGTCGCCGACGGGCCTGCCGCCGCGGTGGAGCACGTGGGCCGCTTGCTCGAAGCGTCGGGGCACCATGTGTCGAGGTTGGACGCCGACGTGTTCGATCCGGCCGGGCTGGCTCCGTTCCTCAACGTGGTGAACTCGGGGTTGGGAGAGGTGGACGGCGTCGACTGGTCGAAGGTCGAGCCCCACAATCGGGCCGGGTATGCCGCCGGTGAGGCCGTTGACAGTCTCACCTTCGTCCGTTCCCTCGCCGACCTGCACCGCCTGACCCGGACCATCGTGACGCGCTTCGATGACGAGTTCGACCTGTTGGTCACGCCGACCATGACCGTCGAGCCGCCGAAGGTCGGGCTGCTCGAGGCCGTGCACGCCGGGGCCGGCGCCCCGGTGATGGACATCGTGGCCATGGCCGCCTTCACCGCCATCTTCAACATCACCGGGCAGCCGGCGATCAGCCTGCCCTTGCACGTGGGTGCCTCGGGACTGCCGGTGGGGGTGCAGATCGTGGCCGGCCCGTGGCGCGAGGCGCAGCTCGTGCAGGTGGCCTCCCAGCTCGAGCAGGCCGACCCCTGGGCGCACCGCTACCCCCGCTTCGACTGAGTCCGGGCCGGGCTGTCGCCCGTGCCGTCCCCGCCGCGGCCGGCGAGGCATGGCCGGTGGCGCGGTACGTGTGTAGCTTCGGGTCCGAGCAAAAGGAGGACCCATGAACGCTATCGACGAGACCGTGCGGCAGCACAAGTTCATCCTTGACGAGAGCGAGATGCCCACGGCCTGGTACAACATCGTGCCCGACCTGCCCACCCCCCCCCCCCCCGCCCCCCCCCCCCGGGCCCGTG
>DASZGT010000332.1:0-9777 GCA_035938575.1 Acidimicrobiales bacterium
CTACGTCGTGCTGCCCGGTGGGTTCGGGACCCTCGACGAGGGATTCGAACTGCTGACCCTCCTGCAGACCGGAAAGGCCGAACCGGCGCCCGTGGTCATGCTGGACACCCCCGGGGGGGCGTTCTGGAATGCCTGGAACGACTTCCTCAACGCCGAGGTCGAGCCGCGTGGCCTGGTGTCGCCCGACGACCGCGCCCTCTTCATGATCACCGACGACGTGGGCCGGGCCACTGAAGAGCTGCTGGGCTTCTACCGCAACTACCAGTCGTGCCGCTGGGTCGGTGACCTGCTCGTCATCAGGCTGTTGATGGCCCCGGGCAAGGCCGAGTTGACCGAGCTCAACCGTGCCTTCGCCGACATCGTCGCCGAGGGCGTCATGCGCCTGTCCAGGCCGCTTCCCCCCGAACGTGCCGACCACGATCACCTCGACCTGCCCAGACTGGTGTTCCGGTTCGACAAGGTCCACTACGGACGGCTCCGACAGTTGATCGACGCTCTCAATCGACTCGGCTGAGGGATCCGACCGCCTCGTTCCCCGACCAAGGTCTGTGCGCCTGGGGGGCTGAGCCTTGACGCCCGAAGGCGTTCAGGGGCCTTCCTCGGAGGCCCCACGCGCCGACCGAGGCCCATCCAGCAGGGAGGCGGCCTTGTCCACCGACCGCCGGGCCCGGGTGATGCGCTTCTCCTCGGCGGTCACCGACGGATCGAGCACTCCCCCGGCCCGCACCGAGTCGGTCGCCTCCCGCAATCGGTCGAGGGCCAGGTCGGCCAGCTCCTCACCGATCCCGCGCAGGCGCTCGGCGATGTCAGCCGGATCGGCACCCACCTGTGGTCAGCGCCCGGTCTTGATCTCGACCTCGACGACGTCGAACACCCCGTCGGCGTGCTGGGACCGAAGGACCTTCTTGTCGAACTTGCCCACACTGGTCTTCGGGATCTCCTGGATGAACACCCAGCGTTCGGGGAGCCACCACCGGCTCACCCGACCGCTCAGGAACTCGAGCAGCTCATCGGCGCTCAGTTTCGAGTCTGATTCGACCACCACGGCCACCAGGGGGCGCTCGCTCCAGCGTTCGTCGGGCACCGCGATCACCGCGGCCTCCACCACGCCCGGATGGGCCATGACCTCATTCTCCAGCTCCACCGAGGAGATCCACTCCCCTCCGGACTTGATGACGTCCTTGGTTCGGTCGCTGATCTGCATGTACCCCCGGCGGTCCAGGGATCCGATGTCCCCGGTTCGGAGCCAGCCGTCGTGGAACCGCTCCGGCGTGGGATCGTTGTAGTAGGAACCGGCGATCCAGGGTCCCCGAGCCTCGAACTCGCCGACCGATTCCCCGTCGTTCGGAAGGACCGTTCCGTCCTCCCCGACCACACGGATCTCGACCCCCGGCACGACGCGGCCGGTTTTGGCCCGCCAGTTCATCTCCTCTTCGGGAGGGGTGCCGCGCGGAGGCAGCGCCAACGAGCACAGCGGGCTGGTCTCGGTCATGCCCCAGCCCTGGACCATCTCGATGCCCAACTCGTCTTGGAACCGCTCGATGAGGGTCCGGGGCACCGCGGCCCCACCGGCGGTGATCATGCGGAGGGAGGACAGATCCACCTCGTGGGTCTGGGCGTAGCGAAGGAGGTCGCTCCAGATGGTCGGCACCCCGGCCGACAGGGTGGGCCGGTGGCGGGCGATCGTGGCCACCAAGGGCTCGGCCTGGAGGAACATCTGCGGCATGATCAGGTCGGCGCCGGTGAGGAAGGCGCCGTAGGGGGTGCCCCAGGCGTTGGCGTGGAACATGGGCACGATGGACAGCACCCGGTCCAACTCGTTGATGCCGAGCGAGGAGCCCGAGGTGATGGCCATCGTGTGCAGGTACGTCGAGCGATGGCTGTAGACCACGCCCTTGGGGTTGCCGGTGGTGCCTGACGTGTAACACATGGCCGCGGCCTGGCGCTCGTCGAACGTGGGCCAGGCGTAGCCCGGCTCCTCGGCGCCCAGCAGCTCCTCGTACGAGAGGGTCTCCCCGAGCGCGCTGGGGTCGCCGTCCCCGACCACCACGATGTGCTTCACCGTGCCCAGCTGGTCACGGACCCGCGCCAGCAGGGGGATGAGGGATCCGTCCACGATGATGACCTTGTCCTCGGCATGGTTGATGACGTAGGCCAGCTGCTCGGGAAAAAGACGGAGGTTCAGGGTGTGGAGGACGGCCCCCATCCCCGGAATGCCCAGATAGGCCTCGAGGTGGGTCTGGTTGTTCCACAGGAACGTTCCGACCCGGTCGCTGTCACCCACGCCCAGGCGCTCGAGGGCCGCGGCCAGTCGCTCGGCGCGCTCGGCCACCTCGTTGTACGAGGCCTCGAGGTACTCGCCCGCCGGCCCGGTGATGGTGATGACCTGGCTGTCGCCGTAGACCTGCTGGCCGTGGCGCATGATCCCACTGACCAACAGCGGAGCATCCTGCATGGTACTGAGCACGGTCGGCCCTCCCCTGTCGCCTCCGGAATGCCGGATGACCGAGCATACCGATCCAGATCCGTCGGGTCATTTGAGCCCGGGCATGGCCCCGCCGCCGGGCCAAGGGGGTTGCGCCGGCGCACGAGCCGGTGGTGAACTGTGAGGCCTCGGAGCCCGAAGCCGGCACGCCGGCACGGGCGGCGGGAACTCCCGCCATCCCGACCCTCTGAGCGAGGCTGCTCACGCTGTCCGACCACCGGCGCGGAGGTTCGGCGATGGGCAAGTTCGTCTCGGTGGCCGTCATCGCGGTCATCATCTTCTCGGTGGGACTGCTGCTGTTGGTGGCGGTCATGGCCGGGGCGGGGGCCGGGTCCTCCGGCTCGGGCCCTACCAACCCAGGCGGCCCGTCCTCCGGACAGCTGCCCGGGTCCGGAGGGGTGCAGCCGGGTCCGGCGATCCCTCCGACGTGGGTGGTGCTGTACCAGCAGGCGGCCACCACCTGCACCGGGCTGCCCTGGCCGGTGCTCGCCGCCATCGGCACCGTCGAGACCCGGAGCGGCCAGTCGACGGCCCCGGGAGTGTGGTCCGGCGCCAATGCCGCCGGCGCGGAAGGCCCGATGCAGTTCGAACCGGCCACGTTCGCGGCCTACGCCACCGTCGGGCCAGGAGGAGCGCAGCCCGCGTCGCCTTACGACCCCACCGATGCCGTCTACACCGCGGCGGCCCTGCTCTGTGGCAATGGCGCCGGAGCACCCGCCACCCTGCGGACAGCCATCGCCGACTACAACCACTCCGAGAGCTACGTCAACACCGTGCTCACCTTGGCCATCGCCTTCGGCCAGGACCCGAACGCCTCGGGCACCGTGGCGGTCGCCCTCTCCTTCGCCGCCCAACAGCTCAACACCCCATACGTCTGGGGCGGCACCGGCAGTGGTGGCTTCGACTGCTCCGGCCTGGCCCAGGCCGCCTACCGGAATGCGGGCATCGCCCTGCCCCGTGTCGCCCAAGACCAATTCGACATCGGACCTCGGGTCCCCGCCGGCTCGATCGTGCAACCGGGCGATCTCATCTTCTTCGGCAGCGGGCCCGGGGGCGTGGACCACGTCGGACTCTACGTAGGGGCGGGCGAGATGATCGATGCCCCCCACACCGGCGCACTGGTGCGATTCGACAGCGCCCGGTGGCCGGGGCTGGCCGGGGCCACCCGGCCCGGATAGCCCGCGCCCCGCCGGTCGGCGACGAGGTCCCACGGGCGGCGAGTGGAGGCGGTGGCGACGGTCCGCAGGCCGGCGGGGCCATCGTTGCCGATCACGTTCACCGCCCGTGCTCTTCACACCGCATCGAGACAGAGATCAGAACAAGACCGGCTCTCGGCGATGTCACCGAAACGACACGCTGATCTCTGGTGGAAACGTTGGCCACCATCCGGGGGCCGTCGCCGCGGGAAGTGGCCAACTTCGGCGACACGACGACTGCGATCGAGAGCGGTCAGGAGGACCATGCCGCCCCGTTCCCGACGACCGGCTCAGCCATTCACCTGTCTTGCCGCCATCTGGCGCACCCGCTCCCTGCTGACTCCAAGTCGGCTGGCGATGGCATCCAACGACATTCCGTAGCTCCGGGCCTCGTCGATGGCCTTGGCCCGCTTCTTGGCCTGCCGGGCCCGCTTGGCCTCTGCGTCCCTCATGGCCTCGTTGGCTGCGACCACCCGGTCAAGGGCCTTCCATGCCTTGGAGCCCACCGGTCTGGATTCGAAAGGCATCGTGCTCCTCCTTCTACACCTTCCACATCACAACCTTACCCTTGCAAGGGCGACTCCGCAAGAGTCAGGTTGCAATATCGATTGCCCGCCGCACTGGGCACAACGAAGCCTGTGAAGCCCAAGGACAGAACACCACGGGCCCGGGCCATCCCCTCGACCATCAGCCCCGATCGGCAGCCGGCGCCGGTGAGAGCGTGACAACACCCTCCGTGATCATGCAACCTTGACGCCCCTCACGAGGGGCTCAACCTCATCATTCTTGGTGATGACGAGGCAGGAGCGTCGGGTTACGGTCTGACCTAACGAAGTGAGTCCCGTTGGGAAGGCCGATGGCACCATCCACATCAACGGATCAACCACCGACGCAAAGTGACCGTGCGGGCTCGGCAACGTCGCTCGCAACCAGGACGGCGGGTGGAGTCCGGAAGCGCGACGGGATCACTAATTGGGTTGTGTGGAGTCCTGAGTTCAAAGGCAGCCAAATGGTGGTCGAGGACGAACTGACCGAGGAGGAGGCCGTCGAGGCCGCCGACCGACGCAACCGGATGGCCGCACGTGCTGGCATCGTGGGCGGATATACCGCCCTCCCGCAGACTGACAGCCGGTTCAAGAAGAGGAAGCCGTAGTGAAACGAATCATCGTCGTCATCAGTTCCGTCATCGCGCTGATCGCTCTCAGCGTGACCTTGGGGGGTGCGGCGTGGAGTGCGGCCGATACCTCGTCCACCGCCGTCATCACGTTCGACGACGCCGCCCACCAAGCGACGCTGACCATTCCCACTCCGGCCTGTCCGGCGTCGCAGCCGGACTGCAGGTGGAAGTTCTTCATGAATGAGCCGAAGCTGAACGTGGACGTGGCCACGGTGTACGGAACATCCGGCGTCCTCACCATCGCCTACCCCCCGGACTTCTGCGGCGTGATCCAAGCGGACGCCTACATCGGCGGACCGCCCTGGGACGCAAAGCGGGGATTCCAGCACACCATCGAGGACTGCAAGCCTCCACCCACAACCACGACGACCGAGCCGCCCACCACCCCGACCACCATGCCCGCGCCGCCGACCACCACCCCGGCGCCCCCTCCGCCCGTCGCACAGGGCCCCCATGCCCCGCCCCCGCCCCCGGCTCCGGCTCCACCGCCCGCCACCGCGGCACCGACCCCTGTGGCGTCACCGGCAACCGTCCCGGCCGCGGCCGCGCCGACGCAGTTGCCCTTCACGGGTGTGGACGTCAAGCCCCTCTGGTTCATCGGCCTGACGCTGGTTGCGCTCGGAGTGGGGCTGCTGACCTCGGGCGAGTCCTGGCGACGAATGGCTCGCCGGCTCCTGACGACGATGGGGTGCTGGCTGATCTAGCCGGTCCGGTCGCACCTGACCCGCGACCCGCAGTGCCAAACCACCGGTAGGGCCGCACGGGGTCATCGGCGTCGGCCGGCGTCGGGACCGGACGATGGAGCTGGGCCGACGAGGACGGCTGCGGAACCGGGACCGCTCAGCGGAGGGCGAGCTGGCCCGGAACGATCGGGGCGGGCAACGCCGTCTGCCCCATGAGGTACCGATCGACCGATGCCGCCGCCGACCGGCCCTCGGCGATGGCCCACACGATGAGGCTCTGGCCCCGGGTCATGTCGCCACAGACGAACACGCCCTCCACGTTGGTCGACCACGACGGGTCGGCAGCCACGGTGCCCCGGCCCGTCACCTCCAGGTCCAGCTCGGCCACGACACCGTCCCGCTCCGTCCCCAGGAATCCGAGGGCGAGCAACACCAACTCGCAGGGCAGTTCGAACTGCGAGCCCTCCACCGGGACGAACTCCGGGCGGCCGCTGTCGTCGTAGACGACCTCGACCTCTTCTCCACGGAGCGCCCGCACATGGCCCGATCCGTCATCCAGGAATTCGGCCGTGGTCACCGAGAAGACCCGCTCCCCCCCCTCCTCGAGGGCGGCAGAGGTGCGGAGGATGAGCGGCCAGGTCGGCCAGGGATTGTCGCCGGCGCGGGCGGGAGGGGGCTCGGGCATGATCTCGAGCTGGTGGACGCTGAGCGCCCGCTGACGATGAACGGTACCGAGACAGTCGGCCCCGGTGTCCCCGCCACCGATGATCACCACGTGCTTCCCCTCGGCCGAGATGAGCGACGACTTCAACACGCCCTCCTGCACCAGATTGGAGGGCTTCAGGTAGTCCATGGCCAGATGGATACCGGCCAGGTCCCGGCCCGGGACCGGCAGATCGCGGGGCAGGGTGGCCCCCCCGGCCAACACCACGCTGTCGAACTGGTCGGCCAGGTCCCGGGCACCCACCAGTGTGACGTCGGGGGCCAGCGCCCCTCTCACCTCGGCGGCGCTCTCCCCCACCGAGACCCGGCACCGGAACTCCACCCCTTCGGACACCATCTGGTCGAGCCGGCGATCGAGGACCGCCTTCTCCATCTTGAACTCCGGGATCCCGTAGCGGAGCAGTCCTCCCGGCTTCTCGGCCCGCTCGAACACTACGACCTGGTGCCCGGCTCGGGCCAGCTGCTGGGCCGCCGCCAGCCCCGAGGGGCCCGACCCCACCACGGCCACCCGTTTGCCGGTGGGCACCGCAGGGACCACTGGCGATACCCAGCCCTCGGCCCAGGCGCGCTCAATGATCTCGTACTCGATCCGCTCGATGGTGACCGGGTCGTCGTTGATGCCCAGCACGCACGATCCCTCACAGGGCGCCGGGCAGAGTCGGCCGGTGAACTCGGGAAAGTTGTTGGTGACGTGCAGGCGCTCGATGGCCTCCGACCAGTCGTCGCGGTAGACCAGGTCGTTCCACTCGGGGATCAGATTGCCCAGGGGACAGCCCTCGTGGCAGAAGGGGATCCCGCAGTCCATGCACCGGGCGCCCTGCTGCTGCGCCGTTTCGACCGGAAGCGGCTCGTAGACCTCCTTCCAGTCCCGCAGGCGGACCGGCACCGGGCGCCGGGCCGGGAGCTCCCGCGGGTACTTCAAGAACCCCGTGATGTCACCCATGGGAGGCCTCCATGACGGCCTCCTCGACCGACCGACCCTCGGCCACCGCCAGCTCGGTGGCCTCGAGCACCCGCCGGTAGTCCTTCGGCATCACGGTGACGAACTGCTCCGAGGCGCTGATCCAGTCGGTCAGGATGTGGCGGGCGACCTCCGATCCCGTCTCGTGGCCGTGCATCGTCACCCGATCCTTGAGCCAGACCCGGTCTTCAGCCGACAGGGGCTCGAGGTCCACGTCCTCGTGGTTGTAGACGCGGGCCAACTGCCCCTCCGGATCGTAGACATAGGCGATGCCTCCCGACATGCCGGCGGCGAAGTTGCGCCCGGTGGGCCCGAGGACCACCACCCGGCCTCCGGTCATGTACTCGCAGGCGTGGTCGCCCACCCCTTCGACCACGGCGATGGCTCCGGAGTTGCGCACGCAGAACCGCTCTCCGACCTGGCCGCGCAGGAAGACCTCGCCGGCGGTGGCGCCGTAGAGGATCACATTGCCGGCCACGATGTTGTCCTCGGCGGCGAAGGTCGACGCTCCGGGGGGGCGCACGATGATCCGGCCCCCCGACAGGCCCTTGCCCAGATAGTCGTTGGCGTCGCCCCACAAACGCATGGTCACGCCCTTGGGCACGAAGGCCCCGAAGCTCTGCCCGGCCGATCCACGGAACGTGAGGTCGATGGTTCCCTCCGGGAGCCCCTCCGCCCCGTGGCGCTCGGTGATCTGGTAGCCGAGGAGGGTGCCCACCGTGCGGTCCACGTTGGTCACCTCGAGATCGGCCTTGACCGGGGTGCCGTGCTCGATGGCCGGACGGCACTGGTCGAGGAAGGCATGGTCGAGGGCGCGGTCGAGGCCGTGGTCCTGCTCGTGGATGCAGTAGCGCACCGCCCCCTCGGGGAGCTCCGGCTGCACCAGAATCGGGGTGAGGTCGAGGCCTTTGGCCTTCCAGTGGTCGATGGCCTGGGCCGGGTCGATCAGGTCCACCCTGCCGATGGCCTCCTCCAGGGAGCGGAGCCCGAGCGCCGCCAAGTGCTCGCGGACCTCCTCGGCGATGTACTCGAAGAAGGTCTCGACGAACTCGGGGGTCCCCGAGAAGCGGGCCCGGAGCTCGGGTTTCTGGGTGGCGATGCCGACCGGGCAGGTGTCGAGGTGGCAGACCCGCATCATGATGCAGCCGGACACCACCAGCGGGGCCGTGGCGAAGCCGAACTCCTCGGCCCCGAGCAGGGCGCCGATGACCACGTCCCGGCCCGTCTTCATCTGGCCGTCGACCTGCACCACGATGCGGTCGCGCAGATCGTTGGCCAGCAGTGTCTGCTGGGTCTCGGCCAGGCCCAGCTCCCAGGGGATCCCGGCGTGCTTCTGGGAGGTGAGGGGCGTGGCCCCCGTCCCCCCGTCGTGGCCGGAGATGAGCACCACGTCGGAGTGGGCCTTGGCCACCCCGGCGGCCACCGTGCCCACGCCCACCTCGGCCACCAGCTTCACGTGGACCCGGGCCCTGGGGTTGGCCGACTTGAGGTCGTGGATGAGCTGGGCGATGTCCTCGATGGAGTAGATGTCGTGGTGGGGCGGCGGCGAGATGAGGCCGACCCCCGGGGTCGAGAACCTGGTCTTGGCGATCGAGGGGGAGATCTTGTACCCGGGGAGTTGCCCGCCCTCGCCCGGCTTGGCCCCCTGGGCGATCTTGATCTGGAGGTCGTCGGCGTTGACCAGGTACTCGGAGGTGACCCCGAACCGACCCGACGCCACCTGCTTGATGGCGCTGCGCCGCGAATCGCCGTTGGCGTCCGGCGTGAAGCGATCGGGGTCCTCCCCCCCTTCGCCGGTGTTGGAACGACCGCCCAACCGGTTCATGGCGATGGCCAGTGTCTCGTGGGCCTCGGCGGAGATCGAGCCGTAGGACATAGCCCCGGTCGAGAACCGGGCCAGGATGGACGAGGCCGGTTCCACCTCGTCGATGGGAAGGGCTGGCCGCGTGCCCGTCTTGAGCTGCATGAGGCCGCGCAGGGTGGCGAGGTGAGCTGCCTGGTCGTCGACGGCGGCGGTGTACTCCTTGAAGATGTCGTAGCGCTTGGCGCGGGTGGCGTGCTGCAGTTTGAACACGGTCTTGGGGTTGAACAGATGGATCTCGCCGTCGCGCCGCCACTGGTACTCCCCACCGTCCTCACGCTCGCGGTGGGCCAGCTCGGTGGGCCGGTCCAGATGGGACAAGCGGTGGCGAGCGGCCACCTCTTCGGCCAGGACGTCCAGGCCGACTCCGCCGATACGGGACACGGTGCCGGTGAAGTACTCCTCGACGACGTCCGCCGCCAGGCCGACGGCCTCGAATACCTGGGCCCCCGTGTAGGACGCCACGGTCGAGATGCCCATCTTGGACATCACCTTGATGATGCCCTTGGACGCTCCCTTGATGTAGTTCTTCTGGGCCTGACGGGGCGTGACTCCGGTGAGGGTCCCCGAGGCGATCATGTCGTCGATGGTCTCGAAGGCCAGGTACGGGTTGATGGCGGCGGCGCCGAAGCCCTTGAGGAGGGCCATGTGATGGACCTCGCGGGCATCGCCGGACTCCACCACCAGGCCG
>DASZGT010000333.1:0-5024 GCA_035938575.1 Acidimicrobiales bacterium
AGCCCCACCGAGCCGATCTCCGGATCCGTGAAGGTGACCCGGGGGACGGCCCGATAGTCGGCCGCCACCACCGGTCTCCCCAAGATGTCGTTGACGACGATGTCCGCCTGGTACATCGACATGTGGGTGAACGCCCCCTTGCCGGTCACGTCGCCGATGGCCCACACCCGGTCGACTCCTTGCACCCGCATGTGATCGTCGACGGGCAGGGCCCGGGCGGACTCGTCGAGGCCGATGGCGGCCACATTGAGACCGGCCAGATCAGCCCGGCGCCCGGTGGCCACCAACAGCCGGTCGACCACCAGCGGGTCCGAGCCGGCCATCGCGACCGAAAACGTTCGTCCGTCGTGATGCACGGACTCGACGGTCATGCCGGTCCGGACGTCGATCCCCTCGGCCGCGAACACTTCGGCCAACAGCGCTCCGGACTCGGGCTCCTCGGGGCCGATCAGGCAGGACCCGGCCTCGAGCACCGAGACCCTGGACCCGAACCGGTGGAACACCTGGGCCAGCTCGACGCCGATGGCCCCACCACCCAGCACGCCCAACGACGGGGGGACCTCCTCGGTCTCGATGGCCTCTCGGTTGGTCCAGTACGGCGTGTCGGACAACCCCGCCACCGGCGGAGTCCAGGCGCGCGTCCCGATCCCGACCACCACCGCCCGACCCGCCTCGATGACCCGGTCGCCGACCGCCACCCGGTTGGGCCCCTCCAGCCGGCCCCATCCCCGGATGAACCTGCCTCCCTTGTCCTCGAAGCGCTTGACGGCCACGGCGTCGTCCCACGAGTCGGTGGCCTCCTCGCGGATCCGTTTGGCCACCGGGGCCCAGTCGGGCTCCACGGTGACGGCGCCCGCCATGCCGGGCACCCTCCGGGCCTCGGCCAGCAGGTCGGCCGACCGGATCATCATCTTGGACGGGACACAGCCCCAGTAGGGGCACTCCCCGCCCACCAGTTCGCCGTCCACACCCACGACGTCGAGGCCGGACTCGGCCAGGCGCTCGGCCGCATCCTCGGCGCCCGGTCCCATGCCCACCACGACTACATCGGCTCGCTCAGCCATCCCTCTCCTTTGATCGGACCCCTTGCACCGGGCGGTGTCGACGTCGGGCCGCCTTCGACCGTCCTTTGATCGGATCGGATTTGACCGGATCGCATCGGACCGGAACTGGTCGATCGGCGATCGGGTTGCCGATCATGACAGCCGGTCGGGCGGCGGCTTCACCGGTTCTACCGGGGATTGGCCACCGGGGTCCATCGCGGGCCCGAACGAGTCGATGAGAGGCGGACCGACGGGGGTCGGCCACCGGACGAGGCGGACGTCACCCGGATCGCTGTCGGGCCACGTCGAAGCAGGCGATGGCCCCCGCAGTGGACACGTTGAGAGAAGCCAGCGATCCGCGCTGCGGGATGCAGGCCAGCGCGTCGCACCGCTTGCGGGTCAGGGCGGCCAGCCCGTCGCCCTCCGAACCGAGCACGAGGCCCACCGGCTGATCGCCCAGTTGGAGCCCGTAGAAGGACTGCGGCGCCTCCCCGACCAGGCCCACCGTCCACACTCCCAGCTCGGTGAGCTTCTTCAGAGCAGCCGGGATGCCGGCCGCGACGGCCATCGGCAGGTACTCGATGGCCCCGGCCGCCACCTTGGTGACCGTCGGCGACAGGTGGGCCGACCGGTGCCGGGGCAGCACGATGCCGGTGACGCCGGCGCACTCGGCGCTGCGCAGTAAGGAGCCGAGATTGTGGGGATCGGTGATTCCGTCGAGGATCAGCAGGAACGGCAGCCGGCCGCGGGAGGACGGCTCGCACAGCGACTCGAGCGGCGTCTCCTCGATGGGTCGGGCCAGGGCCACCACTCCCTGGGGGGCGTCGGTGCGGGCCACCGAGTCGATGCGGCGGCGGGACACGTACTCGACCCGCACCCGCCGTGTGGTCGCCAGCCGCTCGATCTCGTCGAGGATGGCGGCGGCGTCCATGCCGTCGGCCATCAGGAGTGACCGCACGGGGCGCCGATTGGCGGTCAGCAGCTCACGGACGGCCTGGCGCCCCTCGACCTGGTCGCCCCCGAGACCGGGCGTCCCGGCCACCCGTCGGGCCCGGGACCCGTCGGGCGATCGGTCCTGCTGGCCACGGGATCTGGTCGGAGCCGCTGCCCCCCGGACGGCACCCCTCCGGACCGTCGAGCCCCTTCCCCTGGTCCCACCCCCGGTTCCGCTCCGCGACGTGGGTGACTGCCCGGCCGCTCCCCGCGGCGCACCGCGTCCGCCACCGGAACCGCGTCCGCCACCGCGTCCGCCACCGGCACCGGCCCGTCCCCGTCCGGACTTGGCCGGGGTCACCGATGACCCGCGGCCCGACGGTGCTCGGGACGTGACGCCAACAGCACCACCGCGGTGCAGGCGATCCCTTCGGCGCGGCCCAGCGCCCCGAGCCCTTCGGCCCGGGTGGCCTTGACGTTGACCGGGGCACCGAGCACGGCGGCCAGCCGCTCCGACATCCGATCGACGAAGGGGGCCAGGTGAGGCCGTTCGGCGACCACGGTGCAATCGGCGTTGATCGGGACCCAGCCGCACTGCAGGGCCAACTCGAGCATCCGGGCCAGGATCTCCAGACTGTCGGCGTCGCGCCAACGGGGATCGGTGTCGGGGGCGTGACGCCCGAGGTCGCCGAGGCCCGCTCCACCGAGCACGGCATCGGCGATGGCATGGGCCACGACATCGGCGTCGCTGTGGCCCTCGAGGCCCCGGGCCCCGTCGCCGGCGATGGTGATCCCCCCCAGGATCAGCGGGCGGCCGGGCCGATCGGAGAACCGGTGGACGTCGAGGCCCTGGCCGATCCGCATGGCTGGTGCACCCTCGCTCACCGGGTCGACGCGGCGAGCAGGGCCTCGGCCATCTCGAGGTCACCCGGCCGGGTGACCTTCAGGTTGCAGGGATCCCCTTCCACGGTGCGAACCGTAGCGCCCAGGCGCTCCAACAGTCCGGCGTCGTCGGTCGCCTCCCCGTCCGTGCTGTGGGCCCGGCGTAGCGTGGCCGCCACGAACGCCTGGGGGGTCTGCACCGTGACCAGCCCCTCCCGGTCGACCGTGGATCGGACGGTCCCTCCCGACGCCCGCTTCAACGTGTCGGCCACGGCGAGGACCGGGATGGCCCCGTCGATCCCGTCGGCCCGCACGGCATCGACGACGGCGGCGAACATCGGGGCGCCGGCCAGCGGGCGGGCGGCGTCATGGACCACGATGATCCCGGCCTCCTCGGGGACGGCGGCCAGGCCGGCCCGCACCGAATCCGCCCGTGTCGTCCCTCCGGCCACGACCCGGTCCGCCCCGAGGGACGGGTTCGCAGGGTCCTCGACCACCGTGGCGCCATCGGGCCAACCGTGGGGGACGACCAGGACCACCCCGTCGGCCACCGAACGGGCCGCGGCCACCGACCAGGCCGCCACCGGCCGGCCGGCCAGTTGGAGAAACTGCTTGGGCCCCCCGAAGCGGCGGCCGGACCCGCCCGCCACCACGATGGCCCAGACGGGTGCCGTTCGGCTCAGGGCAGCGCCTCGTTGAGGCGCAACTCGGCCGTCTCCTCGTCCACGCCCAGGGCAAAGGTGAGCTCGGACACCAGAATCTGGCGGGCCCGCTGGAGCATCCGCTTCTCTCCGGCCGACAGACCCTTGTCCTTGTCGCGGATGGAGAGGTTCCGTACGACCTCGGCGACCTGGTAGATGTCGCCCGAGCGCAACTTCTCGGAGTGGTTCTTGTACCGGCGGGACCAGTTGGTCGGCATCCGGGCTTCCTTCTTGCGGAGGACGGCGAAGACTTCTTCCACCTCTTCGTCGTTGATCACCTCTCGCAGACCGACGCCGTCGGTGTTGTCCGCCGGGACCATCAGGGTCAGGTCTCCGTAGGCCAGGCGGAGCACCAGGTACTCCTGTTTCTTGCCGAACGCCTCTTTGGTCTCGCGTCGTTCGACCACCGCCGCGCCATGGTGCGGATAGACGACCTTGTCACCGATGTCGAACACCGTTCCTCCTGGCGTTGCGTGCTGATCCCGGGCTGGTGAGCTCGTCGGGACCGCGTAGGGAAAGCACGCAATGGTACACGGTGGCCGCACCCTCCCGACCGCAGGCCTGCGGCCCGGGGCGCCCCACCGGGTGCCGGAGGCGGCAGCAGCCGCCGGCGGCGCCGGCGCCGGGTTACTGGTAGCGCTCGATGATGCTCGCCTCGGCCAGGCGGGCCAGTCCGTCCTTCACGGAGTGGGCCCGGGCCTGTCCGACCCCCTCGACCTGCTCCAACTCGGTCAGTGATGCTCGCATGATCTGCTGGAGATTGATGAATCTGTCCACGATCCGCTCGATGATGGCATCCGAGAACCGCGGGAGCCGGTACAGCAACCGATATCCCCTCGGCTCCACTCCCGACTCGGCGTGGTCGAACGTTCCCATGAGCCCGAGGACCTCCGCCACCCGTTCGGCGTCGCGCAGCTCCTCCGAGGTCAGATGGGCCAGCTGGTCCACGACCTGGTTCGCCAGGGACAGGCGCTGCGCGCTCTTGGTCGAAGCGCGCCCACAGTAGTCCCGGACCACCAGGTGCAGGGCACGGGCCACCCCGTCCACCAGCTCCGCCGACTGCAGGCCGACCAGTCGTCCGTCCTCACCCAGTTCGACCAGGTAGCCGTCCACCTCCTCACCGATGCGCAGGACCATCTCGGCGGCCTGCACCACGCCGACCACGTCACCCACCGACACGGTGTCCTCGACCTCCAGGATGGAGAGGCCGCTCAGGGCCACGTCGAACCGGCTGCGGAACCGCTGCATGGTGGCCAGCGCCTGATCGGTGCGATCGTGCAGCCATCCGATGGGCTGCACCGTGTGCTTGTGGTCGTTGCGGTAGACGGCGATCACCGACATGGCCGCCGATACCGACAGGACCGGCACGTCGATCATCCTGGCCACCCGCTCGGCCGTCCGGTGCCGGGTGCCCGTCTCCGAGGTGGGGATGGTGGCCTTGGGCATGAGGTGCACGTTGGCCCGG
>DASZGT010000334.1:0-8846 GCA_035938575.1 Acidimicrobiales bacterium
AGATCGCCACGGCCATCGGGCGACGGCAGGGCACCGTCAAATCCCGTCTCCACGAAGGCCGTCGACTACTGGCCCAACATCCGGCTCTCCGATCGGAGACCGGGACCGGTTCATTGTCAGAATCAGGAGACCTCCGGTGACTGTGATCGAGGAAGACCGCCTGCGAAGGGCGCTCGGCGAAGCCGCCGACGCCTTCGATGTCCCCACCGGGGCCCAAGACCGCGTGCTGGCGGCCGCACGAACCGCGACCACCGATGCGCCACGGGCCTCCCTTGGCGCCCTTATTCCGCACAGCCGCCGGGTCCGGGCGGCCGCCATCGCCGCCGCCGTGGTGTTGGTCGCGGGGGGAGTCACCCTCTTTCACCCCGGCACCAGCCCGTCGTCGCGCCCGTCGGCGGCGTCCACCGCAGGCAGTGCCATCGGCTCTCCTCCTCCCAGTGCCGGGGTCGGCCAGGCTCCCACGACGGGAGGGTCGACCGGAGCACCGTCCGGGTCCGGCTCGACCGCATCACCGCGTAGCCCCGCGTCCCGCTCGGCAGCCAGCCCGGCGCCGGCGCCGGGCACGGGGACGCCGACAACCCCGACGTCCATTGCGCCCCTGCCCCCGGGCGCCGTCGGTCAGTCGCCCAAGGTGGTGACCACCGGGTCGGTCGAGCTGACCATCGGCAATGGATCCATCCAGTCCGTGGTGACCAGGCTCACGACCGTCGTGGTGGGCGACGGCGGGTTCGTGGCCAAGTCCCAGGTGCAGGTCGGTAGCCCCGTCACCGGAACCTCCTCGTCCGGCAACGTGGTCCTCCAGGTTCCCCAGGCGTCCTTCGGGACCTTGGTCACGCAGGTCCAAGGGATCGGCAAGGTTGAATCGTCTACATCGACTTCGACCGATGTCACCGGTCAGTACGTCGACCTCCAGTCACGGATAACCGCCCTCCAGGCCAGCCGGCAGCAGTACCTGACGATTCTGTCCCGAGCCACGTCCATCGGGGACATCCTGGCCGTCCAGAGTCAGCTCGATTCCCTGCAGAGTCAGATCGAACAGCTACAGGGCCAGCTCGACGTACTCAACAGCCAGACCACCTACGGCACGTTGACGGTATCCCTCGCAGAGGCCGGTCACCACCCTCCGCCACCTCCTTCGCCGCGGTCAGGCCTGAGCGCGGCGTGGCATGACAGCGTGAGCGGCTTCGTCTCCGGGTTCGAGTGGCTCATCCGGATCGCCGGACCGGTCTTGTTCGCGGTGTTGTTCGTGTCGGCACTCGCAGCCGCGGGGAGGGTGGCGTGGCGGGCCTACCGTCGTCGGACGCTGTGACGACAAGCCGCTGTTCTCCCCTGGTCGAGCACGAAGACTCCACGAAGGCTCGAAGCCGTTACGAAGAACGATCCCAGAAAACCCTCGACCGGGGGATCGGGGTCGAGTAGCTTGACATCGAGCTTGACGCAAGTGCGCCGAGGCGGATCGGGGGATGGGCCATGAAGCATCGGCAGCGGTGGGCACGGCTGGCGGTCGTCCTGGCCGCAACTCTGGCTCTGGTGGCCGCGGGACTGCTTCAGACCGCGTCCGGCGCCGGGGCTGCCTCGCCCGGCGGGACGCTGACCGGAACGGTGGTGATCAGCGGTGCTCCCTCCGGATTCGCGCCTCCGTACTTGGGGGTCGGCGCTTGCCCCGCCGGCGGGCCACCCGGGCTGGCGTGCCCCAACCCCGTGTACTCCCTCGCCTCCGGGGCCACGTACACGCTCCCGCTGACCGCCGGAACGTGGACGGTCGACGGCTTCTACGAGATCAACGCGTACGGCGGCGCCTTCCTCTCTCCGCCGCAGACCGTCACCATCCCTTCCGGCGGAACTGTCCACCTCAATTTCACGGTTCTCTACCAGAGCCCAGCCACGGTCAAAGGCACGATCAACGTCACCGGGGTGCCCAGCGGGGTCACGGTCTACAGCATCTCGGCGCTGCTGTGTCCGTCCTTCGCTCCCTACAACGGGGTCACCCCGTCGATCGTCTGCGTCAACGGATACGGCCAGCCCTCGACCGGCGGCGCTTCGACGACGTACCTGATCACCGGCCTGCCGTCGGGCAAATGGACGGCCTACCCGAGCTACTGCACGGAGTTCGGATGCGCCACCAACGCCAATGCCGGCAAGGCCTTCACCCTCGTCGCCGGCGGTAAGAGGAAGGTCAACCTGACCACGCCGTTCCTCACGCCGGCTGAGGGGCTCCTGACCGCCACCGTCACCGTAACGGGTGCCCCGGCCGGCTTCTCCGCTCCTGTCGCCTTCTCGGCGTGCCAGGTGGGCACCGGGATCTGCCAGAGCTCCTACGGATACCCGTTCGGGGGCAATTCATTCCCCCTGCTGTTGGCCACCGGGCAGTGGACCGTCAATGGCCGCTACCTGGTGCCGCCGTTTGACAACGCCATCTCCGGGCCCTCCCAGACGGTGACCATCACCGGTGGGCAGGTCACATCGGTCGCGCTGGCTGTTCCCTACCAGGTGCTCGGGACGGCGGCAGGCACCATCCACGTCACCGGCAACCAGTCACGCGTGCCCATCACGGCGTACACCATGATCGCTTGTCCCGCCTCGGCAGTGGGACGAACGTCACCGGAGTGCGTGAGCGAGTTCTCGGGACCCGGCGGCTTCGGGTATGCCTTCGCCGCTACCAAAAGGCTCAGCGCCACCTCACGGGCGCCGGCCACCACTGCGGGTGGAGCGAGGACCCCCTTCAACCTGTACCAGCTGTCCACGCTCACGCCCGGCTCGTGGATCTTGTACCCCGGGTATCGAACGGTGTTCGGCTCCTACACCGTTCCGGTGGGAACCGCGGTGACCATCACTGCCGGGCAGACGTCCACCAAGAAGTTGACAGTTCCGTACCAGACACCCTCGGGCGGGGTCGTCTCCGGCAAGGTCGTGGTCATCGGGGCGCCGGCCAACGGGTTCCAGTCCGGGGCCCGCGCCTGCAGCGCCCCACTCACGGGGACATCGTGTCCCAACGAGCAATACGCCTACAACTACCAGTCGGGCGGCCTCTACCAGCTGTCGCTGGCCCCCGGCACCTGGTGGGTATCGGGGTTCGTGGATGTCTTCGGCGGTGTCAGCTTCAACGAGACCACGTCACCGCCAACGGCGGTGACCGTCACGCCCGGTTCGCGTACCACGCAGAACTTCACCGTGAGGGTGGCTCTGCCCTAGGGGCCAGAACCGATCAGCGTCGGGGCTCACGTCCCGGAGTCGGTCACATCACGGTGCACGGACCGAGGGACGGGCACCCCATCTCGCAGGGATCGGTTGCGACGAGCAGTAGCGAGTCC
Organism: Acidimicrobiales bacterium; assembly: GCA_035938575.1. GTDB lineage: Bacteria > Actinomycetota > Acidimicrobiia > Acidimicrobiales > RAAP-2 > Bog-756. Next base: position 3,312 of record DASZGT010000334.1, read on the forward strand.
AGTCGTGCGTCGTGTGTACTTGTGAATCGTGGAACCGGACGAACTGGCGGCCCTCGGCGTCTACGACCCCAATGACCAGCACGCCGAGGCGCGACTCGAGTTGCTGCAGTACGTGGTGGGGCTCGGGGCCGGCCCGGAAGACCTGGTCACCTTCCGGGACGCCCTTCCCGCCCTGGCCGGTGTGCTCGCCATCAGGGGTGGGCCGGCGCTGACGTTGGAGGAGGCGGCCGCCGAAGCCGGCGTCGGCGAGGAGGAAATGCGAACGCTGGCCCGGGTCGCCGGACTTCCTGAACCGGGACCCGGAGTGCGCGTGTTCGCCCCTCCGTTCGTGGCCTTTGCCGCCGGCATGGCCGAGGTAACCGCCGTCTTCGGGGAGGAAGGACGAAATCAGCTGGTGCGCGTTCTGGGATCGGCCATGGCTCGCGTGGCCGACGCGGTGGTGTCCTCCTTTCTGGTCAACGTCGAGCCCGCGGCTCGGCGCCAGGACCAGATCGGTCTGGCCGTGGCCCACGCCAACGTGGAGGCGACCGCCTTGCTCCCCTTGGTTGCTCCTGCCCTGGACGCGTTGTTCCGCCAGCACCTGCTGGCGGCACAACGCATGACCAGCCTCGAAGAGGACATGGTCGGATACGAAACGCGGCGTCTCGTCGTCGGGTTCGTCGACCTGGTCGGCTCGACCCGACTGGGCGAGCAGCTGACCATGAGTGATCTCGGCTCGGTGCTGACCGAGTTCGAGCACATCGCCGCCGATGCCGTCACTGCGGGTGGCGGACGGGTCATCAAGTTGATCGGTGACGAGATCATGTACACCGCCTCGGACCCCACGTCGGCCTCCGCCATCGCCCTCGACCTGGCGGAAACCTTCCGTCGCCATCCCATCGTCCCCCCGGTGCGGGCCGGGTTGGCAACGGGACGGGTCATGCTCCGCGATGGCGATGTCTTCGGGTCGGTGGTGAACCTGGCCGCCCGAGTGGTGAAGGTTGCCCACCCCGGTGAGGTCATGGCGGCCTTTGGAGGAGTGGCCGTGTCCGGATTGCGCTTCGAACCGGCGGGGACCCACCAGCTGGACGGCATCCCCGGTGAGGTCGAGCTCCACCAGGTCACCCGCGGGTGACCACCCGTCCGAGGTGACTACCCGATCGGGCCGAGGGCGGCTCGGAGGTAGGCCGTGACCAGAGGATGGGGACTGCCCGGGGACGACGAGGTCTGGGGAACGAACAGCGTCAAGACGAAGAACGGGTGGCTGGCCAGACTCATCAACCGGACGTCGCCATCGTGGGCGTCGACGCCGGCAACGAGCAGCCCCGCCCGCTCGAGGGGCTCCCGCCACAAGGGATTCAGGCCGAAGCGGCAGTAGTAACGCTCTTTGGGATGGGCGGTCCCGTAGATGTCGAGCAGGCGCGGGTTGACGATGTCTAGCTCCATGGTCGTCCCGACCACACTGCAGAGCAGCTCATCTATGAAGAGGTCGCCCTCGTCGGCGGGTCCGTACTCGGCGTGGGCCGCGCGCTCGTGTCCGAGCACGTTCCGGGCATATTCGATCACCGCGTGCTGGAGTCCTGCACACGTGCCCAAGAAGGGGACCCTCTCCTCCCGAGCCCAACGGATGCCGGCGAGCGCGCCGGCCAGGCTCCGATACGGGCTGCCCGGAGCGCACCACACCGAAGAGGCACCGGTGAGGACGTCTGGCCCGTCGCGGTCGAGGAGATCGGTGGCGATCCACCGGACCTCCGGCGTCGGGCAGCCCAGATGGGTGGCGGCATCGTCGACCGAGCCGATGATGGCATCCTGCGGCTCGAAGCCAGGCACACGGTCGCCGATGACGGCGATCCACGTCCCGGTCCCCCTCGTTGGTGCTGGCACCCGGCCAATCGTAGTTTTTTCAGCTGTCCCCGATCTGCGCCCTTCCGCAGACGTGGCGTCAGCGCTCGGGCCACCGTGCCTCGGTGATTCCGCCACCGCTGACCGAGACGTCCACCACCTGGTCAGGCTCGGCGCCCCGGATCCGCAACTGGTAGTCACCTTCGTCGAGGGCCCCGAACACGGCCGCAAAGCAGGCGCCGTCCCGTAGAGTGCGTTCTCGTATGCCGGTGTGGGCTCCGTTCCACGGTCGGCCCACGGCCCGGATCTCGATCTCCTCGCAGTGAAGAGCTGCCGGGACGTAAATGACCGCGGCTCCGCGGGCACCCCCGATGTCGAGGACGACGGTCCCCTCACCGCTCGGCGGGAGCACCGGTTCCGTGCCCGTATGCCGTTTCACCGATCAGCTCGCCTCGACGTGGGCAGCGAACCCGGAATGCGGCGTGCCCAGATAGGGGAACTCGTGGAGGTACGCCTCCGAGTCCCTGGCCGAGAGGTCGGTCGGTCCCGATGTGAGGCCCATGGACACGGCTCCGGCCGCGGCGTCCGGTGTGAACGACTTGTCCACGAGGGGCAGCGTGGCCCCGGCGATGGCACGCACTTCGATCGTGGCCACATCGTCGAAGACCCGCCGGCCGTTCGGGTATCCCGCCGGGTCCCCGCCGATGAGCCCGAGGTTCGAGGCGTCCGACGTGGTCGGAGGAACGGCCACGTTGAGACGCAGCATGTCGGCTTGGGTCGTTCCCGTGTAGTTCTGGAAGCCGGGGACGACCCCTGTGGGGATCCCTGTGAGCAGGATGGCCAGCAGGTCGGCCCGCGGAGCGCCCGATTTGACCTGGGCGGCGAGCTTCGGGAACACGCCCGGATAGAGCACGGGAAGGAGCCCGGCCAGTTCGGGATGGGCCACGTGGGATGCGAACTGGCTGTCACCGGCCGGCGCTTGCGAGTTCCAGTAGTCCTTGGTGGCCATGGGGACGATGACCTCGTTGAACAAGGGGTTGCCGAGCCGTGACACCTGAACGAAGGGACCTGAATTGAAGTTGACGCCGGGGCTGTTCTCGAACATGCGCACCTTCTGCCGGCTGGCGGTCGTCCAGACACCGATGACCGCGGCCGGGTCGGTCACGCTCCTCGGCTGCGAGCTGTTGGCCGTCAGCTGGTCGATGGGGACCTGGATGGCGATGCTGTGGACATTCACCCCGGCCGTCGAGTTGACACCCTTGGCCATCCGGCCCAGACCGGTGTCCTCCAAGCCGAACATGTTGTGGTCCTGCTCGAACGGCCTCAGATCGCCGAGATCGAAGATGGCACCCAGGTCGACGTAGAAGCCCTCGGCGCGCTGGCCGGCGAACACACGGGTCCGTGGGGCGATGCGGGTCATGGCCTCATCGACCAGATCCTCATACTCAGGCGTCGAGAGAGGACCGATGTTGCACGGCGGGCACGGCACGTCCGAGGCGATCACCTGGGAGGTCCCACTGCTGTTCACCCTGGCGACCGAGTAGGTCTGCCGGCGGTTCCAGCCGGGATCGGTCAGGCTCCGGATGGGGCCGGTGTTGTAGAGGAAGGTGTTGGGATTGGTGACCTGGTTGGTGAAGCGGAACTGGTAGGTGACGTCGGCCAGGCCGTCCCCGTCGTTGTCGACGTGGATCTCGTAGAGGACGTCGTCACCGAATTCGTAGAAGTTCGGCCCCCCGTCGGGGCCCTCGAGCGGGACGTAGTTGGCGATGAGCGTCACCGTGCCGGGCTGGTCGGGACTGACGAACGCATACACGTCGGTCGAGTCGGCAACCGGGTCCTTGGCGATCTCGGGGGCTTCACGGTGCGATGACATGGCATACCTCTGGTTCTGCTCGGGTCGGGGCCGCAGGTGGCCGGCAACCGACGATCGGGAAGGGGATGGAGGGGACAGACAGGGGGATGGCTGGGAGAAAGGGGAACCGGGTCACGGCACGGCCCGGGCCAGTCGGGCCGCCAACTGCGGATCATGCAGGATGATCTCCCTCGTCCCAGAGAACAGGCCGATCTCGCCGGTGCTGAGATCCCGGATGTGGGCCACGAGGGGCTCGCTCAGGACGGTGGAGGAGGCCTCGGCGTCGGCGATCGCCGCATCGGCGGCGCCCACGTCGGCCGGCCCCTGGGCCTCGACGACGCCGAGCACCGCCGGCAGGCCGGGTATGGCGGAAAGGGCACCGGCGGCGACCACGGCTGCCGAACCACCCTTCAGGAACGAACGTCGGCTGAAATCACTCACCGGGACCTCCTCGGCAGGAAAGGGCAGTTCGGTTCGGGCAGACATTTTGTGGTCGGTCGGAACGTCCGCACCGGGGTCCGGTCATCGGGCGCCACCGAGTAGATGTTCGGAGCGGCCTCGGCCCCGGATGGCGCCGACACACGAAATTCATCCGAAGGACGGCCCCCGGCCGGTCGCCGGCTTCCCCGCCGGATGGGGTCCCGTCAGGTCGGCCAGGGAGGCCCCGCCGGGTAGAGCGGGGCTGGTCCGGCGCATTAGATTGCTGAAATGTCCGACTACGTGATTCCGGAGCCAGAGCCCAAGGAGATCGATGAAACCCTGTCGATGGAATTGCGGCACCTCGCCTCCAACGCGGTGCTGAAGGGAAAGCCCTCAGGTGATGAGAAGTGTGAGAACTGCCGCTACTACCTCGAGCCCTACAACGAGATCTCCTACTGCTGGCACCAGAAACTGCGGATCCTGGTCGGCGCCGAGTGGTGGTGCCAATGGTGGGACGCCATCCCAGAGGACTCCTAGGTCTCATTCAGCGTCGGAGTCAGGGCTGCGGCCCAGCGAGGAGCCGGGGGACTGCCTGCTCACGGAGTCTCCACCGGTGGCGCCTGCGTCCGCCGTCTCGGTGATCGGTCGGGTCGCCAGCCGATGACCGCGGACACGGGGCCCGGGGATCGCCCTTCGGCTAGGACGGGACGGTGCTAGCGGTGGGACTGCTGGACGGTCAGCGCGCAGTCGTGACCGGGGGAGCATCCGGCATCGGGCGCGCCTCGGCCCGGCGGATGGCAGAAGAGGGTGCCGCCGTGGCGGTGGTCGACCTCAACGGCGAGGCGGCACGGGAGGTTGCCGACGAGATCGACGGAACGGCCCACGTGGCCGACGTCACGGATCCGGAGGGGCTGCGCGCCGCCGTCGAGGCTGCGGCGGGGGCGATGGGTGGCATCACCATCATGTTCAACAATGCGGGGATCGGTGGCCTCTCGCCGCTCCACGAGTGGACACCCGAGGAATGGAATCGACTGCTGGCCGTCAACCTGACGGGTGTCTACCTGGGCTTCCGTGCCGCCGTTCCGCACATCCAAGCATCCGGTGGGGGCAGCATCGTGTCCACGGCCTCGATCAGCGGGACGCGGCCGGCGGCGGGAGAGGCGCCGTACTCGGCCGCCAAGGCTGGTGTGGCCGCCATCACCGCATCAGCCGCGTTGGAGTACGGACCGCAGATCCGAGTGAACTCGGTCTCCCCGGGGATGATCCTCACCGCCCTCACTGAGCCCTTGGTGCAATTCCTTCCCCACGAGCGGGAGCGGTTCGACCGGGTCACCCCGCTGGGCCGGATCGGGCAGCCGGACGATGTCGCCGATGTCGTGGTGTTCCTGTGCTCGCACCTGGCGCGGTTCATCACGGGCCAGAACATCGTCGTCGACGGAGGG
>DASZGT010000335.1:0-11273 GCA_035938575.1 Acidimicrobiales bacterium
GAGGCGATGTCCTCCACCGTCCCGAGTCGGCTGATCGGCATCTCCGCCAGATAGTCGTCGAGCAGTGGCCCCCCGGCGGTGATCGGCGCCATCAACTCGTCGTCGACGATCCCCGGCTGCACGGTGTTGACCCGGATACCGGAACGGCCCAGCTCCTCCGCCGCGTACTTGCACAGCATGTCGATGCCCGCCTTGGCCGCTCCATAGGCCCACAGGTAGCGGTGGGGGAAGTGCCCGGCCCCCGAGGACATCCCGATGATGGAGCCCCCCGGCGCTGCACCCCCGTCGGTTCCCGTCCCCACCCCGGCCGCCATCAGGGGTGCGCCGTGCTTGATGCAGAGGAACGTGCCGATGAGATTGAGGTCGACGGTCGCCCGTACCTGGTCGAGGGCGGCGTCGGCGATCGGGCCCATGTGAGCCGCTCCCCCGGCATTGGCGAAGAGGATGTCGAGCCGGCCCCGGTCGGACGCCGCCGAGGAGATCGCCCCGGCGATCTGCTCCTCCACCGTGACATCGGCCACCACGTAGCGGGCGGATCCCCCCGGGACGCCAGCGCGCCCAGGGAGGGCCGCGGACGAAGCCGCCGTCGCGGTCGCCTCGAGGGAGGCCACCGCAGAACGCAGCGTCTCCTCCGTCCGCCCGCAGATGGTCACGTGGGCGCCGTCCCGGACCAGACGCGTGGCAGCACCGAGCCCGATGCCGCTACCGCCACCGGTGACCAGCGCCGACCAGCCGGCGATCCCGCTCCTACGGTCGGTGTCACTCACTGCTGCACTCCCTTGGCTCGGATCGCGGCCACCCGATGTTCGTCGTCCCGGCGGGACGTGCTACAGAGTGTCCGTTCGACTGCAGCATCCTAAGGGTCGGGCCCCCGACCATCTGGCCGGTCCGGTGCCCAGGAATTCCGGTGCGCCGGAGCAGAGGAGAGGCACCATGAGTTCGAGGGAGTTCAACCTGGCCGATCTGTTCGAACTCGTGGTCGACACGGTCCCCGGCCGCCTGGCCCTGGTGGCCGGCGAAGTCCGGCTCACCTACGGCCAGCTCGACCAACGGGCCAACCGCTTCGCCCACCACCTTGGCTCTCTGGGCATCGCCGCCGGCGCGCACGTCGGCATCTTGGCCTACAACCGCGCCGAGTGGGTGGAGGCCATGATCGGCTGCTACAAGGCACGTGTCGTCCCGGTCAACCTCAACTTCCGCTACGTGGCACCCGAGCTCCGCTACGTCATCGATAACGCCGATCTCGAGGTGCTGGTGTTCGAGCGGGACCTCTGGCCGCTTGTGGCCCAGTCCCTCGACGGGCACGAGCCGAGCACACCGCTCCACCTGGTGGTCGTCGAGGACGGGTCCGCCCACAACGGCGGCGGGCTGGTCGCCACGTCGTACGAAGAGGCGCTGGCGGCCGCCGGGTCGGACCGAGGGTTCGGACCTCGATCGCCGGACGACATCTACGCCCTCTACACGGGTGGAACCACCGGAATGCCAAAGGGCGTGCTGTGGCGCCAGGAGGACATCTTCTTCGCCGCCATGGGCGGCGGGGGTTGGGGCGCCCCACCCATCACCCATCCCGACGAGCTCGCCGGGCGGCTCAACCCGGATGACGCCGGCCGGGTGGTGATGCTGGTGGTCGGTCCGCTGATGCACGGGAACGCGCAGTGGGTCATGTGGAACGCATTCATGATGGCCGGGACAGCTGTGCTCTATACCGATCATCGCTACGACCCTGACCGGCTGTGGAGGCTGATCGGTGACGAGCGCGTGGTCTCGGTCGGACTGGTCGGCGACGCCATGGCCCGGCCGCTGGCCGAAGCCCTGGCCGAGGCGCCACCGGGGACATACGACCCCTCATCACTCCTCATCGTCGGTTCTGGCGGGGCCATGCTGTCTTCGACCGTTAAGGACGAGCTCAGGAAGCAGCTTCCCAACGTCATGGTCATGGACCGATTCGGCTCGAGCGAGAGCGGGGCCCAGGGGGCGGTGGAAGACGGGGCCACCGGACCCCGATTCGTGATGGGTGACGACACCTCGGTCCTCGATGATGCGTTGCGACCCCTGACCCCCGGTGACGGGAGGATCGGCCGGCTGGCGAGGACCGGCCGCATTCCGCTCGGCTACTACAGGGACCAGGCGAAGACCGAGGCCACCTTCCCAGTGGATGCCAACGGCGTGCGCTGGTCGGTCCCCGGCGATCTGGCCTCCGTGGAACCCGACGGCACGATCACGGTGCACGGCCGAGGTTCGGCATCGATCAACTCCGGAGGCGAGAAGATCTTCCCCGAGGAGGTGGAGGCGGCGGTCAAGACCCACCCGGACATCTTCGACGCCATCGTGGTCGGGATCCCCGACGATCGCTTCGGCGAGCGGGTGGCGGTGGTGGTGCGTCCCAAGGACCGGCACACCGCGCCGACCATCGAGGGTCTCCAGGAGCACTGCCGCGCCCACATCGCGGGGTACAAGATCCCCCGCCAGATGCTGGTGGTGGAGGAGATCCCCCTGACCGCCGCGGGCAAGCCTGATGCGAAGGCGGCCAAGGCGCTTTTCTGATCCGACGGGGACGGGCGTGGACGGCCTCAGCCGAGTCACCCGGGGACGTGAGGGTTCAGGTGCGCTCCAGCACTGAGAGGCGGGCATCGACCGCGGTCGACACCGTGGCCATGACCCGGTCAGCGGCAGCAGTCAGGGCCTCATCGTCGATTTCCACGATGAGGTGGTGTCCCGAGTCGGGCCAGAGACCCGCCACCCGCGCCGGGACAGGACGGGACGGAGAGCGCAAGGCGGCCACCAGGGCGAGGAAGGCGAGCTCGTCGGACCAGGCGAGGGGTGGGCTGCCACCGGACACCGACACCAACGCCACCGGAGCCGGGGTCTGACCGACCTCCGACGAGCGGGCCGGCCCGGCAACCAGGGGCACGCGCAACTCCGACCGGCCTTTCAGCCTGACGGTCCGGGGAGCCGGGCAGACCCACTGATCGTCGGCCCCTCCGAGCTGGGGACGTTGACCCAGGGCCTTCCAGTCCAACGAAGCCCACAGGACGGTGGCCCAGCTGACCGCTTCGGCCAACACCAGCGCGCGGGTCCCCGGTCGCAGACCGGCCAACCAGGGCTCCCAGTGATAGGTGCGCCAGCCGGTCCGCTCCCATTCCGCCACCGCCTCGGAGGCAACCGGGCCCGCGGCTTCGCCCGGGGATCGGAAACGGCCACTCACGCAGGCGTCCACAACCGCCAGACCCAACGACCGCCGGACGAAGATCGGCTTCCAGGCGAACGGCACCTCGTCATCAGCCAGAGAATCCGGATGGGCGATGGCCTTGCGGAGGAGCGGCAGGGTCACCGTCAACTGCTCGCCCCGGGGCAGTCGTTCGACCACCGGGATGATGCCGGAGGAGAGGTGCGCACGCAGATGGGTCCGCCATGTCTCATCGACGGAGACCGTCGGCGGGGCCACCAGTGCCCGGGTCAGTTGGGTGGCCCTCATGCCGTCGCCCGTCCCTTCGGGCGCCGCCCTCGCCCGGCTCCGGGTCCCGCGAGCCGGGTACGCCCGGGCTCGCACTCCGGCAGCAGGACGCAGCGTCCGCACAGGTAGCTCGGCGTCCGACGGGGCTCTGCTCCCCGGGCCAGGTTCCACAGGGCACGCGTTCCGGCGGCGGTTCGCCGGGCCGCGGCGGCCAACAGCTCCTCGGTGACCGGGTCCACGTCCAGCTCGCCAGTCCGGGTGTAGTAGGTCGCCACGACAAAGGGGGGAGCAATGCTCCGAAGGGCCTCGACCAGGGCGTAGAAATGGAGGTCGGCCCGGTGCTCCACCCGCCTGGCGCCGGCCTTGATCTCCACCAGCGCGACGGACGCCTCGTCCTCTGGCGGTGTGCCGATGGCCAGGTCGACCCTGGCCGACAGCCTGACGGCACCCCCGGCTAATCCGACCCGCATCGCCTCCTGCGTGCGGGGGAGCCACGCAGGCTCGAGCCTCGGCCACCGCCGGCGCAACCCTTGGACCTGCCGCTCGAGCTCGGTGCGGAGCTCGATCCGATCGGCCGCCGGCAATCGGTCGATCCACGAGGCCAGTTCGTGTTGACGGTCATCGACGTGCAGGGCGGCCAACCCGTCGTCCAGGGGGTCATCGATGCCGCCCACGGTGATCAATTGACGGAAGAGGACGTCCATGAGTGCCCCACAGGCCATGGCGAGGGTCGGCTGGCGTTCGCCGAACTCGCCCGCGACCTGGTGGGCCTCGCACGCCAACACCCCGGTCAGCCGGTCCTTGGTCACCAACACGGGCGCCGACAGGCGGGGGGCGACGTCGACATCCGTGCCGCCAGTGGCCCCGCCGGGCGATTGGTATCGGATGCCGCGCTCGAGTCCCTCGCGCAGCTCGCGCCGGAACTCCGGATCCGCCTTGAGCCGGGGCCTCCCGGTCACCCGCAGCCGTTCGAGCAGGGACGCGCCGGCCAATGGCTGCCAATCATGGGAAGCCCGCTGGGGGGCAATGACCGCCGGCCTCGGGACGTCGCCTGTGAAAGTCCCAGCGTCCGTAACCTCCCCCCGCGGATCGACCGACGCCCCCTCCGGAACGCGGGCAATCTCGGCAAGAGGCATGCGGGCAGTGTGCCTGGAGGGTGTCACAACCAGGAGAGGAGAGGTCGGACCAGTAACCTTGATCTGATGCCGTTCGCCGCCGCAAACACCGCTTTTGCCATTGTCTTCACCCTGTTTGTCGTGGTCACGTTGGCTCTGGTGGTACTGGTCCTCCGCTTCACCTTCCAACGTGCCTCCGTGGCTCGGTCCCAGTGGCTGGCCGAACAGGACGAGGGCCTGGACGATGACGAAGAGCGCGGCTTCACGGCGCTGGTGCTGGCGGGGGGCGGGGTCCGGGGGGCGGTTCAGATCGGCATGTTGCAGGTACTGAGCGAGCACGGATTCGTGCCGGACCGGATCTACGGCTCATCGGTGGGTGCGGTGAACGGCGTGGCCTTCGCCGGCGATCCCACGCGGGGCGGGGTCGAGCGCATGACCGAGATCTGGACCGGGCTGACCCGCGAGGCCGTCTACCCCCAGAGTCGCCTGCACGGACCGTGGCTCTACTTCCAACAGCGTGACTCGGTCTATGCCAATACGGGTCTGCGGGCCGTGATCGAAGAGGGGGTCACCTTCCAGCGCCTCGAGGATGCCGTGATTCCCGTCGAAGTCGTGGCCACGTCCCTGACCGACGGCCGCGCGCGCTGGTTCACCTACGGGCCCGTAGTGGACGCTGTTCTGGCCTCGGCCGCCGTGCCCGCCATCTTCCCGCCGATCGAGATCGACGGCGAACGGTTCATCGACGGCGGGGTGGTGGACAACGTTCCCATCCGTCGGGCCATCGATGCCGGAGCCACCCGCATCGTGGTGCTGCTGTGCACTCCGCCGGTCTATAGCCCGACGACACCGAAGCGGCCCGTCGAGGCCATGCTCAACGCCCTCTTCATCTCCATCCATGCCCGGTTCGCCCGCGATATGGCGCAGTTGCCGCCCGGCGTCGAGATCATCGTCTGCAGCGGGTATGAGAGCGGTACCCCGGACTTCGATGACTTCTCCACGACCCAGGTCCTGATCGCCCAGGGTCGGGAGGAGGCCTCCGAGGTCGTCCGTCGCTACGGGCTCGGCCAGCCCGGGGCGTTGGCGTCCGCCGCTCCGTTCGACGGGCCGGACGGGACGGAGGGGCCGGCGAGCGCCGGGCTGGACGGTGCCGCCGGAGTCGATGTCGGGCCGCCAGTCGACGGAGCCGCCGGAGTGGACGGAACTGACGGTGCAGACGGAGCCGTGGGAGTGGACGGTACGGGGGGTGTGGACGGTGCAGACGGACCCGCCGCTGTGGAGGGAGTCGCCGGAGTGGACGGCGCGGAGGGTGTGAACGGAGCAGGGCCATCGATGGATCCCGTCGACCAGCCGTCCCGGCCAACGCCGGCGACACCAGGATCCGACGATCCGGCCGCCGAGCCGGCCGCTCCGCTCATCCAGCCGGACGTGGGCAGATAGCGGCGGATGATGCGAGCCGGCACGCCGGCGACGACGCAGTGATCGGGGAAGGTGCCGCGCACCACCGCTCCCGCCGCAACCACCACGTTCTTTCCCAGTTCGGTCCCCGGAAGGATCACCACCCCCGTCCCGAGCCAGCTCCCGTCCCCGATTCGTACCGGGACATCGCTGGGCCACTGGCGATGGACGACCTGGTGGGGATCCTCGTAGCCGTGGTTCTGATCGGTGATGTAGACGTAAGGGCCGGTGTGGACGTCGTCTCCGATCTCGACATTGAAGTGGCCGACGATGTGGCTGCCGCGGCCGATCATGCAGCGGTCGCCGATGCGGACCACCGGATAGCTGACCATGTGCTGGTCGGGCACCATGCCGGCCGAGATGCTCACATAGGGCCCGACCAGGGTGTCCCGTCCGATGGTGACCCACCGCTCACCGAAGATGGCGCCGGGTGGGAAGGCCAGGCAGCTGCCATCCCCGAACCCGCCGAATCGGGTTGCCAGCGAGGTGCCGGGGCCGGTGGCTCCGTTCTTCGCCACCCAGTTCCACCCGGTGTGAATGGAGGCGTTCAGCCACCGGCGCCACAGGGATGCAGTCCGGGACGACCTCGGAGAAGGGGTCGGGCGTGACGGCGCAGATCCGGCATGGGCGGAAACGTGGTCCGGCCATTCCTGCGCTCCTTGCGCCCCGGAGTCGCTGTCGGTCACTTCGCGACGCTAGCTGATCCCTCAGGTTCTGGAGATCGCGTCCGTGGGAGGGGGCACCTCTTGCCCGCTGCCCTCGTTGTCCACGCTTCCTGGACCAGCTCTCACTAGGCCCTCAATAGACCTCAATAGAATTGTCCCATGTCGAGCGGCGGACCCATCCTGCCAACGGGCCGAGAGCGGCTGGGGCGGGCCGGATTCGAGACCGGGTCCGATGTCTACGAGCGGGCCCGACCGAGCTATCCCGACGAAGCGGTGGCCCACCTGGTGGCGACGACCGGCATCTCGGGCGGGTCACGGGTCCTCGACCTTGCGGCGGGAACCGGAAAGCTGACCCGTCAGCTGCAGGCCCACGGCGCCGTCTGCCTGGCCGTCGAACCGTCGGCGTCCATGCGGGAGGTCTTCCGTCGGACGGTCCCCGGTGTCGCAGCCGCCGGCGGAACGGCCGAGAGGATTCCGGCGGCCGACGCGACCATGGACGCTGTGGTCGTGGGCCAGGCCTTCCACTGGTTCGACCCGTCCCGCGCCCTGCCCGAGGCGGCACGGGTGTTGCGGCCGGGCGGGTGGCTGGCCCTCATCTGGAACGAGCGGGACGAAGCCGACCCGGCTATGGCCGAGCTCGTCCGGATCAGCAAGTGGGACCGATCGGCGCCCTATCCGGTAGGAATGGACTTCGGGACCGTCATCGACCGCAGCAACCTCTTCGGACCTGTGGAGCGCACCAAGTACCCGTTCGTCCAGCGGCTCGACCTGACGACCTTCGTCGAGCAGGTGGCGTCGCGCAGCTATGTCCAGGTGCTTCCCGATCGGGTGCGCCGGGACCTGCTCGCCCAGGTCGCGTCGTTCGGCGCCACCTTGGGTGACCCGATCGCCATGCCCTACATCACCGATCTGTTCTGCGCCCAAGTGGCCCGGTGATGCCCCGAGTTCGACGTCGGCCGGCGCCGAGCGCCCGGGCATCGGGGTCCGGAGTTGCCAATCCGCCTCCGGAGGGTGGAACCTCTGGGGCCGGCGGCGCGATCGACGGCGCCCGGACCGCTCGACCAAGACCATCCCCACCAGGAGGACGTCGTCAATGATCAAACTGACCTGTCTGCTGAAGCGCAAGGAGGGGATGACGCCGGCCGAGTTCCAGGCGTACTGGAAGGATCACCACGCTCCCCTGATCGCCAACGGTCTATGCGGCACCCACGTGATCCGCTACGAGCAGAATCCCCGGCCGCTCGATGACTATCGCGGCGATGACGACCGGTCGGGGTACGACGGGGTCACCGTCCAGTGGTTCGCCTCCATGGAGGAGTACTACGCCCACATGAGCGAGGACGACTCCCCTCAGATGTTCGAGGACATCACCAAGTTCCTCGACCCGGACCACCTCGACTTCGTGCTCACCGAGGAGCCCCGCGTCATCATCGACGGCACCGTCGATTGGAGCGCCTGACCGAGTGCGAACCTAGACTGCCACCGTGCACGACCTGGTCATCCGTGGTGGTCTCGTCGTAGACGGCACCGGCACCTCCCCACGCACGGCGGATGTGGCCGTCACGGGCGGGGTCATCACGGAAGTAGGTCGGGTGAGCGGCCCGGTTCACCGCGAGGTCGACGCCGACGGCCTTCTGGTCACTCCGGGCTTTGTGGACATCCACACGCACTACGACGGGCAAGCGACGTGGGACCCTCACCTCACACCGTCATGCTGGCACGGCGTCACCACCGCGGTGATGGGCAACTGCGGCGTCGGATTTGCACCGGTGCGCCCCGATGGACAAGAGGCGCTGATCGAACTGATGGAAGGCGTCGAGGACATCCCCGGCACCGCCCTCAGCGAAGGCATGGTCTGGGGCTGGGAGACCTTCGCGGAATACCTCGACGTCCTCGACGGGCAACCCCTCGCTCTGGACATCGGCACCCAGGTTCCCCACGCGGCTCTTCGCTCGTACGCCATGGGATCACGAGCGCGCGACGATGCCGGGGCTGACGACGTTGTCGAGATGGTCGAGGCGTTGACACAGGCGCTGGGCGCCGGCGCGTTGGGGTTCTCGACGGGCCGAACCGCGGGACATCGCGACGTGCGCGGTCAAGCGGTGCCGGGAACCTACGCCGCCAAGGACGAGCTGGCGGCTCTGGTGGGCGCCGTGCGATCCGCCGGACACGGCGTCGTCCAGGTGGTGCCGTCCGGAGTCGGTGGGGTCATCGCCGGCGATGCTGACGATGCCATGGACTCCGAGCTCGACTGGATGATCGACCTCGGCCTGAGCAGCGGCATCCCGCTCACGTTTCTGGCCATGCAGCAGGCCGGCGACATCGATCGCTGGAAGCCGTGGTTCGACCGCGTTCGTGCCGCCAACGAGAGGGGCGCGCAGATCCGGCCACAGGTTGCGTCCCGGTGCTTCGGCGTGCTCATGGGCCATCAGTCCCGGCTCAATCCGTTTCGTCACCGCGCCACCTATCAGGCCATCGCCGACCTTCCGCTGGCCGAACGAGTGGAGGCAATGCGCCGCCCAGAGGTTCGGACGGCCATCCTCCAGGACCCACCGGACCACAGTGGTCCCTTCGCCATGGACCAGATCGGTCGTCGCGGCTTCGACCGACTCTTCCCGCTTGGCCGTGATCTCGACTACGAGCCCACCACCGACAGCAGCATCGGTGCGGTGGCACGACGCCAGGGTCGCGATCCCTGGGAGGTCGGCTACGACGCCCTCCTTGGATCCGACGGCCGGGAGTTCCTGTTGCTGCCACTGCTGAACTTCGGAGGCGACTCCTATGACGGGTTGGCGGAGATGATGAGCGACCCGCTGACGGTGCAGGGCCTCGGTGACGGGGGGGCCCACGTCGGCCTGGTCTGTGACGCCAGCATGACCACCTACCTCATCAGCTATTGGACCCGAGACCGCACCCGCGGCGATCGTCTCACCCTGGAAACGGCGGTGAGGCGTCTCACCCGCGATCCCGCCGAGCTCTACGGCCTTCGGGATCGGGGCGTGGTCGAGCCGGGCCGAAAGGCCGATCTCAATGTCATCGACTACGACAACCTCCGTCTGCTTCACCCCGAACAGGTCACCGACCTCCCCGGCCATGCGGGACGGCTCATCCAACGTTCGGACGGCTACGTCTCCACCCTGGTCAACGGGGAGGAGGTCGTCGCCGGCGGCGAACTCACCGATGCCCGGCCGGGCCGCCTGGTGCGGGGCCGCCAATTCGGCGGTTCCCGTGACTGACGCAGTACGCCCCTGACGGGACGGTCGGCTGCGACGAGTCGGTCCGAGCAGTGCCATCCTGAGCGGCCAGAGGGGTCGGGATCTCACGGGGACCGTCCCCATCGTTGACAGGGGCAGGGATTCGGACGTACGATCCACTGAATCGGACAGGGTGTCTGATGGAATGGATGGATCATCCGACATGTCTCAGACCCAGATCGACATCAGCGACGTCAGCTTCGAGGACATCGACCTGACCGACTCCAGGACCTTTGTCGAGCGGGTTCCCCACGAATGGTTCGCCTTCCTGCGCAGGAACGCCCCGGTGTGGTGGCAGGCGGAGGCCGATGGTCCTGGGTTCTGGGCGGTGACCTCCCACGCCGCCTGCACCACGGTCAACCGCGACTACGAACACTTCTCTTCCTACCGGAACGCCACCTACCTCTGGGAGCTGCCCGAGGAGGAGCTCCAGCAGCAGCAGCTGATCATGTTGAACATGGACCCCCCGCTCCATACCCGGTACCGCCGTCTGGTCAACAAGGGATTCACCCCCCGGATGGTGGCCCAGCTGCACGATCGGATCCACAGCGCCACCGATGAGATCATCGACTCGGTCATCGAGCAGGGCCGCGCCGACTTCGTCACCGACATCGCCGCCGAGCTGCCCCTGATCGTGATCGCCGACACCCTCGGCGTACCCGACGAGGACCGGCACCGGATGTTCGACTGGTCGAACCGGATGATCGGCAATGAGGACCCGGAGTACCAGACGGCGGGCGAGGTGGCCCAGGTGGCGTCGATGGAGCTGTACGCCTACGCCTCCGAGCTGTTCGCAGCCAAGCGGGCCAACCCTCAGGACGACTTGATGAGCGTGCTGACCGATGTGGAGATCGATGGGGAGAAGCTCTCCGAATTCGAGCTCGAGATGTTCTTCCTGCTGCTGACGGTGGCCGGAAACGAGACCACCCGAAACCTCATCTCCGGGGCCATGGCGGCCTTCTTCGACCATCCCGACCAGTGGGAGCTGCTCCGCAGCGACCGCTCGCTGTTGCCCGCCGCCGTGGAGGAGATGCTTCGTTACGTGACGCCGGTGATGAATTTCCGGCGCCAGAGCACCAGTCGGTTCGAGCTCGGGGGCCAGGTCATCGAGGAGGACAGCAAGGTTGTGTTCTTCCACATCTCGGGCAATCGGGACGAAGCCGTGTTCGACGACCCGCAGCGGTTCGACATCACCCGGAACCCCAACCCGCACCTCGCCTTCGGGGCCGGCGGGCCGCATTTCTGTCTGGGGGCCAATCTGGCCCGCATGGAGATCCGGGTCATGTTCGAGCACCTGCTCGACCGGATGCCGGACATGGAGCTCGATGGC
>DASZGT010000336.1:0-5007 GCA_035938575.1 Acidimicrobiales bacterium
GGCATCTCGCCCGACGGCCGTCTGGTCGAGTTCATCGAGCTCCCCGGTCACCCCTTCTGGGTCGGGACCCAGGCCCACCCCGAATTCAAGAGTCGTCCCGATCAACCCCACCCGCTCTTCCGCGAGCTGGTGGAAGCGGCCCTGGACCGGGCCGAGGGTCGGGATCCCCGCCTCCCCGTCATCGATGCCGACGGCTGAGGCCGGCCAACCGGGGCACGTCAGCGAGCGGCCCCGGTTCGAGATGGTCGACGAGGAGGTCCTCCACCGGGGGTGGATCATCTCCCTCACCAAGGCCACCTTCCTCGACCCCGACGGGATGTCCTTCGAGCGGGACGTCGTGCGCCATCCCGGTGCGGTCGCCGTGGTGGCGGTCACCGACGCGGAGGCGGTGGTCATGGTGCATCAATACCGGCCGGCCCTGGATCAGTGGCTCCTCGAGATCCCCGCCGGAACCTGTGACGTGGACGGGGAGCCCGCCGACGTCACCGCCCGACGCGAGCTGGCCGAGGAAGTGGGGTACTCGGCCCGCGACCTGAGCCTGCTGACCCGGTGTGCGATCACGCCGGGGTTCTGCGACGAGCTCTCGTCCATCTACCTGGCCACCGGGCTCAGCCCGGTGGCGGTCGACCGGCAGGGGATCGAGGAGCGCTACATGGAGATCGAAGAAGTGCCGCTCTCCCGGTTGGACGCCCTGGTCGACGACGGGACGATCATCGACGCTTCGACCATCCTGGGCGTGGGCCTGGCCCAGCGGCGTCTGGCCGCCGGCCGGTGACCGGCCCACAATGAGCCCACCACTGTCGAACGGTGCCGAGGAGTACCTGTCGTGGCTGGCCGTGGAGAAAGGGAGGTCCCGCAACACCCTGGTGGCCTACCGCCGGGACATCGCGGTGTGGGAGTCCTGGGCCGGAGAAGCCGGGATCGACCCGGTCAACGCCGGTACCGAGGCCATCGAGCTCCATCTGAGCCAGCTGCGGGCCCAGGGCCGCAACCCGGCCTCGATGGCCCGGTCCACCACCGCCCTGCGCGGCCTGTTCCGCTTCCTGGTCAGCGAGGAAGTCATCGACGGGGACC
Organism: Acidimicrobiales bacterium; assembly: GCA_035938575.1. Taxonomy (GTDB): domain Bacteria; phylum Actinomycetota; class Acidimicrobiia; order Acidimicrobiales; family RAAP-2; genus Bog-756. Next base: position 1,075 of record DASZGT010000336.1, read on the forward strand.
CGACGGCCGACGTGCGGTCCCCCCGTCTGCCTCGTCGCCTGCCCAAGGCCCTGGACGAGGATCAGGTCCTGGACCTGCTCGACTCGGTCAGCGGAACGGGGCCCAGCGACCTCCGGGATCGCGCCCTCCTCGAGCTCCTGTACGGCACAGGGGCCAGGATCTCCGAGGTCGTGGGTCTCTCCCTCATCGACCTGCAGGGGGACGACGGCCTGCTCCGGGTGTTCGGGAAGGGGGCGAAGGAGCGGCTGGTCCCGCTGGGCGGGCCCGCCCGCATGGCCCTGGACCGTTGGCTCTCGATCTCGGGCCGGCCCCTGCTGGCCCCCGAGCGATGGGCCCGGCGGAGCGATGCCGAAGCCGTGTTCATCAACACGAGAGGAGGCAGGCTCAGCCGACAGGGGGCTTGGTCGATCGTGCGCCATCACGCGGAACGGGCCGGCCTGGGCCCGCTGGTCAGCCCCCACGTGCTCCGCCACTCGTGTGCCAGCCACATGCTGGCCCACGGCGCCGACATCCGGGTCGTCCAGGAGCTGCTGGGCCACGTCTCCATCGCCACCACGCAGATCTACACCAAGCTCAGCCAGGACCACCTGCGCACCTCGTACGAACGGGCCCACCCGCGGGCCGCGCTGTCCCAGCTCAAGTAGGATCTCCTCCGTGCCTAGCGATGCCCCCACTATCGACTACCGCCAACTCCTCGAGAACGAGAGGCGGCAGCTCCAGTCCGAATTGTCCGAGCTCGGGTTCGGGGACGGCGGGGGACTGGACTACGACCCCAACTTCGCCGACTCCAGCCAGGTGACCGCCGAACGGGGCGAAGCCGGCGTGCTGGCCGGTCAGCTGCAGGAGACACTCACGGAGGTGGCGCGGGCCCTGATCCGCCTCGAGGACGGCAGCTACGGCCGCTGCGAGGAGTGCGGCGTGGCCATCGAACCGGCCCGGCTGGAAGCCATGCCGGCCACCCGATTCTGCATCAACCACGCCAACCGGCCCTGATCGGACCCGGGCGCTGATGGCCTACGGGGGCTACGGAGGCGGATCCGGGGGGCCCCGCCGTCCACGGCGGCGGTTCCAGCTCGACCAGCGGACCACGATCATCGTGGTCATCGCCGTGGCCCTCATCGCCATCCTGCTGCGCACCCACAAGATCAGCCGGTTCGAGATCATCTATTTCTGCGTGCTGATCCCCTCGATCATCCTGCACGAGATCTCCCACGGTGTGGTGGCCCTGGCCTTCGGGGACGACACGGCCAAGCGGGCCGGCCGGCTCACCCTCAACCCCGTCCGCCATGTCGACCCGGTGGGAACGCTGCTGGTCCCGGCCGTCCTCTCGCTGTCGGGGATCGGGGCCTACGGCTGGGCCAAACCGGTGCCCGTCTCGACCAACCGCCTGCGCAGCCCCCGCAACCACACCGTGGTGGTGTCACTGGTCGGACCGGTCACCAACTTCGTGCTGGCCGGGTTGGTGGGTCTCGCCTACGTACTGGTCACGCCCCAGGTGATCAGGCAGATCGTTTCGACCGGTGGGTACTACCCGCCGGGCCTGCTGAGCCAGATCCTCTTCCTGGCCGGCATCGCCAACATCGTGTTGGGCGTGTTCAACCTCATCCCGTGCCCACCCTTGGACGGTGCGGCGGTGCTCGAGCGGTTGCTGCCGGCGCGAGTGCTGCCCGAGTATTACCGGTTGCAGCCGGCGCTCATGTTCCTCCCGTTCGTCCTCATCCTGTTCTTCCACAACCAGTGGGCACAGCTGATCGGCCACGTCATCAACTGGTGGTCGGGCCTGTTGGTTTGAGGCGGGATCCCACCCCGCGCCCGCCGGACGGTGGAGCCGGGCTGCCGCCGTCGGGAGCCGGCGACCACCATGACCGTGGCGATTCCCGCTCCCGACACCCCATGAGCCCGGCCGGTTCGGAGAGGCACCCCGCCCGGTGCCGCGGATGATCGGGGCGGGCACCACCGACCAGTCCGCCGCGGTCACCGCCTACCACTCCGAGGTCCCCGCAGTCGGGAGGAGCGCCACAAGCTGGTTGCGACGCCATCCCGGCCTGGTGGTCGTGCTGCTGGTTCCCCTCGTCGTCTTCGCCGCTCCGCTGCTGACCGGCTCGACCTTCCTCGACGGCGACAACTTCCTCCAGAACTTTCCCATGCGGGCCCTGGTCGGCCTCGATCTCCGGCACCACACACTCCCGCTGTGGAATCCCTACCTGTTCAGCGGCACGCCCCTGCTCGGAGGCTTCAACGCCGGGGCGGCCTATCCCACCACCTGGCTCATGGCCGTGCTCCCCATCTTCACGGCATGGACGCTCAACCTGGCCATCGCCTACGACGTGGCCATCCTCGGCATGTACGCCTTCTTGCGGCGTCAGGCCATCAGTTCGAGCGCCGCCACCTTCGGAGCCGCCGCCTTCGCCTTCTCGGGGTACATGACGGCACAGCTCGTGCACATCGATCTCGTCGCCGCCGCCGCGTGGCTGCCGTGGATGCTTGTGGCCGTCCATGCCGTCACCGACGGCCGCCCCGACGGGTCGCCGACCGCCCCGGGGTGGCGCCGTCGACCGACGCGGTACTGGATCGGACTGCTGGCCCTCGCCGTGGGCATGTCCATCCTCACCGGGGGAACCGAGGCCATCATCGACAGCGGGATCCTCGTGGCCGTCTTCCTGATCGGTCGGCTGTTCACGATGGGCTACCTCCACCGGTCCCGCCTCACCGCGCTCGCCACCACGTTGGGCGCCCTCGCCCTCGGGGTGGCCGCCGGTGTGGCCCTCGGTGCCGCCCAGCTGGTGCCCGGTCTGGCCTTCCAGTCGCAGTCGCAACGCGCCGCCACCACCTACGCCTTCTTCTCGACCGGCTCGCTGCCCGCCCGCCTGCTCACCCTGGTGGCCACCCCATTCCTCCTGGGCACCGGGCGCGGCCAACCCGGGTACGCCGGGCCCTACAACTTCCAGGAGGTGACCAGCTTCGTGGGGGTCCTGGCCCTCATCGCCGCCTGCTCCCTCGTCGTCCGACGGTGGCGGCGGCGGCCCGAGGCCCGTCACTGGTGGGTCTGGTACGTGGTGTTGGCCCTCGGGGCGCTGTCGGCCCTCGGGGCCCAGACGCCCTTCGGCCACGTGCTCTTCCTGGTTCCCGTGGTCAGGGGCGAGCGGCTGCTCAATCGCAATCTGCTCCTCGTCGACTTCTCCCTGGTGGTCCTGTTCGCCTGGTGGGTGCACCTGCTCCTGGAGGACCGGGCGGCCGGCGACACCGACTCCGGTGTGGGCGACCGCCCCCTGCCCCTCCGGCACCGCTGGCAGCCCGGCCGGCGATCGGAGCTGATCGCCACGTGCGCCCCCGCCGCCGTGATCGTCGCCCTGTGCCTCTTCCTGTGGCTCGACGGACCGTTGCTCGATCGCCTCCTCCAGACCCAGTTCCCGATCGACCGGACGGCGCGCTGGCAGGATGCCGGGCTGGTGACCCTGGGGGCCCTCATCGCCGTGGGGGCCACGTGGCTCGTCCTGACCGAGCGCCGCTTCTCACGCACCCGGCTCCGCCAACTGCTGGCCCTGGTGCTCGCGGCCGACCTGATCCTCTTCAACGGCTTCGTCATCCACCCGCCGATCACCCAGTCACTGGCCCGCGGGCAGGGCTCCCTGGCTCCTTCGCTGACCTCTGCGGTGGGCGACGGGCGATTCATCATCTACAACCCCGACCAGTTCTACGACAACGAGCTCTACGAGCTGGCCCAGACCGATCTCAACATCTTCAACCGCCTGGGCAGCGGGCAGGGCTACACGGCGCTGACCGATGCCAACTACGTCAACGCCACCGGGGCCCACTATCAAGAGGACCTGAATCCGGCCACCCTGGCCGGGCGGACGTGGGACCAGCTCAACGTGCGCACGCTGTTGACGCTGCCCTCCTACTTCGTGACCCCGGTCAGCGGAGCGGCCGGGG
>DASZGT010000337.1:0-5900 GCA_035938575.1 Acidimicrobiales bacterium
GATCCACCGGCGCGAGTTCCCCTGGGCATTGGGATCGTCCCCCATGGGAGCATGCACCTTGGTGGCCAACACCACCCGCGACCGGTCCACGGCGGCCAGCGCCTCTCCCACGATGACCTCGGACTCTCCCCCCGAATAGACGTCGGCGGTGTCGATGAAATTGATGCCGGCATCGAGAGCACGATGGATGATGCGGATGGCGTCCTCATGATCGGGATTGCCCCATGCCCCGAACATCATCGCCCCCAGGCAGAGAGGGCTGACCTTGATCCCGGTCTTACCGAGTGTGCGGTTCTTCATGGGACAGACACTACGGCGGCCCATCTGTTGGTCAAACGCCGAAGCCGGGCCGGGGTCCGGAACCGGAGCTGAGGCCCTCCGCTGGGCGCGCGGCGATCCCGATCTGCGGTGCAAGAGTTCATCGCCCCGTAGCCTTCCCGTTCGTTGGTGTTTACCTTCGGGCCCTAATTTGGGGTGGCGTGCAGACCGCCGGTCGTGCGGGCAAACCGCTGATCATGGCGGCCGCTCCCACCGACTCGAGGAGGACGATGGCTCCCACCAGCAAGCTCCGTGTGGCAACTCCCGACGTGGCGGACGCCCTCGATGTCGTGAAGGTCGAGGTGGAAGGGGCGACAGGCTTCTCCGTTGAACCGCAATTCCAGGAGATCGACCGCGCCGACCTCGTGGTGGAGATGCGGCTCACCGACTCGTATGACGCCGAACCGGGGCTGGTGGCCAGGGCAATCGAGCGTTCGGCATCTGGCCTCGAGGTCCTCAGCACCTGGAAGGAGGTGCCGGCCACCCGGGCGCCGGCAGCGCGGTCGAGCCCCGAGGTCTTCGACCGCCCTGGCGTCCCCATGCCGGAGGTGGCCCGGCGCGCCCTGCACGACGACATTCCCACCGCCCAGTGGTTCGGAGCCGGAGAGGTCACAACCGGAGACGTCACGCCCCAGTGGCACCTGGCCGTGCCCGTGGTGAGGTCCGATGGTCTGTCAATCGTGGGAGTGCAACGGCGCCGGGGGTACACCCGCCGTTTCTGCATCCGTGACGCCGCCGCGGCACGTCTGGGCCTGGCGTCCTGACGTCGGGTCCGGCTCTTCGGTCCGGTCGGGGCCGACCCTAAAATAGAGACGGCATGGTGGACTGGTGGCTCGAGCTCGACGGGCCGGTAGTGTCCCTCGATGCGCGACAGACGATGGCGACCTCTCCTGCGGGTTCCGAGCCCGAGCCCTCATCGGCGTGACCGGCGCCCACCTCGGCCTTCCCGCCCGCTCTGGGAGGATGACCTCGTCGCACTCAGCGCCATGAGCGGGCGCCGAGGGAGGTGGTAGGGCGTGGACTTCGACGACACCGCCGAGGAGGCCGCGTTCCGGGCAGAGGCCCGGGCATTCCTGGCCCAGCATGCTCCGCCCCGGACCTCGGACACCACCAGCCGCCTGCTGCGCCATGACCCCGACCCGGAGGTGGTGGCGGAGCACGTCCGCCGATGCAAGGAGTGGCAGCGCACCCTGCACGCCAACGGCTGGGCCGGCATCACGTGGCCCGAGGAGTTCGGCGGGCGGGGCGGAACCGGTGTGGAACAGGCCATCTTCGACGCCGAGCAGGCATCGTTCGACGTTTCCACCGGGGTGTTCGCGGTCGGTATCGGGATGGTCGGGCCGACGCTCATCGCCCACGGCAGCCAGCAGCAGAAGGACAGGTACCTCGGGCCCCTCCTCCGCGGCGAAGAGATCTGGTGCCAGCTCTTCAGCGAGCCGAGCGCCGGCTCGGACCTGGCCGGGCTCTCCACCAAGGCGGTCCTCGACGGAGACGAGTGGGTGGTGGACGGCCAGAAGGTATGGACCAGCGGCGCCCAGCACAGCGACATGGCCATCCTGTTGACCCGCACCGACACCTCGGTGCCCAAACACGCCGGCATCACGTACCTCGTGGTCGACATGGCCACACCCGGCATCGACGTCCGACCCCTCCGCCAGATCAACGGGTCCTCGCACTTCAACGAGGTGTTCCTCTCCGGAGTCCGCATCCCGGCCGGCAACATCGTGGGGGAGGTCGGTGACGGCTGGCGGGTGGCCCGGACCACGCTGTCCAACGAACGGGGCCTGATCGGAGGTGGGGGTGCCGCGGCCGCAGGCTTCGCCGACGTCTTGGATCTGGCCCGGCGCTCGGGCCGGAGCGCCGATCCCCTGGCCCGCCAGAGCCTGGCCTCCCTGTTCGTCCGGACCGAGATCCTCCGGTTCCTTGGGCTCCGGGCCCGCACCGCGGCGAGCAGGGGGCGGCCGCCCGGCGCGGAGAGCTCGGTGATGAAGCTGGCCTACTCCCAGCACGCCGCCCTCACCGGCAACCTGGTGCTGGACCTCCAGGGGCCGTGGGGAGCCCTCTCGGGCAGGTCGGCGGTCGATCAGGGCTTCTGGCAGCAGCAGTTCCTCGGCCAGTGGTCGGTGCGCATCGGCGGGGGCACGGACCAGATCCAACGCAATGTGATCGGTGAGCGGGTGCTCGGTCTGCCGCCCGAAGCCCGGGTGGACCGAGGCCGGCCGTTCAGCGAGCGTACCGAGGCCTGAGTCAAGGGGCATCGAGCCTGAGCCACGGCGCGACGAGCGGTGGCCTCCTCGGGCTCAGCGGACGGTCGCTCCCCCGTCGACAGCGATGACCTGCCCGGTGAGGTAGCTGGTCTCGGCACTCAAGAGCGCCGTCACGGTGGCGCCGATCTCCCCCGCCTGTCCGACGCGACGCAACGGAAGGTCGGCAGACACGGCCTCGGCCATGGACGGGTCGGCGAACGCAGCCCCCATCCCCTCCCCGGCGGTGGCACCCGGGCAGATGCAGTTGACCCGGACGCCACGGGGGCCGTACTGGACGGCCGCAAGCCTGGTGAGCGCAATAACCCCTCCCTTGCTGGACGTATAGGCCGGACCGAACCCGTGACCGCGGAGCCCGGCGGTGGAGGCCACCGTCACCGCCGACGATCCCGACCCGAGGTGGGGAAGAGTGGCCCGCAGGGTGAGGAAGGTCCCCCGGAGGTTGACGCCGATGACCCGGTCGAAGGTAGCCAGCTCCACCTTTTCGATGTCGGCCAGGTCCTCCGGGTCGAAGATGCCGGCACAGGTGGCGACGCCGTCGATCAGTCCGAACCGCGACAGGGCCGACGCCACCGCCGCGGCAATCGACGCCTCGTCACCGACATCGGCTACCAGGGCGAGCGGTTGACGGCCGGCTGTGGTCCCGATGGCCGCCGCCGCCTCCTCGAGCCGGGGGCCGTCAAGGTCGACCATGGCCACATCGGCGCCAGCCTCGGCCAGACGGGCTGCAGTGGCACGTCCGATGCCGCTGGCCGCCCCCGTCACCAGGACGACGCGGCCCTTCATGTCGGGCATGGTCCCTCCTCCAGGATTGCTCCTCGATCCCGATCGGTGGTCGTCGTGACGGGGCCGCCGGAGCCGCGGCGCCGGGTCGGCCCGGGTCGGGCTAGGCCGAGGCGCCGGGTGTGCTCCGGGCCACGGTCCGGTCGAGGATCCCGAGGGTGGCCCGCAGGGCGGTCTCCGAGATGACCGGGAAGATCCCCGCATCCCTCCAGACGGGGTCGATGGCCGACCAGTCGTAATACGAGGTCACGAGCGTGCCCTCCTCGACGGGCTGCAGCTGGTAGCCGTAGACGTGCCCGATCTGCGGGCGGATCTGCCCGAGGATGGTCCAGGCGATCTCGCGGTCGGGAACGAACTCGGTGATGGTGACGGTCACGTCGTATCGGCCCATCGGGTAGTCATTGAGGGACTCGCGATCCATGTGCACGACGAACGTGTCGCCGATGGCCGAGACGGGCCCGCCGGTGGCGTCCATCAGCATCCCGGAGCTGTCGATGGCCACGTGTCCCTGCGGGTCGGACAGCAGCCTGAAGATGGCTGCGGGGTCGGCGGCGATCGTCCTCTGGACCTCTAACCGTTCGCTCGTCATCTCCTCATCCTGCCACGGACCTCCCGTTCCTGAGGACCGTAGAATCCCCGGGTGCCAGTACCGGCTGCCATGGGACGATGCGACCCCGCCTTCGCTGCTGTCCGAGAGGCCTTCCTCGCCAACTTTGCCGATCACGACGAGGTCGGCGCATCGGTTGCGGTCAGCGTCGAGGGCCGGTCGGTGGTGGACCTCTGGGGAGGATCGGCCGATCGTCAGGGCCGGCCGTGGCGCCGCGACACCCTGGTCGACGTCTTCTCGGTGGGCAAGGCCATGGTGGCCCTCTCCCTGCTGGTCCTCATCGACCGGGGAAGGCTGGACTTCCACGACCCCGTGGCCCGGCACTGGCCGGAGTTCGGCGCCGCCGGGAAGGGCGCCATCACCGTGGCCCAACTGCTCAGCCACCAGGCCGGGCTGCCGGGCCTCCGGCAACTCCTCGGTGCGGGTGCCGTGTATGACTGGGAACGCATGACCGGGGCCCTGGCCGCCGAGTCGCCGTGGTGGGATCCGGGCACCGCTCACGGTTACCACGTGAACACCCTCGGATTCCTGGGCGGAGAATTGGTCCGGCGGGTGAGCGGGACGAGCTTCGCCCGCTTCTTCGCCACCGAGGTGGCCGGGCCTCTGGGAGCTGACGCCCATTTCGGCCTCGGCCCGCAGGACGACCGCCGGGTTGCGGACTTCCTCTTCCCCGGCGAAACCGCCCTTCCACCTCCCGACCCCGGGAACGACTGGTCGCTCGTCTACAACAACCCGCCGGGAGCGTCGGGTTTCGGCACCGTCAACAGCCGGGCCTGGCGGGGTGCGGTCCACCCCTCGACCAACTGCCACTCCAACGCCCGCGCCGTGGCCCGGGTGTTTGCGCTGCTGGCCGCCGGCGGTGCCCTGGGGGGCGTTCATCTCCTGGGCCGGTCGGTCATGGCCGGCGCCACCACCGAGCTGGCCGTCGGTCCCGACCGGATCCTCGACCGCATCTCGCGCTTCGGTTTCGGCTTCCAGCTCACCCAGCCCGAGCGTCCCATCGGACCGGGGCCGGTGAGCTTCGGTCACTTCGGGGCCGGCGGCTCCCTCGGAATGGCCGACCCCGCGGCCGGACTGGCCTTCGCCTACACCATGAACCGGTTCGGGCACCGGTGGCAGGATCCGCGGAACCAGTCACTCCTGGCCGCCACCTACGCCTGCCTCTGACCGCGTGGCCTGATCGCCCCCACCCCCGGTCGGCGACCCCCTGTCATGATTGTTCGGGACCTCAACCGGGCACCGCGTTCCGGAACGTGGTGGCGATTACCGGCCCACCTGGCCGTCGGCCAGCTCACGCAGGATGTCGGCATGGCCGGCGTGTCGTGCCGTCTCCTCCAGCAGGTGCATCAGCACCCAGCGGAGGTTGACGGGCGCCTCTCCCCCGAGCTCGCGGCACGTCTCCTCGAGACTCGGTGCCGCCGCCACCACGGCGTCGACGCGTTCCCAGGTGTGGCGGTAGCGATCGACGGCCGTGGCCAGCGTGTCGTCCGGACCCACCGCGTCGCTGGGGAGATCGACCCGCTGCCCGGCGAAGCGACGCACGACCCACCGCGTCTCGGCCACCGACATGTGCTTCACCAGCCAGAGCAGTGTCGTGCCGCTGCCCACCGGAGACCTCCGCGCCGCCTCCTCGTCGACGCCGGAGACCTTGCGGACGAGCGAATCCCGCTGGTACTGGAGGAGCGCCCGCAAGGTCTCCCGCTCGGAGCCCTCGAGCCGGGGCGGCTTCTGATCAGGCACCGGGACCGAACACCTGGTCGAGGATGCCGTCGACCCCCGAGCCGTGTAGGGTCATCCCTCCGTCGACGACGATGTTCTGGCCCGTGATGAACCGCGCCAGGTGCGAGCACAGGAACACCACGACATCGGCGACATCGTCCGGCTGCCCGATCCGGCCCAGCGGGGTGACCCGGTCGAACCGCTCCCGC
>DASZGT010000338.1:0-3851 GCA_035938575.1 Acidimicrobiales bacterium
CCGATCGCCCCTGAGCTCCGGTTCTGCCAATGTGACGCAGGTGCATACTCTGTTCCGATCGTTCCGACACGGACGACCGCCCTCCACGCCAGGAGACCCTGCCTCTCGGTGTAGTTTTGCTCACGGAGCGTGGTTACGCAAGCGACCCGATCACGCCGCTCCTGAGGCCGCACAGGATGGAGCCCACGACTACGGCGGCGGTCTCGGCCCGCAGCACGGTCGCCCCCAGGCCCACGCCGGTGCCGAATCTGGCCAACTCCCCCTCGTCCCACCCCCCTTCCGGCCCTACCGCCACCACGGGATGGGCCAGCGAGGGTGGGCCGCCACCGGGTTGGGCCAACCGCGGAGGTCCGCCGGACAACGAGGCCAACCCGGGCAGCGGAGTCACTCCGCTCACCTCTGGCAACCACGTCCGCCGGCACTGGGCCGCCGCCTCCCGGGCCACCCGTCGAAGCCTCTCGACGGACCGCGCCCCCCGCTCGCCCTCCCAGCGCACCACCGATCGATTGGCGTGGATGGGCACGATCCGGTCCACGCCGAGCTCGGTGAGCTTCTGGGTGACCCACTCGGGCCGGTCTCCCTTGGTCGGGGCGAACGCCACCGTGATCGGGGGCCGCGGCCTGGGCTGGGTGGTGACCCCGCCCTCGACCTCGAGAACGCGTGCCGGGTCCACCGCCTGCGCCCGGTGAGTGCCCGACGCCGCCGACACCCGGCAGGGTGCCCACGAGCCGGCGCCGTCACAGGCGACGACGAGCTCACCCGTCCGTAGTCGCAGCACGTCGAGCAGGTGGTGGGCATCACCCTGCGTGAGAATCGGGGAGGCCGGCGTGTCGACGAACACCATGGCCGCCGCGGCCATGAGAACGGGATCCGGCTCGGCCGGCCGGCCGGCCCGCCCATCCTCCGGCCCCGGGGCCTCGGCCCGCTCCCCGGGGTCGCCCTCGGCCACGCTCAGCTGAGCGCCGAGCGCAGCTTCGAAAAGATCCCCTCGCTGTGCGGCACGTCCCCCAACTCCTCGCCCCGAGCCTCGGCCAGGGCGAACAGAAGCTCTTTTTGACGATCATCCAGGCCCGTGGGCGTGTCCACGCTCACATGGACGAAGAGGTCGCCCCGACCCCGGCCTCGAAGCTTCGGCACGCCGAGACCCTTGAGCTGGATCACCGCGCCGGTGTCGGTGCCGGCCGCGATGGTCAGGTCGCGTCGGTCGTCCAGCGTGTCGAACCCCACGCTTCCACCCAGGGCGGCCATGGTGAGGGGGACGTGGACCGGAGCGTGGAGGTCGACACCGGAGCGCTCGAAGACGCCATCGGGTTGGACCGAGATGTGCACGAACAGAGCCCCGTTGGCCCCGCCCCGGAATCCCGCGGGCCCATGACCGGCCAGCCGAAGGGTGGACCCGTCGTCCACGCCCGCCGGGATGTCGACGGTGAGGGTCCGCGGCTCGTTCCTCCGGCCCTCGCCGTGGCAGTCGGTGCAGGGCTGGTCGATGGACTGGCCTGTCCCCTGGCAGCGGGCGCACGCCACCGCGGTGATCACCTGGCCCAGGATCGACTGGCGCACACGCCGCAGCTCACCGGCCCCTTGGCACTCGGGGCACCGCACCGCCGAGGTGCCGGGTTGGGCGCCCGAGCCCTCGCAGGTGTCGCAGTGCACCGGGGTCTGCACGTCGACCTGGCGTTGCAGCCCGAACACCGCCTCTCGGAAGCTCAGTTGCAGGACCATCTCCGCGTCCGGGCCCGGCATCGGGCCGGTGCGGCGCCCGCGGGCCCCGCCCGCGGTCCCTCCCATCCCGTTGAAGAACGCGTCGAACAGGTCGCCCAGGCCACCGCCGAACGGGTCCCCGGGAGCACCGCCCCCGGCGGCAGGGCCGAACACCCCCTCGGCACCGAACCGGTCATAGCGGGCCCGTCGCTCCGGGTCCTTCAGGACCTCATAGGCCAGGCTGACCTCTTTGAACCGCTCGCCGGACTCGCCGTCGTCCTGATTGGTGTCGGGGTGGTACTCGCGGGCCTTCGTCCGGTAGGCCCGCTTGAGCTCCTCATCGGACGCGTCCCTGCGGACACCGAGCACTTCGTAGAGATCCTTCTCGGTCACCAGCCCTGCCTCCGGTCCTTCATCTGTTCGCCTCGCTCAGTCGTTCGCCCAAGCGGTCTCCCACCACACGGGCGGCCGCCAGGGCCAGGGGGTAGTTCATGCGCGTGGGCCCCAGCAGCCCGATGGTCCCCGTCTCCACGCCATCGACCGACACCGGCATGACCACAATGGCGCAGGATGCCAGAGGCTCCACGCCGTGCTCGGCGCCGATGGCCACCGACAGCCCGGTGTCCAGGATGTCGCGAAGCAGCGTCACCACCACCAGCTGTTGTTCGAGGATGGTCAGCACCGAGCGGACGGTCTCCACGGCGTCGAAGGCCGCGGCCATGCGTGAGGAGCCGCCGACGAAGAGGTGCTCCCCGCCGTCGGCGGCGCCGAGCGCCCGCAAGGCCCGGACCCCCACGGCCGTGACCGCGTCGGTGGACCGGTCACCGGTGCTCGGCACCTTGGCCCGCACCTGGGTGAGGGGTAGGCCGAGGGAATGGGCGGCCAGCCGGGCGGCGGCGTCGGAAAGCCGCCCCTCGTCGACCTCCTCGCCGAATTCGATCGACTGCTTCTGGACGGCACCATCCGCCAGCACCACCACCAGGAGCGCCTGTCGTGGGCCCATGCCCACCAACTGCACCGAGCGGATCACGGCCGACTCGTGGGACGGCCCCACCACCATGGCCGTGCAGTCGGTGAGGTCCGCCAGCAGGCCGGACGTTCGCTCGAGCATCTGCTCGATCTCGCCGTGGGCGTGGTCGAAGAACTGGCGGACCTGCAGGCGACCCCCGGAGTCGAGCGATCCGGGTCCGGCGAGGTGGTCCACGAAGAACCGATAGCCCTTGTCGGTGGGGATGCGCCCGGCGCTGGTGTGCGGTTGGGCCAGAAAGCCGTCCCGCTCGAGGGCCGCCATGTCCGAGCGCACGGTGGCCGAGGACACGCTGACGCCCGGAGCGTCGACGACGTGCTGGGATCCGACCGGCTGGGCGGAGCCGATGTACTCGGTGACGACCGCGTTGAGGATCGCCGCCTTGCGGGCATCGAGTCCCGCGGTGTCGATTCGGCTGTCGTCTGTGGTTGGCATGGATGTCTCGATATGGAATCGAACCTGCCGGCGTGCAGAGCGGCGGATCAGGACCGTTTCGTGTTAGCACTCCACTCTAGTGAGTGCTGAACTCATCCGGACTGACAGGGCCGGTCACCGGCGCTTCCGCCCCGATCCGGCGCCGGAACCCGTGCCTGGCCCTTTGTGATGCGGGCGGCGCCCGGCCGGGCCGCCTCAGCCCGTGGCGATGAACATCCGTCTCGTCATGGCCGGTCCGAGGGCGATGGTCGCCTCCCCCACCAGCAGGGTGAGCGTGCCGTCCGGCGCCTTGGCTTGGATCAGCGCCGTGGTTCCCGGGGTCAGGCCGTGATCTCCGAGATACGAGAGTGAATCCGCCTCGTGCTCGACGCTCTCGGTGATCCGCTCCAGTCGGATGCGATCACCGGGTACGGCCTCGGCCAGGCGGCGCTGCTCCGGGCCGCGGGGCCCGGCCCCGGGGATGGGATTGCCATGAGGGCAGGTCGTCGGATTGCCCAGGAGGACCACCAGCCGTTCCTCGACGTCATCAGAGATCACATGCTCCCAACGGCCGGCCTCGACGTGGGCCTTGTCCCAGTCGAGGCCGATGATGTCGACCAGCAGGCGTTCGGCGAGGCGGTGCTTGCGCACCACCCCGCGGGCCAGGTCGGCACCCTTGGTGGTCATGGCGATCTGTCGCGACGTGCGC
>DASZGT010000339.1:0-9933 GCA_035938575.1 Acidimicrobiales bacterium
AGGCCCCCGCATTTGGATCCCACCACCGTGGCCACACGCGAGAGGAGATTGCCCAGGTTGTTGGCCAGGTCGGTGTTGTAGCGGGCGGCGATGCCCTCGGCCGAGAACTCCCCGTCGCTGCCCAGGGGGATGTCGCGGAGCAGGTGGTAGCGGACCGGGTCCACGCCGTACTCGGCGATCAGGTCGCCCGGCGTGATCTGGTTGACGCTCGAGTTGGACATCTTCTCGCCGCCCAACAGCAGCCAGCCGTGCACCTGCACATGGGCGGGCGGGTCGATGCCGGCGGCCATGCACATGGCCGGCCACCACACGCAGTGGAAGCGGAGGATCTCCTTGCCGATCAGATGATGGACAGCCGGCCACCACGCCCCGAACCGCTCCTCGTCGGCGCCGTAGCCGATGGCGGTGAGGTAGTTGACCAGGGCGTCGTACCAGACGTAGAAGACATGCTTCTCATCCCAGGGGACCCGGACGCCCCAGTCGATCGAGGTCCGGGTGATCGAGATGTCCCGGAGGCCGCCCCGGATGAAGCTGAGCGCCTCATTGCGCTTCGACTCGGGCGCCACCGCCGTCGGGTTGGCCTCGTACCAGTCGATGAGGGGCTGCTGGAAGGCGCTGAGCCGGAAGAAGTAGTTCTCCTCCTCGAGCTGCTCCACGGGGATGTGGTGGATCGGGCACCGATCGCCGTCGACCAGCTCGTCCGGGGCGTAGTACTGCTCGCAGGACACGCAGTAGAGGCCACGGTAGGTGTCCTTGAAGATGTGGCCGTTTTCGTAGATGCGGCCGAGGAACTTTTGCACGGCGTCCCGGTGCCGCGGCTCGGTGGTGCGGATGAAGTCGTCGTTGGAGATGGCGAGGTCTTCCCAGGCGGAGGCGAAGCGGGGGGCCAGCCGGTCGGTCCACTCGGTGGGGCTGAGCCCCTCCCCCTCGGCGGCCCGCGCCACCTTCTGGCCGTGCTCATCGGTTCCCGTCAGGAAGAAGACGTCGTCGTCGATAAGCCGGTGCCAGCGGGCCAGGGCGTCGGCATTGACCGTCGTGTAGGCGTGGCCCACGTGGGGCGCGTCCTTCACGTAGTAGATGGGGGTGGTGATGTAGTAGCGGGACACTGCCCGGTAGCGTACCGACCGGAGCCGGCGCGAACGACAGACCGGAACGCCGATGACCGGCTCGTCGGCGTGGAGAGGTCGACCGTATGCTGGCCGCCCATGGTCCGCCCGTTGCCACCGACGACGCCACCGGTTCGGTGCCCGCCGTCGGCCTTTCGCCTGACCGCCGTGATGCCCCGGTAGTGCCGGCGAGCCCACCGGCCTCCGGGCCTCGTCGGCAACGGGTGGCGGTCTACGGCCTGTGCGAGGACTCCGACGACCGGGTCTTGCTGGTGCGGGCGGCGCCCTTTCTGACCGTGGCGGGTCAGTGGTTCCTCCCCGGCGGCGGCCTCGACCACGGTGAGGACCCGGCCTCCGGACTCCGGCGCGAGTTCTTCGAGGAGACCGGACTGGAGGTCGACGTCGGCGATCTCCGGGGAGTGCTGTCCGACGTCTTCGAGCTGCCCGATGGGGCCGACCTGCACACCATCCGGATCATCTACGGCATCCGTTCCTTTTCCGGAGCGCTCCGTGACGAGGTGGACGGCTCCTCCGACGTGGCCCGGTGGGTGCCCATCGAGGAGGCGTGGGCGCTGCCGTTGAGGCCCTACGTGCGCCGCGCCCTCAGCGAGCTGCGCTAGCGGCCCACTCATCCGCTCGGAGCGTCACCAGTTGGCCACGTGGCAGCCGCCCCGGCCGGTACGCTCCGTGAACCGCTGGTGGTACTCCTCGGCCGGCCAGAACGTGGTGGCCGGGGTCACCTCGGTGACGATCGGACGCTTGAACCGGGCCTGGTACTCGTCCAGGGAGGCCCGGGCCGTCTTCTCCTGCGCATCGTCGTGGGTGAACACCGCCGACCGGTACTGGGTCCCCCGGTCGGGGCCCTGCCGATTGAGCGTGGTCGGGTCGTGGTGGCGCCAGAACTCGTCCAGCAGCGTCTCGAACGAGACCCGACTGGGATCGAAGGTCACCAGCACCGCTTCGGCATGGCCGGTACTGCCCGTGCACACCAGCTCATAGGTCGGGTGGTCGACGAAGCCACCTTCGTAGCCGGAGATGGCGTCGACCACGCCAGGGATGGCCCGGAAGAAGTCCTCGACGCCCCAAAAGCAGCCGGCGGCAAACGCAGCCCGGTCCAACCCTTCGGGAATGTCGTCGGGGGCGATCCCCGGTGCCTGGCTCTCGTCCTTCTGGGTGCGTCCGAACATGTCGTGTCCTCTCCGTTCTCCGGGTGCGTTTCCCTCCCGGCGAATGCCTTGGCTGCGGGCCCGCCGCTCGTCAACGCGGCACTCCTTCTGCCCGTTGTCCAACGCCCCTGGTGCTTGCGTCATTCCAACAGAGGCGGTGCGGGATGCGGCCCCGCTGGGCCTGGCGCCGCACCAGCGTCGGGTGGCCCGGTGGCCTGCCAGGCCAGCGCCAGCTCGTAGACCCTTCGACGGGGCACCCCGTGCCCGGCGGCGATGTCGTCGACCACTCCCCGGGTCCGCTCCCCCGCCGACAGCCGCCGGGCCAACTCGGCGGTCAGGACATCGTCGCCGACCACGGGCTCCTCCTCCGGCGGGGCACCGGCGAGGACCAAAACCACCTCGCCCCGCACCGGCCCCGCGGTGGCCCAGACGGCGGCATCGGAGAGCGATCCCCTCCAGATCTCCTCGTGCAGCTTGGTCAGCTCGCGTGCGATCGACACGCGCCGGTCACCTCCGCAGGCGGCGGCCAGATCCCTCAAGGTGCCGGCAACCCGGCCCGGCGCCTCGAAGAGAACGGTGGTCCGGGTCTCGCGGGCCAGTGAGTCGAGGCGCTCCCGACGGTCCCGGCCCGAACGCGGCAGGAACCCCTCGAAGCAGAAGCGCTCGGTGGGCAGCCCGCTGGTCACCAGCGCGGCCAGGACCGCCGACGGCCCCGGCACCACGGTGACGGTGACGCCGGACCCGACCGCAGCCGCCACCAGTCGGGAGCCGGGGTCAGAGATGCCCGGCATCCCGGCGTCGCTGACGACCGCCACCACGCGTCCCTCGTCCACGGCCCGGAGGACCTGGTCGATCCGCTCGTCCTCGTTGTGCTCGTGGAGCGACCGCAGGGGCACACCGGCGACACCGGCATGGGCCAGCAGCTTCCGCGAGTGCCGGGTGTCCTCGCAGTAGATGACGTCGGATCCCTCGAGGGCCCGCACGGCCCGAGGCGAGAGGTCACCCAGGTTGCCGATGGGGGTACCGACGAGCACCACGTACCCCACGGCAGCCCCCCCCTCCTGCGGAGGGGGTTCCGACGGGACCCGGGGCTGCTCGTCGCCCGCTTCCGACGGGTCCGGATCGAGGTCCGACCCTCCCCAGAACTCGAGCTCCTCGAGGACGTCCGGGTCGGGCTCGGGCCCGGGCTCCGGGTCAGCCCCGTCGCCTCCGACGCCACCCGTCACCCCCGGAGCTCCAACTTGTCGCCCACCTTCAGCCCCCAGCGCTCGAACGCACCCGCCTGGGCCTCGACCACCGAGCGCCCTCCTCGCCGGGGGACGCTGATCCGCCACGGTCTCAGCCTGGTCACCCCCACCACCACCATGTCCTTGTCGCAGATGGCCACGTCGACGGCGAACCGCATGCCGAAGGTGTGGACCGACCGGGTCCGGGGCAGCACCATGGCGCCCTCGTAGGCGGACTGGCCCATGAGGCCCCGGGTCCGCCCGGACAGACCGGCCGCCACATCGGCCGCGGCCAACACGTCCCCGTCCCGCAGCAGCCAGGTCACCGACCAACCCCCGGTGCTGGCGCGGGCGCCGGACCGACTACCATCTCCGGACTGTGTCGAAACGAACCAACAAGCGCAAGCTCCGGGCCAAGAAGAAGGCCAACCACGGCAAGAAGCCCAACTGCGGGCGAGGCTGACCCTCTCGGGTCCGTCCTCCGCTGCGCCACCCGCACATCGGTCGACACCTCAGCCGACAGAGCCAATCGGTTCGGCACCCCGTCGGGCCCTCGCCGACCAACCTGTTCCCGTCCTGGCCCGGGCCGGCATCGTCGCCTAGAGGCAGGCTCGGTGACCAACGGGCCCCTCACCGCGGACGGCTCGGCACCCGCCAGGCAGAACCGAGGCGGTTGAGCACCTCCACCAGGGCGGTGGGGCGGTCGGTGATGATCCCGTCCACTCCGAGCCCGCACAGTCGTTCCATCTCCCCCTCCTCCTCGACGGTCCAGACGTGGACGGCCAGGCCCTGCTCGTGGGCCACCTCGACGAAGGGCAGGTCGACCAGCGTGACATCGCCGTAGGCGGCCGGGACCTGCAAGGCCACGTGGCGCAGGGGCGCCGGCGTCTCGCCCGCCTGCACCGATTGGAAGAAACCGGCCACGGCCGCGGTCCCGGCCGACGTCGGGATCTCGGGGGCGAACGAGGAGAAGGCGTCGGTGGCCGAGTCGATGAAGGAGGCGACGATGACGTCGTCGACCCGACGGAAGCGCCGGAGCATGGCCGCCAGCGCCTGCTCATAAGGGGCAACGACCGGCGCTGTCTGTTTGATGTCCAGGTTGAGCACGACACCGGGATACTCCTCGAGCACCTCCTCCAGGAGGGCGATGCGAAACCGGCGATCGTCGGGGGCACGCCCTCGGAACGGATAATCGTCGGGATCGAGCCCGGGCGTGACGTCCGCCCCTGGCGCCCACCAGTAGGCGTTGTCGAGGGTGCGCAGTGCGTCGAACGGCATGTCGGCGATGAGGCCGCTCCCGTTGGTGGTCCGGTCCACCGTGGCGTCGTGGCACACCACCAACTGGCCGTCCGCCGTGGCGTGGACATCCAGCTCGACACCGGTGGCCCCGGCCCCGACGGCGGCCCCGATGGCATGCAGCGTGGACGACGGGGCTTCCCAAGCCCCTCCCTGGTGGGCGTAGGCGATGACCCGCCGATCCACCCACGCCGAGCGCTTGGGCGGATCGGAGGAGGGGGGCATGAGAAGAACGGTAGCCTCTGCCCCGCCATGCTCGACCACGTCTTCACCCAACTCGTCGGCTCGCACCGACACGCCTTCGAGGCCGCGCTCCTGCAGCGTCAGGCCGTCGAGGAGCGGTTTCAAGTGGACGTCTTCCTGGGGGACGTGAGCTTCGAGACTTCGTACAGCCTCCCGGGCGAGGAGCGTCCGGCGCGGATCCGGGTCGACACCAGCCTGGACTGGCCTACGTGGAGCCAGACCGCCTACCGGAGCTGGGCCATCGGCGAGGAGCCCGACGAGCTCCCCGAAGTCCTCGTGGAGATCGCCTTCCGGGTACAAGGCCTCGCCGGCATCCCCGAGGTGGCGCCCCTCATCGACGTGCTCCCGGACAAGCTGGAGGTGCTGGGGGACGAACCGTTGGTCCGCGGGTCCGCCACCATCGAGCAGGTCCTGCCCGATGACAGCGGGGACAGCCCCGAGTGCGCCATCGAGGTCTCCTACGAGGGATCCTGCCAGCTGGACGAGAGCCTGCTCGAGAACCCGGCCAGCCTCGACGACGCCCTGGCTCCTCTGGGGCGGTCGGTGGCGTCGGTATTGGTGCGCATCGGCGACCTGCCCTTCGCCTTCCGCCCGGCCCAGTCTCCTCCCGCCTGATCGGCGTCGCCGGGTCCCGGCGTCGCTCCCTCACGACCGCTCAGGTGAACAGACCTGCCTCCACGGCCAAGGCCCGCAGGTCGGCCTGGGGCCGGGCGCCGACGTGGGAGATGACTTCGCCGGCACACACCCCGCCCAGGCGGGCGGACTCCTCAGGAGAGAGCCCGTTGGTGATCCCGTAGAGGAAGCCGGCGGCGAAGAGGTCACCGGCTCCCGTGGTGTCGACCACCCGCCCGACGGGGGCGGCCGGGACCTCCACCGCACCCGACGCGGTGACCACCACGCAGCCGGCGGCGCCGCGGGTGACGGCGGCCAGCACCCCGGTCTCGGTGACCGCGGCGACGGCGGCGTCGAAGTCGGGCGCTCCGAACAGCAGCGTGATCTCGTCCTCGTTGGCGAACACCATCTCGAGGTCCCCCTTGAGCAGTTCGAGGAACTCCGCCCGGTGGTGCTCGACGCAGAACGGGTCGGACAGCGAGAGGGCCACCGCGGCGTCGTTGGCGTGGGCCACCTCGATGGCCTCCCGCATGGCCGCCTTGGCCGAGGGCTGCTCCCACAGGTAGCCCTCCAGGTAGACGACCTGGGTCGACGAGAGGTAGCCGCCGTGCAGGTCGACCGACTCGAAGTCGGAGGCCACGCCGAGATGGGTGGCCATGGTGCGTTCGGCATCTCCGGTCACCAGCACCAGGCAGTGGCCGGTCACCGCCTCCCCGGGGGTGGCCGGCGCCGGTGTGGGATCGAAGGCCACTCCGATCGAGCGGATGTCGTGGGTGAACGCCATGCCGAAGCCGTCATCGGCCACCCGCCCGAGGAAGGCCGCTCGACCCCCGAGAGCGGCCACCCCCGCCGCCGTGTTGGCGGCCGATCCTCCCGAGGCCTCGGTGGCCGGCCCCATGGCGGCATAGATGGACTCCGAACGGGCGTGGTCGACGAGGACCATGGTCCCCTTGACCAGATCGAGGGCCTCCAGGTCCTCGTCCTTGGCCGAGGCCAGCACGTCCACCAACGCGTTGCCGATGGCCACAACGTCGAGCCGGGTATCAGACGGGGCTGCGGCCGTGCCCCCGGCCGTTGCCGGCATCACGGCATCGTCGCCCCCGTCCGTCGCCCCGTCGCCACCGGCATCGGGAAGTTGAGAAGAATCACTGGATTGGAGGTCGCTGTGCACGGTCCGACGGTAGCCTGCCCGACATGAGCGCTCCGACAACCGACGACCCGACCGGCACGCACGGACCCGACGGCACCACCGCCTACCGGCTACCCACATCGGTCCGCCCCCACGCCTATCGGCTGGTGCTCACGCCGGACCTGCCGGCTGCCACCTTCGCCGGCGATATCGAGATCGACGTCACGGTCGAGGCGCCCACGCCGTCGATCACCCTCAACGCCGCCGAGCTCGAGATCACCTTCGCCGAGCTGAACGACGGCAATCCCGACGGCGGGTACGCGCTGGCCCCGACGGCCGTCGACTTGGATCCGGACGAGGAACGGGCCACCCTCACCTTCTCCGAGCCGCTCATGCCGGGGCCGGCCACCCTGCACCTGGCCTTCACCGGCATCCTCAACGACAAGCTGCACGGGTTCTACCGGTCCACCTTCACCGACGAGGCCGGCGTGGACCACACCATCGCCACCACCCAGATGGAGTCCACCGACGCCCGCCGGGCCTTCCCGTGCTGGGACGAGCCCGACCTCAAGGCCACCTTCGAGATCACCCTGGTGGTCGATGAGGCACTGGCCGCCTACTCCAACGGCTCGGTGGTCGAGGAGTCACCGGAGCCCGACGGAAAGCGCCGGGTGCGTTTCGCCCCGACCATGGTGATGTCCACCTATCTGGTGGCCTTCATCGTCGGCCCCCTGGAGGCCACCGACCCGGTCGACGTCAACGGCGTCCCCCTGCGCATCGTCCATCCACCCGGCAAGGGCGTCCTCACCCCGTTCGCCCTGGCCGTCGGGGCCCACGCCCTCAACTTCTTCACCGACTACTTCGGCATCCCCTATCCGGCCGACAAGCTCGATCTGGTGGCCATCCCCGATTTCGCCTTCGGCGCCATGGAGAACCTCGGGTGCGTGACGTTCCGCGAGTCGGTGCTGCTGGTCGACCCGGCCCAGGCGGCCCGGGTGGAGCTGGAGCGGGTAGCGGACGTGATCTGCCACGAGGTCGCCCACATGTGGTTCGGCGATCTGGTCACCATGAAGTGGTGGAACGGGATCTGGCTCAACGAGGCGTTCGCCACCTTCATGGAGGTCCTGGCCGTCGATGCCTTCCGCCCCGAATGGCAGCGGTGGGTCAGCTTCGGTGTCGAGCGAGAGGCGGCCATGGCCGTCGACGGCCTGCACGCCACCCGCCCGGTGGAGTTCCCCGTCGGTCGCCCCGAGGAGGCCCAGGGCATGTTCGATGTCCTCACCTACCAGAAGGGCGGGAGCGTGCTCCGCATGCTCGAGCAGTTCGTCGGACCGGACGTCTTCCGCGAGGGCATCAACGACTACCTGACGACCCACCGCTACGGCAACACCGAGACGTCCGACCTGTGGGATGCCCTCGAGCGATCCAGCGGACGGGCCGTGCGCACCATCATGGACACGTGGATCAACCAGGGCGGCTATCCGCTGGTCCGGGTGGGCGACGACGGCTCGCTGGCCCAGACCCCGTTCTCCTACCGGGGGGACCCCGGCGGCGCCATCGGTTCACGGTGGCAGATCCCCGTACTGACGCGGTGGCTCGACGGCGACAGCGAGGATCCGCTGCCGGTCCTCCTCGCCGGGCCCACAGGCAGGACCGACGGCGACGGCGGAGCCGGGCCCTGTGTGGTGAACGCCGGCGGCTCGGGTTACTTCCGCGTCGCCTACACCACCGCCGCCGTCGAGCGCCTGGCCGGCCGGTTGGCCGACCTCGAGCCGTTGGAGCGCTACAACCTGGTGTCCGACACTTGGGCCGCCGCTCTCTCCGGCCAGGCTCCGCTGGCCGATGTGCTGCGCCTGGCACGGGCCCTGGTCGACTCGGCCGAAGGCGATCCCAGTGTGTGGTCGGTGGTGCTCGGGGCCCTGGGCCTGTTCGACCGGGTGGTGGCCGACCTCGACCGGCCCGTGCTGGCCCAGGGCATTCGAGCCCTGCTCGGTCCGCTCGCCCGCGACCTCGGGTGGGACCCCCGGGACGACGACGGTGAGCGCACCCCGTCGTTGCGGGCGTCCGTGCTCCGCACCCTCGGGACCATCGGCGACGACCCCGACATCCAGGCCGAGGCTGCTCGTCGGTTCGCGGCCGCGGGGTCCTCTGCCCTCCACCCGGACACCGAGTCGGCCGTCCTGGACATCGTGGCCTTCACGGGTGGGGTGTCGGAGTACGAGGTGTTCCTCTCCCACTACCGGTCCCCGGTCACCCCCCAAGAGGAGAACCGCTACCTCTACGCCCTGGCGTCCTTCACTGACCTCGACCTGGCCTCGCGGACCTTCGACCTGGCCATGTCCGAGGTCCGGACCCAGAACGCGCCCTTCGTGCTGCAGTCCTTGGTCGCCAACCGGGTCACGGGGCCGACGGCCTGGCAGCGCATCACCGACGACTGGGACGCGGTGGTGGCCAAGTTCCCCTCCAACATCCTCCCCCGCATGCTGGAGGGCGTGCGCGGCCTGTGCGCTCCACCCGAGCTCGCCGCCCGGGTGACCGACTTCGTCGAGGCCCATCCGCTCCCGGCTGGGGGCAAGACGGTGGAGCAGATCCTCGAGCGGTTGGCCGTCAACGTAGCCTTCGGGGAGCGGGAGGGCAGGAGCCTGGCCGCCACCCTCGCCGAGGCGCTGGGGTTGCCTCTCCGGTAGCACGGGCTCAGCTTGCGGCCCAGGTGACCGAGGAACCTCCGGCTCAAGCGGCGCAATCCCTCCCCCGATGCCCGCTGAGGCAACGGACGAGGCCCTCTCGTCTACGCTCGCCGGACACGGCGCCCTGGCGTGGGGCCTCATGAGGCCTGGTATGAGGCCAGGGCCAAGTCGATCGAGTCGGGTCAAGGAGAAGTGCCAATGGCTGTTCCGGTTGCCGAGGCAACACCGACGGAGCTTCCCGACACCCCGGCGCCCCGGATGCCCAACTCCGTCCGGCTGGCCCTGAGCGGATTGGCCGTCCTCGTCTTCGTGTTCGCGGTGGTAGCAGCCCTGTTGTTCATCCATCGGTTCGCCGTGAACATGATCTATTACGACCAATGGGCTGACGTCGACCTCATTCGACACGCCCACAACGGCACCTTGAGTCTCAGCGAGCTATGGGCCCAGCACAACGAGAACAGGATCTTC
>DASZGT010000340.1:0-1886 GCA_035938575.1 Acidimicrobiales bacterium
GTACGACGTGGGTGACCTGGCCGGGGCGCTTCCCGGGGCTCCGGTGGCCGCGGCCGTCGCGGCCCTGGTGGCCGCCGGCAACGGTCCCGACGTCATCCTCTTCCCCGCCACCTATGACGGCAGGGACATCGCCGCCCGGCTCTCGGTGAAGCTCGACCGGCCGGTCCTCACCAACGTCGTCGGCCTGAGCGAAGGCGATGGCGGTCTGGTCTCCCAGCACGCCATCTTCGGCGGCAGCCAGGTCCTCTCGGCCCGGTTCACGGGCGAGGGACCACACATCTTCGTGGTGCGGGCCAAGTCGTTCGCCGCCGAGCCAACGGGTGGAGCAGCCGCCGCGGTGGTGGCCGCCCCGGCCCCCGACACCGGTGCCGCCAATGCCGCCAAGATCGTGGCCCGCCATGTCGAGGAGCGCATCGGCCCCAAGCTCGACGAAGCCGATGTGGTGGTGTCCGGTGGCCGGGGTCTGGGGGAGAAGGAGCAGTACGCACTCATCGAGGAGCTGGCCACCCTGCTCCACGGGGCGGCAGGGGCCAGCCGGGCCATCGTGGACGCCGGCTGGGTGCCGTACTCGCACCAGGTCGGCCAGACCGGCAAGACGGTGAAGCCCACCGTCTACATTGCGTGCGGGATCTCCGGCGCCACCCAGCACATGGTGGGCATGAAGAACTCGAAGAACATCGTGGCCATCAACAAGGACCAGGACGCCCCCATCTTCTCGGTGGCCGACCTCGGAATCGTGGGCGACGTGCACAAGGTGTTGCCGAAGTTGATCGAGGCCCTCAAAGCCAGGAGCTGACCGGC
The DNA here is from genome assembly GCA_035938575.1 of Acidimicrobiales bacterium. Classification (GTDB taxonomy): domain Bacteria; phylum Actinomycetota; class Acidimicrobiia; order Acidimicrobiales; family RAAP-2; genus Bog-756. Next base: position 802 of record DASZGT010000340.1, read on the forward strand.
CCGGCCCGGCCCGGCGGGCAGCCGGACCCGGGCGGCACCGGCGCCACCACGACCAGCAGGCTGTCGGGCGAACCGGTGGCGGTGCCAGGCATTGCGCAGTCGGACGGGTAGTGTCCGGAACGCGCCTCCACCGCGCCGCTTGTCCCCATCGATGCCACCGAGACGGTTCCATGTCCTGTCCCCACCATCCAGTTCGTCGCCCCACCAGGCCATCTCCCACCGAGGGGTCGGCGTCGGGGTCCGGTGGGTTCGCCGAGTCGGATTGGTCGCGGATCGACACGGAGTGATGGCCTCCGAGAGGAGCGACTCCTCGGCTTGGACGGAACGTGCCTAAGCCGGTAGAGGGGACCAGCCCCTACCTTCCCGGACTGGATGGCATCCGGGCCATCGCGGTGCTGGCCGTGCTCGCCTACCACCTGAGTTTCCGGTGGGCCCCCGGTGGGCTGCTCGGCGTGCAGGTCTTCTTCGTCCTCTCCGGCTACCTGATCACGGACCTGCTCCTGGCCGAGTACCGCCGGCACCAGGGGATCAGACTGAAGGAGTTCTGGCTCCGGCGGGCCCGGCGGCTCCTGCCCGCACTGTTCGTCGTCCTGTTCGTCACCGTCGGATGGGCCACACTGTTCGACCGGAGCCAGCTGGCCGCCCTGCGCAGCGATCTCCCCGCTTCCATCTTCTATGTAAGCAACTGGTGGTACATCTTCCACCACGTCTCCTACTTCGCCCGGTTCGGCCCGCCCTCGCCGCTCGGGCACCTCTGGTCGCTGTCCATCGAGGAGCAGTTCTACCTGGTCTGGCCGCTGCTGGTCCTGGTCGGGATGCGGTTCATCCACGCCCGGCGGACCCTCATCGTGCTGACCCTGGCGGTGGCGGCGGCGTCGGCGGCGGGGATGGGCCTCCTCTATGCCTCGTCCCCCAACGGCGATCCCACCCGGGTGTACGACGGCACCGACACCCGCGCCTTCGCCCTGCTGATCGGCGCCGCGCTGGCCATGGGCCTGCCCCGCAACCGGGCCTTTGCCCCCATCACCACCGGCGCCGCCCGGCTGCTGAATGTGGTGGGGGGTGCGGCCCTGGTGGGGATCTTC
>DASZGT010000341.1:0-4228 GCA_035938575.1 Acidimicrobiales bacterium
TCGCCGACGACCCGGTCGCCAACTTCATGTTCGCCGGCGAGCGGCGGCGACAGCGGGGGCTCCACTCCTTCTTCACCAGTCAGATGCGACGGCAGTACCTACCCCTCGGGTACGTGTACACCACCGACGACTTGGGTGGCGCCGCGGTGTGGGCCCCACCCGACCGGACCCGCCAGCCCGTGCGCGAGCTGTTGCAACTGCTGCCGACGGCGCCGTTTTTGGCCAGCTCGAGGATGGTCAGGGCCATGCGGTTGTTGTTCGAGATCGAGTCCCTGCACCCGAAGGAGCGGCACTGGTATCTGGCCACCCTCGGCACCGAGCCGGCGCGCCAGGGCCAGGGCATCGGATCGGCGCTCCTGCGTCAGGTCCTGGCCCAGGTCGACGAAGAGGGCTCGCCGGCCTATCTGGAGTCGTCCAAGGAGCGCAACGTCTCGCTCTACGCCCGGTTCGGCTTCGAGGTCATCGACGAGCACCGCTCCGCGTTGGGGAGCCCGCCCATCTGGCGCATGTGGAGGGAGCCGAGGCCCCCCGAATTGTGAGCATGGTGCCCACCTGGGCGACATGCTCAGTCGGCGACGTGGACCCCGTCGGGCCGGTCGTCCGCCATCCCCACCACCGTCTTCAGCAGCTCGTTGAGGGCGCGGGTGGGAGCCGAAGGAAGTCCCCGGCTGCGTTGGGCCACGCCGACCCGGCGCCGTGGGATCCCCTGGATCGAGACCGGGTGGAACTGCGAGCGCAGGAAGGAGGGAATGGCCGTCGCCGGCAGGATGGCCGGGCCGTAGCCTTCGAAGGTCAGCGAGGCGATCAGGCGCAGCCCGTCGATCTCCGCGGCCGGAAGCAGGGTGATGCCGAGGGGCCGGGCCACCGCGTCCAACTCGTCCCGGAAGGCGGTCCCGGGCAGGGGGAGGAGCAGCTCCATGTCGGCCAGGTCCTCCAGCATGACCGGGCGGAGTTGGTGGGCCATGGGATGGCCGTCCGGCACCACCAGCACCAGGTCCTCCTCGAAGAGCAGCTGTGCCACCAGGTCCCGGCCGGTGACCGGCAGATGGAGGACGGCCAGATCGAGCTGACCCGAGGCCAACTGGGGCTCGAGCCCGGTGGTGTTGCCCTCCACGACCAGCAGGCGCAGCTTGGGATGGCGCTTGGCGGCCACGTCCATCAACCGGGGGACCAGCCAACGCGCCGTGGTCCCGATCATCCCCACCCGCACCGTGCCGGTCACCTCGTCCTTGCAGGCGGCGACGTCGGAGACCAGGGCATCGAGCTCGGAGAGGATGCGACGGGCCCGGGCCACCACCACGGTGCCCTCCTCGGTCAGGCGCCCGTTGGCCCGATCGATCAGCGGGGTGCCCAGCTCCCGCTCGAGGCGGGCCACGTGAGCCGAGATGTTGGACTGCACCGTGTTCAGGTGCTCGGCAGCCGCCGAGAAGGTGCCATGGTCGCTGATGGCGGTCAGGGCCTGAAGATGACGCAGCTCCATCGCTATTCACGATAGCAGCTATCAACATAAGCTGCTTGACTGATTGCTCGCGGTTGTTATACGATAAACACAGACCACAGGATGTAAGGAATCCCCCTCCTAATCCTTGTTGTCAGTGCAAAGGGACTGCCTATCCCCCCCTGGCGGTCCCTTTGCCGCGTACAGGGCTGATTTCATGCGCAGGCCCCGGATCCTCGAGCACCGGATGCGACTTCGGCGCCATTTCCGCCACTACTCCGGGGCTACCGGTCGGCGGTAGCGTACGGGTATGTCCACTGCTCCCGGTGCTGTGTTCGTCGATCTCGACCGAACCCTGCTCCGGTCGGCCAGCGGACCCGTGTTCCAGCAGGCCATGGAGGCCGAGGGCGTGCTGTCCCCCGGACGTCACCTGCCCGGCGACCGCCTCGTGTACGGATTCTACGACCGCTTCGGTGAAACGGTGCCCTTCATCGGGCTGGCCCGGGCCGCGGCGTGGGTCATGCGGAACCGGTCCGCCGACGCCACCCGACGGGCCGGCAAGCGGGCGGTGGAGTCCCTGGTCGACCTGGTCCAACCGTGGGCCCTCGAGGCGCTGGCGGCCCACAAGGCCAATGGTCTGGAGCTGGTGCTGGCCACGACCTCACCGATTGACATGGTGGAACCGCTGGCCAGTGCCCTCGGATTCGATGCCCTGATCGCCACCCGCTACGCCGAGGAGGGAGGCCGCTACACCGGGCGGCTCGACGGTGGCTTCGTCTGGGGGGTCGGAAAGCAGGCCGCGGTGGCCAGGTGGGCGGCCGACCACGGCATCTCCCTGGCCGCCTGCCACGCCTACTCGGACAGCGTGTTCGACCTGCCGCTGCTGCTGGCCGTCGGGCACCCCCACCCCTTGAACGCCGACCCCCGGCTGGCCGCCGTGGCCCTGCTCAGACGGTGGCCGCTGGAGTACTGGGACCGTCCCCCGGGCGTCCCCTCCTTCGTCGGCCTGGAGCCGTACCACCTGGCCCGACTGCTCTTCCGGCCCGAATGCTTCCCGTACGCCCGTTTCACCATCAGCGGCATGGAGAACATCCCCGCCACCGGCCCGGTGCTGATCGCCTCGAACCACCGGAGCTATTTCGACGTCGCCGCCATCGGGCTGGTGGCGGCCCGCCTCGATCGCCCGGTGCGCTTCCTGGCCAAGCAGGAGGTGTTCGACGCACCGGTGGTCGGCCGTCTGGCCCGGGCCCTCGGCGGCATCCCGGTCGAGCGGGGAAGCAAGTCGTCGGATCCGATGCGTCAGGCCGCGGCCTCCCTGCGGGCGGGCGAAGTGGTCATCGTGCTTCCCCAGGGGACCATTCCGCGGGGTGCCGAGTTCTTCGAGCCGGTCCTGAAGGGACGGACGGGAACGGCCCGGCTGGCCGATCAGACCGGTGCCCCGGTCATACCGATCGGCCTCTGGGGGACCGAGCAGGTCTGGCCCCGCTCGTCGAGGATCCCCAACATGACGGCGTTGCAGCATCCCCCCAAGGTGACGGTCAGCATCGGCCCGCCGGTCCCGCTGGCGCTCGAGGATCCGGTGGCCGACACCGCCGCGCTGATGTCGGCCATCTCCGGGCTGCTGCCCGAGGAGGCACACCTGGAGCGGATCCCCAGCGATACGGACTTGGCCCGCACCCAGCCCCCAGCGTGACCGCTCCGACATCCGCGCCGCCACGGGCGCTGCCGGCGCGCGCTTCGGTGGCGGTGAAGGCGCTCAAGCTCTCCAACTGGTTGTCGCGGGCCCTCGGGCGGGGGAGTGGCACCGTGGCCGGAGGGCGGGTAGGGCTGGCTCTCGACCCCGCGCTGCTGGCCACCCTGGCCACCGGCAGGCGCGTGGCCCTGGTCAGTGGGACCAACGGCAAGACCACGACGACCCGGATGCTGGTCGCGGCCCTGTCCGATGACGGAGGCAAGCCCATCGCCTCCAACGACACCGGGGCCAACATGCCGGCCGGGCATGTGGCCGCCATGGTCGAGTCATTCGGGTCGCCGACCGCCGTCCTCGAGGTCGACGAGGGCTATCTGGGCCGGGTCATCGAGGACACCCATCCGCGGGTGGTGGTCCTCCTCAACCTGTCGCGGGACCAACTGGACCGGATCTCCGAGGTGCGGATGCTGGCCGAGCGCTGGCGGGCGGCCATGGACGGGTTGCGCTCGCCGTCGGGCCGGACCGGGCCCGGGACCGTGGTGGTGGCGAACGCCGACGACCCCATGGTGGCGTGGGCCGCCCTGGCCGCGCCGGACGTGCGCTGGGTGGGGGCCGGCCAGGTGTGGCGCAACGACGCGGTGGGGTGCCCGGCCTGTGGCGGCCGGATCGTATTCGAGGACAAGGGGTCCTGGTCGTGCGACGGGTGCGACTTGGCCCGTCCCCGCTGCGACGCCTGGCTCGAGGGATCCGTCCTGGTCACGGCGGACGGGTCCCGCCACTCCGTGGCCATCGGCCTGCCGGGCCAGTTCAACCGGGCCAACGCCGCCATGGTGGCCGTGGCCGCGCCGTGCATGACCGACGACGGGACTCCGGCTGGTCCTGGCCCGCAATTGTCACTGCCTGCCGTGCTCGACCGGATAGCCACCCTCGACCAGGTGCAGGGGCGGTTTGCCTTCTCCATGCGCAACGGCCATCCCGTGCGCCTGCTACTGGCCAAGAACCCGGCTGGCTGGGCGGCCATCTTCGACCTGCTCGACGAGTCCAGGCCCGCCGACAGCCCGGTCGTGCTCTCGATCAACGCCCGCATCGCCGACGGGCTC
>DASZGT010000342.1:0-7819 GCA_035938575.1 Acidimicrobiales bacterium
CATCTCCGGCTCGAGGGCGTTGACCAACGGAACCAGCTCGGCCAGGCGACGGACCTTCTTCCCCTCGCCGGCACGGAGGACTTTCGTGAGCACGCTCATGGGCTTCTCACTCTACTGTCGGACGTGTTCGGAGCTAGCCGCCACCTACGGCCACCCCGTGGCGCGCCACCACGCGCACCGGCCCTCCGAGGCGACCCGTCGGTCCGAGCCCGACTGCTCTACCGCTCCTATCCGTTCAGGCGGTGCGCACCCTCTCCCGCAGGATCGACACGGAGTTGGCAGGGCGGCGGCGAGGATGGGTGCGGGCCACCAGCCGCCCCTTCGTCTTCTCCAGCTGGTGCTCCAGCTTGTCCACCACCAGGTCGACGGCCACCAGCGGCACGGGGCCCGCCGCGTGAGCACGAACGGTGCGCCCGTGGCCGAAGATGATCACTTCGCAGCATTCCCGGTCGGCGATCCTCGGGTTGTGCTCTTCGAAGAAGTGGACCTCGGCACGCTCGAGGCCCGGGCACAGGCGGCCGAGTCGGCCCACCTTCTCCGTGGTCAGAGCTCTCACTGGGTCGGACACAATCCTTCTGCCGTACGCGATGACAACGTCCACTGCTCGCCTCCCTGGTTGTGCTGGCTGGTTGCTACATCTGCTGTCGGCCGGTCCTCCTGATCGGTCGCCGGGTTGAGCATGTGAGCTGCGTGCGGCTGACCTGGTCTTTGACCCCACACTCGCCTGCTGTGAACGTTGCAGCCGGACTCCGGCGGCACCAACCGTTGTCGGTCGGGGACCCTTCGGAGCCACTCTTCGGCCGCGTCACCTCATCTCCGCCCGCCCCCGACAGCCGGGAGCACCGCGGGCAGGTCTTACTCCTAAGCCGCACCATGCTCAGCAACCACGAGTTGCCTTACGTGGGTCGTTTCGCCTGCGACTGGCTTCGACTTGCAACCACAGACCCGCACGCAGCTCACAACGAGCAGTGTACGCCTGGTGGTGGCGAAATCCACATGCGGATCCCGTGAGTTCACGCGGTTGTTATCCCGCCGTCATTCAACGGCAATACGGGCCGGGCGGGGGCCGAAGGATCCCCTTTGGAGAAGGAACATCCCTGCTCAGGGCCATATTTTCGATCCGTTCGCTCCCCGGCCCGGCCCGGACCAGGCTCGGTCGAACGGGCTCAGGCCCGATCCGGTGGCTCGTCGGCCCCCTGGGTGAGCTGGAGCTTGATCTCGTCGAGGACCGGGATGGGCCCGGGGTCGATTCCCTCGTTGCCGGCCAGATGGAGCGAGACGAAGTCGCCGAGCAGGGCCAGATCCAGCAGCTGGGCCAGATCGCCCTCGCCGGCCGCCCGGACCTCGATCACATCGGCTACCACCTCGCGAAGGACCTCGACCACCAGGTCGAACCGGCGGGCCACCTGGGGATGCTCGGCATCGTGACGCAGATTGACCAAAGAGATCAGCTGGCGGGTGGCGTCACCGTGCTGGCCCCAGCCGGCGACCTCGTTGTGGCAGAGCTCCGGATAGACGTTGTAGAAGGCGGGGCATTTTGCGTTCTCGTTGATCTGTGCCTTCCACCGCAAGGCGGCCGCGGCCCCGAGATCACCCGAGCTGTGCACCAGGGGAATGGTGCGTCCGATCCTCCGGGCCAGGTCCTCGGCCCGGCTTTCCGGTCGGACCAGCTCGTCACGGAGGACCCGGAGTTGGTCGACGGCCTGGTCGACCCACTGCAGCGCACCGGGGAACAACCCGATCTCCTCCAACAGCACCAGGGGCGGGATGGCCATGGCCCCGAGCGCGGCGCGGGGCTGGGGGATGCTCGTCGGCACCGGCACGACCGGCACGTCCCACTCGCCCGCCAGTCGGACCAGCGCCCCGCCGCCGGCCACGACGATCAACGAGGCCCCAGCCTCGTAGGCGCCGGCTGCGGCCTCCAGCGTCTCCTCCGTATTGCCGGAGAAGGACATGGCAAAGACCAGGGAGCCGGTTCCCACGTAGTCAGGGGGCTCGTAGCCCTTGACCACGGTGACCGGAACGGGCATGAAGGGCGCCGCCACGGCCACCAGCACGTCGCCGGCGATGCCGCTTCCGCCCATCCCCAACACGACCACATTCTCCACCCGGTCGTGGCCGGGGAGGTCGGTGACACCCCGGGCGGCGGACACCGCCGCCTCGACCTGCTCGGGGAGGGCGACGGTGGCATCCCACATGCCGAGGCTGTCGACCCCGAGCGGGGACGGATGCGAAGACGGCGCGTCGGTTCCGCCCACGGTGACGGTCACGAGGCTGATCCCTCCCCTGTGGATCGGGCCCCACCCGCATCAGCCTTGGCCATGAGCCTGGAGTGCTCGGCCGCGTCGACCGTCGTCGCCTCGTCGATCAGCATGACCGGGATGCCGTCCCTCACCTCATAGCTGCGTTGCAGCCTCGGGTTGTACAGACGGTCCTCGTCGGCGAAGTACAGCAGGGGGCCCTTGTCCTCCGGGCACGCCAGCACCTCGATCAGCAGGGGGTCGAGCGTCATGGAGCATTCCTCTCTCGTCGATCGTCGATGACCGTCGCCGCGCCGGCACGACCAAGCCCGGCCCGAATTCCCGCGTTCACCCGGCCAGCAGGCGATCGATGTCCGCCTGCACCTCTTTGACCCGCTGGGCGCACGAGGCCTCGTCGGGCGCCTCCACATTGAGGCGCAACAAGGGCTCGGTGTTCGAGGGTCGCAGGTTGTACCACCAGTCGCCCCGGTCCACGGTCAGGCCGTCCAGCCGATCGGCCACGCCGAGCGCACCTCCGGCCCCTTCGACCTCGGCGGCCATCAACTCCACCGCCCGGGCGGGGTCGTCGACCACGGTGTTGATCTCACCGGAGTCGGCGTAGCGCTCGAACGGCGCCAACAGCTCAGACAGCGGCCGGCCGGTCACGCTCAGGAGCTCGAGGACGACCATGGCGGCAATGATGCCCGAATCGGCCCGGTAGTTGTCGCGGAAGTAGTAGTGGCCCGAGTGCTCACCACCGAAGATGGCGCCCGTCTCCGCCATCACCTCCTTGATGAAGCTGTGGCCCACCTTGGTGCGGACGCCCACGCCGCCCCTTTCGGCAATGACCTCGGGAACCACCCGCGAGCAGATGCAGTTGTAGAGGACGGTCGCCCCGGGGTGCTTGTCGAGCATCGAAGAGGCCACCAGCGCGGTGGTGAGGGAGCCGGAGACCGGTCGGGCCGTCTCGTCGACGAGGAACACCCGGTCGGCGTCTCCGTCGAAGGCCAGCCCGATGTCGGCACCCCCGGCGAGCACCGCCTCCTTCAAGGCCACCAGATTCTCAGGCTGGATGGGGTCCGCGGGGTGATTGGGGAAGGAGCCGTCGAGCTCGGCGAAGAGGATCTCCACCTCGAAGGGGAGGCCGTCGAACACCTTGGGGACCACCAGCCCGCCCATACCGTTGGCGGTGTCGGCCACGACCCGCAACGGGCGCAGGAGGCTGACGTCGACGAAGGAGCGGACGTGCTCGGCATAGGCATCGAGCACCGAACGGTCCTCGATGGGTGCAAGGGACGCCCGGTCGAGGTCGGGCGGGCCGTCGGCGCCCCACTGATCGAGCAGCGACTCCGCGGTGGCCTGGATCTCCGCCAAGCCCGTGTCGCGTCCGATCGGGCGCGCCCCGGACCGGCACAGCTTCAGCCCGTTGTACCGCGCCGGGTTGTGGGAGGCGGTGAACATCGCCCCCGGTGCGTCGAGGCGCCCGGCGGCGAAGTAGAGGAGGTCGGTGGACGCCAGTCCGAGGTCGATGACCCGGGCGCCCTCAGACCGGGCCCCATCGGCGAACGCCCGGGAGAGCTCGACCCCCGATTCGCGCATGTCGCGGGCTACCAGCAACGTGGGCGCGCCTGTGAACCGGGCCACGGCCATGCCGATGGCGCGGAACTGCTCGGCGTTGAGCTCGTCGGGGACGATCCCCCGGATGTCATAGGCCTTGACGACGTTGGACAGGCTGATCATGGCTGGGCCATCCTAACCAGCAACGCCTGCCCCGATCGGGGGTCTCGGCGCCCTCCCGGCCGGTGCGCCCGCCGCACCCAGGAGCGCACCCGGCGGCGGCGCGGTGACGATCGGTGACCGGTCCGAACCGTCCTCCCGACCGGCGTCAGCCCCCGAGGCCGCCCGCCAGCATGCCCACCACATCGTCAGCCATGGCGTTGGACAGGTCGGCCAGCAGCCCCATGCGGGCGGTCAGGCTGACTGTCGACAGCAGCCGCTGTCGATCGATGAGATTGAGCGGCGCCAGCTCGCACACCTGCCATCCGATGGCTTCGGCGGTCCCCGAGATCTCGAGGTCGTGGGGCAGCGCCGGGACGTCACCCAGCTCGGACAGCAGCGAGCGCAGCCGACGAACCGCGTCCTCGCCGGCGGCGACGGCCTGGGCCTCCGGCCGGGCCGGATCGATGCGGTCGTCCGCTGCCCCGTCGTCAGGGGAGTCCGTCACCACGGCACGGGGATACGGATCATCGGTGAGCCATCGGCACACCCGCAGCCTCCGGACGCCCTCGGCCAGCACCAGCATCCGTCCGTCATCCAGCTCGGAGAGACGAGAGATCCGGGCCAGCGTCCCCACATCGACTCGCTGGTCCCCGCCCCCCACCTCGGAGCCCCGAGCGATGAGGACCACCCCGAACTCGCCGTCCTGTCCCCGGCAGTCCGCCATGAGGGCCCGGTAGCGCGTCTCGAACACGTGCAGCGGGAGGCGGGCATGGGGAAACAGCACGGTCGACAGCGGGAACATCCCGAGCGTCCGGGTCTCGGCCGGCACGTGTCTACCGGGTCGCCGGCGGGGTGTGGATCCACCGTGCGCGCCGGGTCCGACGATCGGCGACGACCAAGGCGACGACCGCGACCACCGCCAACAGCGTGATGAGCTCGCCCAGCCTGTCGGCCCCCGAACTGGCGTAATGGAGGGTCACGTCGTGACTGGTCGGAACCACCACCATCAGGTTCGGGGCCACCCTCCACGGCCCGTTCGCCCCGCTGGCCTGCCAGTTCGGGAAGTAGGAGACCTTGACCTCGACCGGGGTCCCGACCCGATCCACGTGGAAGGAGATGGCGTTGTCGGTCTGGGAGACGGAGGACACCGTGGTATTCGGCTCGCTCCGTGCGGTCGGCTGCTGGTCGCCGACGGGCACCCGGGCCCATGCCGAGGGCCCGTCGGCGGCGGGGACCACGCTCCATCGACCCGGTGCGTCGTACCAACTCACCGCCGGGGCCAGCCAGCTGGTCTGCCCGGGGGAGACCCCCTTCCACACCACCGGCTGGTTGGCCAGCGGCTGGACAAGTGACGAGTCCTTGATCTTGTAGACCTTCCACGTGGTGGCCAGGGCCTGGCCGTTGTAGCTGGTGGACCACGGCCCGGTGGAGGCCACCTGGGTGACGTTCGGGTCGGCGGCGGCTGCCTGTTCCACGGTAATCGAGGAGGCCAACAGGTACCGGACACCCAGCTGCTGGAGGTGCTCGATGCCCAAGGGCACGTTCAACCCACCGTAGGGAAGGCCCACCACCGCATCGGACGGAGTGACCGACAGCTCGTTCTGATTGATGAAGTGGAACGGCGTGGTCGAGGCGGACTCGAACAGCAGGCCCTCCATCGAGTCGACGCAGCCGTTCGTCCAGTAGGGCAGGAGCATGAGGGCCATGGTGGTGCCGAACCGGTTGAGGGACGGGTCGTACTCCCACATGGAACGACCGCAGCCCTGGTCCGTACCCACTTTGGCCATCATCTGGATCACCGCCCGGTACTCGGGATAGTCCGGTTTGCGTTCGTACCCCGAGTAGTTCCAGCTGGCCCAGGCGCTCGGCTGATTGGCGCCCACGGTGATCCCGATGTGGCTCAGGCTCGCCGGGGGCAGCGCCAGGGGGGGCACGACGACCAGGCAGGCGGCGGCCAGGGCGATCAAGGGGCCGACCACCGAGCCGGGGGGGTTCGAATCCGGTGTGGGCCGGCGGAACCGGCTCACCCGGTCGCCGGGCCGCCACGGCAGACTCTGCACCAGGCTCAGCCGTTCCCTGATGACCTGGACCCAGTGGTCGAGACGGCGGCGGCGATTCCATCGGGCGACGGCGGCCACGGCCTCGGCCAGTGCATATCCGGCCAGGAGATAGGCACAGAGGAACCACAGCGGCAGGAAGCGGACGTTGTACAGCTTGGGGGTCGGGTCGAGGCACACCACCGCGGCGGAGATGCCCCCCATGATCACGAGGAACAGGGCCACCCGGTTGCGGCGGTAGACCATGGCGGCCACGCCGACCACGTCGGCTGCCAGCACCCAACGGGCCGAGGCCGGGAAGAGGAGGTGGGGGAAGCCGAGCACCTTGGTGTAGCCCATGTCGGTCGTATAGGCCTGGCCCAGGGCGAAGGGAATGAGCCACCATGCGGTCAGGCCGACGCCGACGACGCCGGCCACCACCGACCAGGCCAGGCGCCGGGACCACCGTCGTCGGGCCAGCCGGCCTCGGACCCCCCGACGGATGCCGCGGGCGGTGTCCGCGTCGAGAAGAAGCCAGACTCCGGCTCCAACCAGGGCAAAGAGGGCCGGGATCAGATGGCAGAGCAGGGTGACGGCGAACAGGACCGCAGCCAGTGCCCGGTGGCGGCCGGTCCTGAGGCCGGAGGCCACCAGGCCGAGGAAGAGCAGGGCGAAGGAAAGACTCAGGGAGAACGAGAACTCTCCGGCCAGGGTCGAGAGGAGGTTGCCGCCGTAGATGGAGAAGCTCGGCTCGAAGAGGAAGGGGAGTGTGGCGGCGGCCAGACAGGCGGGGGCCGGGTCACGGAGCCGGGCCAGCCGGCCGAAGGCCCAGGCGCAGGTCGGAAGCAGGAGCGTGCCCAACACGGTGACGAGCTTGAAGGCCACGTCGTAGGAGAGGACCGAGTTGAACAGGACCGTGATCAACCCGGGCAGGGGGAAGTAGAAGGTGTACACGGGAAACCCGTCGTACCAGCCCGGGTCCCACCCGGTGAGCTGGCCGTGGGTCAGGAGATGGGACCTCATGAACGCCGGGAGGATGACGTGGGCGCCGGTGTCGCCGCCCGCGGTGGTCGTGTTGGCCAGAAGGAGTGAGGGGTGGAGCTGGCTGAGGGCCACCAGCGTCACGCCCAGCACCAGCAGCACGTTGGCCCATCCGCGCCGAGCCGACCTCCCGGTCAGCCGCTGGCGCAGGCTCGGGGCGGGGCCCTCCGGTGCCGGGTGGACTCCCGGGGGTGACGCCTCGAGCGGGACGACCTCGACGGGCGCGGTCATCTCAGAACGGCACCGCGGCGCCGAGGGCCAACGGGGCGACCACGGCGGAGGCCACCGCCATCAGATTGAAGGTGGCGTGGGCGACCATGCTCATGCCCAGGCGCCCGGTGCGATAGGCGACACCCGACAGGATGATCCCGAACACGGCCAGGCCGAGCAGCTGCAGGGACTCGGCGTGGGCCAGGCCGAAGAGCAGGCCGGTGATGACGATGGCCAGCGTGGGTCCCACCCACCTCCCCACCGTCCCGAACAGCCGGGCCAGAGAGCGCAGCAGCACGCCCCGGAAGAACAGCTCTTCGAAGAACGGCGCTCCCACCACCGTGCAGACGGCGATCACGAAGTAGCCCAGTCCGTGTGATCCCCCGGTCAACCGCTGGCTCGGGGCGTTGAACCGTTGACTGAAGTTATGGACGTGTTGAGCGATGGGGATGTACATCAGGGCCACCAGGATCTGTCCCCCGACGCCGATGGGGATCCCGATCAGGTCGGCCCACCGGAAGCGGAGACCCAGGTCCCGCACGAAGCTCTTGGTGCCCCTCACCCCCGTGGCCA
>DASZGT010000343.1:0-10749 GCA_035938575.1 Acidimicrobiales bacterium
ACCACGGCGCCAACGACACCGGCGTCGGCAGCCGCTGCGGCAGCAGCAGCAAGAGCTGCTGCTGAAAGAGCAGCTGCAGCGGCAGCGGAGAAGCTCGTTGTGATGCCCTCTTCGGGATTGACCAACGGCCAAATGGTGACCGTGTCGGTTACCGGCTTTCCACCGGGGAAAGCCCGCCTCTCCGAGTGCGCCGCAGTCTCAGACGCCAACGGGCATGGTTGTGGAATCCAATCCGCAGCACAGCCCTTTGTCGTGATAGACGGTAGCGCTGGATCCGCATCCTTCGTTGTATCGGGCGAAGCCAGCAGTGCTCCGCTCTCGGGCGGCCAGCTCGTCCCTTGCACCCAGTGCGTCCTTGTGGCCACAGATTCCAACAACGGATTCGTTTCGGTTCCGATTGCATTTCTTCACTAGCCTCGACGTATCAGTCCCGCTGCAGGCGGACCTGCCAGACGGCTGCACTCCGCCGGGCGACCTTCGAGATCAGCCGAGTCGCCAGCAGGTGGGAACGAGACAGGAGCCGACGGACGGACGGATTGCGCGAAGGGGGGCGAACCCACACCAGCGCCATGGGTCGCTCCAAGCGAGACCCTAGATAGGTTGCCCGGATGCGTTCAGCAGGTGCAATTTGAAGCAGGTGTGGTCGATTTGTTGTTCGTATTTGAGCCTGACGGTCGGGTCCCCGTTGACCACGGACCGCAATTTCGAGGCTCTCGTCCGCAAGTCGGCGTTGGACGCGTTCTCGACTTGCGTGACCACATTGAGGAGGGCTTGCTCCGAGATCGATCCGTGCTGTTGGAGCAGGTTTCCGAAGGCGTGACACGCCTGGACATCCGCCGGCGCCACGTCCTTGGGAGTCGTTTGTTGGGTATTGCTGCTCGTACACGCACCCGCCAGGAGTGCAAACGTTGCCATGCCGATGATCGCCATTTTGCGCATGGAGAGACCATAGTTGGATTCGTGCTGCTAGCGCAGGAACAACATGGCTCGATACCGCACGGTCGTTCCACTCTGACCTGAGGATGCTGGCGTGCCGACGCAGCGGTCGGTTGTGGTCCTCGTCGTCGTCCGATGCCGGCTCGGTGGTCGGAGGTCGGTGGCGGAGGGCCGATGATCGGGTCGGTCGCCACCGAACAAGCAGTGGCAGCAAGATGGCCCGACCCAAGGGTCCAGGCGTGCGAGCGGCTGAAGGGGATCGAACCCTCGTCATCAGTTTGGAAAACTGAGGCTCTACCATTGAGCTACAGCCGCAGAGGGTGATGGCACCGGAACGGGCACCTCCACCAATTGAGTCGGTACAGACTATCCGGACGGCCACAGAGGCTCGTCCACGGCGAATCCGACGCTCGAGCCCCACTGGTTTCGGTAGGAGACCTCATGGACCGGCCTGCGGGGAGCGACTCCCCACCGGCCTGTCGGGTAGCCGAAGCTCACGCAGCAGGCCATCACCCAGTGCTCGTCGCGGGGGACACCGAGGATGTCAAAGACCTCGGTGGGATGGAAGACACCGAGGACGACAGTCAGGGAGCTCCCGACCCCTTGTGCGCGCGCCGCTAGCTGGGCGCTCCAGATCGCCGGGAAGATCGAGCCGCCGGTCGGGTCGGCCTGCACGAAACCGAAGAGATAGAGAGGCACCGCTTCGAAATGGTCGGCCAGCCACTGTGCCGACCGCTGCACCTTGACCATCTGGATGTTCTCCTCGACGTGGGGGTGCTCCCTGGCGGCCGCCAGGCGATCGGCGTAGATGGTCTTCCAGAGCTGCTCGATGCTGTCGCGGTACAGCGGTCCGATCTGCGAGACGACGGCACGGTCGTCGACGAGCAAGAACCGCCAGTTCTGGGTGTTTCCGCCCGTGGGCGCCCGGATGGCGGCGTCCAGGATCTTGGCCTGCACGTCCAGCGGCACGGGATCCGGGCGGACTCTGCGCATCGCCCGGGTCGTGTACAGCGCCTCGTTGATATCCACCGGTTCATCCCCTTGGTCGCATGAGCCGGAAGTTCGACTCCATCGTGGCCGTCACCGTATCGCCCACCGGTGTCACGGGGTGGGGTCACCCGGGTCAATCGTGAGGCTCTGGTCTGGAACCCTGACCCGGAGTGGTAAGACCAGGGCATGGTGTCCTCGAGCGATAAGAGCACGCAGGGGGGCGCCGGGGGTGGCCCGGACCATCGAGAAGCCTCCGAGCAGGAGGGTGCGATCGTCGAACTGGCCACCGGGGCCATCGCCGCCGGTGGCGGCTGCGTGTCACACGCCGCCGACGGGCGAGTGGTCTTCGTGCGGCACGCGCTGCCGGGTGAGCGGGTGCTGGCACAGGTCACCGCGGTGTCGGCCTCGTTCCTGAGGGCTGATGCCGTGGAGGTTCTCGAGCCCTCACCCGATCGGGTTTCCCCGCCCTGTCCTCACGCCGGTCCGGGTCGATGCGGGGGGTGCGATTGGCAGCACGCCTCGCTCCCGGCCCAGCGGATTCTCAAGTCGGCGCTGATCGCCGAGCAATTGCGCCGCTTGGCCGGGGTGGATCGGGCCGTGGCGGTCGAGGAGGTCGACGGAGCCCCGGAGGGACTGGGGTGGCGGACCCGGGTCCGGTACTCAGTGGACCGGTCGGGGCACACCGGGCTCCGTCGTCACCGCTCCCGTTCCATCGAGCCGGTCGACGAGTGTCCGATCGCGGCGGCGGCGATCAATCGGGTCGGCGTCGGCACCGTGCAGTGGAGGGGGGCACACCACCTGGAGGTGACGGCATCGCCGGACGGCGGGTCGGCGGTGGTGTCCGTCGAGACCGGTCGGACCCGATTGGCCGGCCGGCCTTCGGTCGACGCAGGGCTGGTTGTCAACGGCAGGACTGTCCGCAGGCCCGACCGGGTGCGGTTCGAGGTCCTGGGCAACTGGTTCGAGGTCAGTACGGGAGTGTTCTGGCAGGTCCACCCCAGTGCTGCCGCCCTACTCACTCGCACCGTGCTCGACGGGGTGGCGCCGGTGGCGGGGGAGCGGGTGGCCGATCTGTTCTCCGGCGCCGGCCTGTTCACCGTGCCCCTGGCCCAGGCGGTCGGGCCCCGGGGCTCGGTGGTGGCGGTGGAGCGGAGCGGCCGGGCCTGCTCGGACGCCGTTCGGAACGCCAAGGATCTTCACCAGGTCACCTTCGTCCGGTCGGACGTGTCCGACTCGGTTGTGGCCGGCCGGATCGGCGCCCCGGATGTCATCGTGCTCGACCCGGCACGGGAGGGAGCCGGCCTGCGTTTGATGCGGGCCCTCGTGGCCCTCGACCCGTCACCGAGGGCGGTGGCCTACGTCTCGTGCGACCCGGCCTCGTTCGCCCGTGACCTCCGGGTCATGCTGGACGCCGGGTGGTCACTGCCATCCCTTCGGGCTTTCGATCTCTTCCCGATGACCGAACACGTCGAACTGGTCGGGATCCTGTCTCCTCCGAAGCCGGCATAAGGCCGCCGTCGTCGGGAGGCCGTCGGCAACCCTAAGCGTGCACCGTCTGGATTAGCGCCAGACACATCTCATCCGACGAACCGTCTCCCCAGGTCACGTAGCGTGGCGGCAGCTTCCGCAACTGGGGCAGCTCCTGGCGCAGCGTGGGGTCGTAGGTACAGGTGACCCCGATCTTGTCCCCGTGGTTGGTGTGCACCGGCGTCTTCAGCGTGTACGACCGCTGGTAGTTGAAGTCGTAGTTGGTGACGTTCAAGAGGGTTTTGGCCCCAGGGGTACCGGGGTTGAGCACGATCTTCATGCCGCGGCCCAGCAGGTGCATGTGGACGCCGAGACGGACGATGTTCTGGCCTCCCCTGACGCCCCACGTGCACGATGTCGTGTTCCCGCTCGGCGGGTTGTCGGCGCTGCGGCCGCAGATGTTCTCGATGACACCCACGAAGACGGCGGCATCGGCGCCGAAGCGATTGGCCGTGTCCGCCAGCGAAGCGGCCCGGTCACACAATGGCCCGGTGACTCCGTTGGGGCAGGGGATGTCCGGCGGGGCCGGCATCAGCGTGAGGGTGAGTGGCTTCAGCGGAGTCGACGCCGGTACCAGGTTGAGCGTGAGCTTGGACCGCACCGGCTGGTCCCCTCGGAGCAGGTTGTAGTGCTCCTGCATGACCACCATGCTCCCGGCCGGGAACAGGACCCCGGTGCCGGCCGGCAGGATGTCATCGCCGTGACCAGGCGCCCACGCGCTCAGCCAGGGGGTGTTGGAGATCTGAGCCAGACCGGTGCCCGGAAGCGCACTCTCGCCGAAGCACGTCCATCCCTTCCCATTGTGATCGGCCGCCACCGCCGCACCGGCGAGGGCCGGCGGGACCTGGAAGAGGATGGCATGGTGCACCTCGACGCTGTTCGGGAAGAACTGGCTCGACGTGATGAACGAGTTGGTCTTGAGGTGCGGGTTGATCAGCGTGCAGTGGTAGTCGTCGGTGGCGCCTGCAGGCGCCACCGGTTTGTAGGACTGGTTCGACTGCAGGGTGAGCGTGGTCACGTGGGGCGAGGACGCGCCGGCGACCGAGGCGATCAGTCCGGTGGCCACACCGGTGACGACCAGTATTCCAGCCAGGGCAAGGCGCGCAGATCGAGAGGTCATGCGCTGATCCTATCCCCGCTGGACACGTTGTGCCGGGCTGCCTGACAGATGTTTGCCCCTCCTGGCGTCCCTGGCTGCCTTTGACGCCGGGAGGGGAGGTCTCCCGGCCAGCGTGATTCCAGCTGGAAGGGGGCGCATGGCCGCGGGGGTGGGTCGGGCGGGACCGCCGGACCCGAACCGGTTCGGGCTCCTTCCGGGTCTGCGACCCGTTCGATCAGCCGTCGATCAACCGCTGGAACTCCTCATCGACCACGCCGGCCGCCTGCTTGTCGGCCAGCGAGTCCAACCACTGGTTGGCCGGCTCACTGTCCATGGCTTCGACCATCTGCTTGGGGATGGCCCGCATCACGTACCCCGGCGGCATGACCGGGTCCTGTCGATCCCTGCGGGCCATGGCCTGCTCGATCAGCGGCTCCCACCTGGCCGACTTGGCCCTGCTCGATGCCTCGTCCCGTTCGATGAACTCCGGGAGCACCTGGGTCCCGAACAGCTCGAGCGACTCCATGATGTGCTCGTGGCGGTTGCGGCCGGCCTGCATGACGAAGATGAGCTGATCGACGCCGGCATCCTCGTAGCGCTGCAAGAACTCGCGCAGCTGGGCCGGGGTCCCGATGGCGCCCCGAAGGCCGGTCTGGTCACCGGCGGCAGCTTTGGCTCCCAACGTCTCATGACGGGCGGCGAGGGTCGCCTCCGGGGAGTACCCCATCTTGCCCCGACGTTCGACGAATTCATCCCACACGTTGGTCGTGGCGGGCACATGGTCCCCGAAGACATAGAAATGTGCGAGCGAGTAGCCGAAGAAGTTGCCCCCTTCGAGCCCACGGGCCAGGGCGTCCTCCTCGCGCTCGGCGCACATCATCGGTGTCACGCAGGCAACCTGGGGATTCACCGACAACCCCACCGGCACGCACTGGTCGGCCAGCACCGTCTCGTATTCCTCCACCCACTGCTTGGCATCCTCGGGCTCGACGAAGGCGAAGCTCAGGGCGCCGATACCCTTCTGGGCGGCGAGCCGGATGGTGTCACGCCGGCTGCACGCCACCCACAGTGGGGGGTGGGGCTTCTGCACCGGCTTGGGCACCACGTTCCGGGGCGGCATGGTCACGAATCTTCCCTCGACCCCGCCGAACGGAGTCTCGGTCATGCAGCGGATAGCCACCTCGAGGCCCTCCAGCCACGCCTCCCGCTTGGTGTCCCGATCGATCCCGAACCCGGCCAGCTCCGCCTCCGAGGACGATTCTCCGGACCCGAACTCGACCCGGCCGTTGGACACCAGGTCCAGCATGGCGATGCGCTCGGCGATCCGGGCCGGATGGTTGTAGCCGGGCGCTGTCTGGACGATGCCGTGGCCGATGCGCATGCGCTGGGTGCGTTGGCTCACGGCGGCGAGGAACACCTCGGGCGCACTCGAATGGGAGTACTCCTCCAAAAAGTGGTGCTCGACCTCCCAGACGTATTGCACTCCCAGCTGGTCCGCCCGCTCGATCTGGTCGAGGGCGTCGGAGATCAGCTGCTGTTCGCTGGTCTCGCTCCAGGGTCGGGGCAGCTGATGCTCGTAGAAGATCCCGAACTTCATGTCCGCTCCGTTCAGCCCACTGGCAGCGTGTCGGGTGGATCGGCCACGGTTCCGTCATCCAGCCGCACCACCGACCCGAGGGAAAGCATCTCGGCGACGATGTCGTCGGCGTCGGGCCGTCCGGCCACTGCGTCCTCGACCTCGCGCATGACGAAATTGATGTTCTCCCGGCGGCGCAGGAGCACCGAATCGCTCAGCGCCCGGTCCCAGAGCAGGGCGATCATGTCCGATCCGGCGTGCCTCTTCCCGCTTGTGCCGACCCATGTCCGGTCCCGCATCTCCGAAAGGGCCGTTCGCAACCAGGCCACGTGAGGGGTCTCGTCCGTGCGGATGTAGGACACCAGCTGGGCTGCCGATCCGTCACCGGCCACGAGCTCGGTATCGCCGAGCACGGCCTCGGCCCACTTGAACCCGTGGAAGGCGGAGATCTCGATCAGCAGCAGCCCGATCATCCGGGCGACGACCATCTCCAGGGAGAAGTCGATGTCGACGGGCAGCGCCCTGTGGGCCTCGGCCTGTTGGCGCACGCCTTCGAGCTGTGCCGCCGACTTGGGCGTCGTGTCGATGCCCATGCGGGCCAGCATGCGGGAAGTCTGATCGTCGGTGACCGGGTGCTCGAAGGCGATGTCCCGGGCCACGAACCACATGCGATCGTGGCCGGCCAGCTCACCGAACCCCGCCTCGTCGCGGGCGTGGGCTTCGAAAAGCCCGCGGTCGATGTGGGCGATCGCTGTTCCGCTGATGTCCTCTTCGAAGCAACGACGGAAGTCGGGCACGCGCAGCAGCCGCAGCATGCCACCGAATCCTTCGACCGTGCCGATGCGGGTGAGCGCGCTGATGGTCGGTCCCGCCGCCCCCTGGCGAAGGAGGAATTTCGATTGCTCCACGTTGGGGAAGTTCTCGGGCCAGGTCTCGAGTGGGACGTCGATGATGGGTGTCGAGAACTGGGCCATCCGCTGTTGTTCCCAGGCGTCGATGGCCGGCCATCGGTTCTTCGTCCGGGGAGAGACGTACTCGCCACCTGCGTCGAAACCGCCGTGGCAGGGGACCCCGCCCATCATCAATGGCTCCACGATGTCGTGGTCCGCCAACAACTCGATCTCGCTGTACTCGGTCTGCAGCGTGGTCATCCACAGGTCTCCCCGGGGTGGTGTCGGCACCATCCCGCTCCCGACGAGTGTAGATGACCCGGTGGCCTCGGCCGCAGGCCGGTGAGCCGTGGCGTCGGGCGAGGTGCCCGTGCTCGACGCCGCCGGGCCCACTACCGTGGCCCTCGATGCCGACCATCGTCGACAAGCCCGTGGCCGTGAGCCTCCTGCGCAACCAGTTCCTCGCCATCTCGGCGCTGTGCTCGACGCTGTCCGACGACCAATGGGACGTGCCCACCTGCCTGCCGGGCTGGACGGTGCGCGACGTCCTCAGCCATGTCATCGGGACCGAGTCGATGTTGCTGGGCGAGCCGGTTCCGTCCGTCGATGTCTCTCACCTGAGGCACATGCAGAATCCGATCGCCGAGGCCAACGAGGTCTGGGTCGAGTCCATGCGGGCGATCGGGGGTCGGCAGATGCTGGAGCGGTTCGACGACGTCACCGGCCGCCGGCTGGCCGCCCTGGACGCCATGAGCCAGGCCGAGTTCGATGCTCCGTCCTGGACCCCGGCCGGCCGCGACGAGACCTACGGCCGGTTCATGAGGATTCGGCACTACGACTGCTTCATGCACGAGCATGACATCCGTTTCGCAGTGAGCGCTCCGCCCCGGGCCGAGGTGGGCGACCTGCGGGTCGCACTGGACGAGGTCTCCACCGGCCTCGGCTACATCGTGGGCCGGAAGGCGGGGATGGCGGACGGGTCCCGGGTGCGCATCGATGTGACCGGCGCCCTGCCCGCCACCCTGTTGGTCGAGGTCGACGGACGCGCCGTGGTAGTGGAGGCCTTCGATGAGCCGCCGACCGTCTCCATCGAATTGCCCGTCATGCTGTTCCTGAGGTTGACCGGCGGGCGCCATGACGGGCGCGCCGGTCCCGGGGGCGAGGTCATCATCGCCGGCGATCGACCCTCGGGGCAGAAGCTGGTGGACAACCTGGCCTTCACCATCTGACCGAGTCCGGCTGACGGCACGACGAGATGGGAACGGTGCTCACGCCCTCCGACTGCCTTCGCCCGCCAGTGCGGCCAGGTCGGCACCGTCCAGGCGGTAGGCGGTCCACTCGTCCTTCGGAACGGCCCCGAGCGAGCGATAGAAGCGGATGGCGCTCTCGTTCCAGTTGAGAACGGACCACTCGACGCGCTCGTAGCCTGAGTGTCGGGCGATCGAGGCCAGCTCGGTCAGCAAGGCCCGGCCGACTCCCCGGGACCGTGCCTCGGGGCGAACATAGAGGTCCTCGAGGTAGATGCCATGGCGACCGGTCCAGGTCGAGTAGTTGAGGAACCAGACGGCCATGCCGAGGATCCGGTCCTCCTCCTCGGCCACGTGGGCGAAGACGGCGGGGGAGGGGCCGAACAGGGCCGCCTGCAGCAGCCCCGGATCGACCTTCACCGAGCCTGGCGACCGTTCGTACTCGGCCAGGTCGTGAATCAGGTGCACGAGCGTGGGAACATCGGCTCGAACGGCGCTGCGGATCATGGGGCGCAGGCTACCGAGTGCCAGACGGTCAAGGGATCAGGAGCACCCGCCCGAACGCCTGTCGGCTCTCGATGTAGGCGTGGGCCTCACCGGCCTGCTCCAACCCGAACCGCCGGTCGATGACCACTCGCAATTGGCCGGCGGCGATGTCGTCGAGGTGTTTGGCGATCATGGTGCGCGCCCGGGTGCCGAGGAACAGCTCGGCACCGAGGAAGTAGCCCACCAATGTCTGGTTGTTCATCCGCATGGTCGAGATGTCGAACTTGGCCGGCACCTCTCTTCCGGCGTCGCCGAAGGTCATGCACCGGCCCCGGTAGGCCAGGCAGTGCAGGCTCTTCTGCAGCGTCGATCCCCCGATCGAGTCCACGATCACGTCGGCCCCCCGACCGTCGGTGAGACGTCGGACCTCCTCGACGAAGTCCTCCGTCGTGTAGTCGATCCCATGGTCGAGCCCGTACTCGCCCAGGCGGTCGAGTCTGGACCGGCTGGAGGCGGTGGCAAGCACCTGGGCGCCGGCTCGCTTGGCCAGCTGGATGGCGGCGATGCCGACCCCACTGGCGCCGGCGTGGATGAGCGCGGTCTCCCCGGGCTGCAGGCGGCCGAACTCGAACAGGCAGTCGTCGGCGGTGCCAAAGGGCACGGGCACGCAAGCCGCCTCCTCTGTGGTCAATCCCGCGGGGATGGCCCAGGCGAAGGCCTCGCCCACGGCCCGGAGCTCCGCGTGTGAGCCGTCCAATCCCACCGTCACCACACGGTCCCCCACCACGAAGCGGCTGACCCCCTCGCCGGTGGTCACCACGGTGCCGGCGCACTGGTAGCCCACGATGTGCGGAGACCGGGACATGTCCCCGCCGAGGCGGCTCAAGGTGTCCCCACCCTCGATGCTGATCGCCTCCACCTGGACCAGTACCTCTCCCGGGCCGGCGACCGGGTCAGGCACGTCTTCGTAGCGGAACACCTCGGGACCGCCGGTCTCGTAATACACCGCTGCCTTCATGAGCTGAATCTCGATTCTCGTCGGGGAGACCCACCCTAGGGAGTCCCTCGCCGGACCCGCACCGAGCGGTGGGGGACCGAACCGGTGGCGCGGCGGGTTGCCCGACCACCCCGGTGACCACGAGCCCTTCAGGGAGATCATCGAGCGGGCGCGGGAAAGCAGGGCGAGCGATGATGGGGGAGGACTCGAGGTCTAGATCTAGATGTGTACCAAACAGTTATATCGAGACCCTTACTGTCTAGTAAAGGTCGCATGTCGCGACGGCGAGGACGCCATCCCAATGGGCCATGTCATTCGCTCGTTCCACTCTGTAGGCCTGACCAGGAGAAGTCGCCGCAACACCTGTAGTCAAGTCCGGCCGCTCGAGCGCCGATGAACATGACCATGGATCCGGAACTGGACATCGCGGCGGACGTCGCCAACGATGATCTTCGAGGAACCCAACCCGATGCGGGCTGGGCGGACAGTCCCGGTGCGCCCCGATTGAGCCAGGAGAGGGTCGCCCTCGGACGGGCCCTCGAGGCCCGGGCCGGCGAGATCGGCCGGATGGTCGACCAGCAGTTCGCCGAGGACCTGCGGGGCAACGCCTTCGGCACCGCCCGCCTCGGCGCGGAGCTGATCGGACGGTGGCTGGCCACCGACGAGGCCGCCTCGGACGACGATCTCGCCCTCATGGCCTCCCAGGGCGAGCAGGCCATTGTGGAGAACGCCGTGCTGGCCAGCGTGGCCAAGGCCTACTTCTCCTGGCGCGACACCACCATCGCCGTGCTAACCGAGGAAGCCCGCCGCCTGCAGGTCAGTGACGACCTTCTCATGCTGGCCTCCAATGTGGTGCGGCTCAGCTCCGACGGCAGCCTGGTTCGCATCATCCGCGAATTCGACGAGGCCCGCCGGGCGCTCCAAGCCCGCCTCGACGCCGAGCAGGTTGCTCTGGCCGATCGGGCGCTGCACGACCAGCTGACGGGGCTGCCCAACCGCAC
>DASZGT010000344.1:0-2322 GCA_035938575.1 Acidimicrobiales bacterium
CAAGACGTACATGGCCAGGGCGGACAGCACCGGCGACAGCGTGAGGGCCACGTTCAACGTGGCCACCGGTCCGAACAGCCACGTGACCGGGGCCAGGACCACACCGATGCCCACCTCGGCCGTGTTGGACAGGAGATTGACACCGGTCGGGTGGAACAGGGCCGTCGAGTACAGCGGGTTGTGCCCGTGGGAGAGGGCGTACGCCGGCCACTCGAGGAACCAGGTGAACAAGGACGAATCACCGCAACCGCACGTGGTGACCGTCGTCGGGTTGCCCGTCCACACGTGCCACCAAACGATCAACGAGACGAACAGGTAGCCGGCGGCGGCGTACAAGAACGGCCGGACCCAGTTCCTTTGACGGTTCTCGTCCACCGTGCCGCCCCCGCGTCCGGAGGGGTCATCCTTCCCCTCCGTGGGCGGCGACCCCGTGATGCCTCCCGCCGCCGGCCGCTCGGTTGTCGTCATGGCGGCCCGACGGTCATGGGCGGGACCGTCGGACGTAGTCGCCACAACTCCCCGTGCGGACGACCGATCACCATGGCACCGCCACCCCTATCCGTCAGGCCACCGGTGGGACATTCCCTCGAGGCCAAGAAGGAAAGGCTAGCCAGCCCGGTCACGACCTCAGCGTCCCCGGTACCGGAGCTGCGCGCACCCCCGGCTCACGGCAGACCGATCACGCGGGGTCAACGGGCCTGCGCAGCCGGTGCGGCCAAGACGCAGTTGGCCGAGGCGAACAGGGCGGTCGGTGTGTCGCTGGCCGGGGTGTCTCTGGGGGAACCCACTGAGCAGGCGGTAAGCCAGCCTGTGGGCGCCAGGACCGGTGGGCCGGCAGCCCCCACCCCGGCCCACACCCAGGCGTGCGCCTGATGGCGAGGGAGCTGGCCTGTGACCGCAGTCATCATCGTGACGGCTGTGTGGACCAGCGGAGTCTGGTCGTAAGCGGGCAGGCCTGCCTGGTCCACCACCACCACCATGGTGACCCCCCAGCCGCGTAGGGCCTGGCGCACGAAGGCCACCTCAGCCGTCGTGATTGTCCGGCTGTACCCCGCGCCGATTGACAACGTACTGAGGTAGTCGTGAGCGGCTCGTTGTCTTCCGAACCGTTCCGAGAGAGAGTTGGGACCGCCCCCGCCCACCATGGCGTACGACATCGAGTCGACCGCCTGCCAGGTCATGGGGCTCTCCTGCAAACCGGGGAGGGGCAGGGTCAAGAGCACCTGATGCCCTGTGAGGTGAGGGGCCACGACGCGGAACCACGCCGGTAGCGCAACCGCCGGGGTGGTCAACGGGAGTCCTCCCGCGTCGTACCAGGAGATGGGCACCAGGGCAACGGCGGCGATCGCCACCCCCACCACGGATGCCGCTCCTGGCCAAGCGGCCCCACCCGAGGAGCGCGATCCGGCCCATCCGATGACGCTCGTTCTGGCGTGGTCGACGATGAGCCCGAGCATGACGGCGGCAGCCAGATAGGAGATGAGCAGGAACCTGCTCGGGATGACGCTTTCCATCAACGGCAACCTGACGAAGAGCCGCCACAACGTCCAGCTGTGGAACTGCAGACCGAAGGAGAGCGGCACTGCCACCACGCCGACGGCGGCGAACAGCCACAGTCGGAGGTCGCGGCGCCAGATGACGAGGCCGACAGCCAGGACAGCCAGAAGGCCGATCCCGAAGTACTGACCGGACAACAGCGGCCCCTGGTAGCCCCCGAACTGGTGGGCCACGGCGGCGGCCGACAGCGACGGTGCCGCCGGCACCGCGTAGTCCTTCAGATCGGTGCCGCCGTAGCTGATGAGCGAGACACCCCAGATGGGACCGGACAGATGGGCAGGGCCGGCCAGTGCGAACCACACCGGATAGGCCAAGAGCGCTCCGGCCGTCACGACCGCCGCCGTCACCGCCACAGCGGCATGGCGCGCCTTGCGACGGATGACCTCGATGCGGCCGACGTTGAACACAACCACCAACACCACGCCGATGGCGGCGGCGATGAGGGTCAGCACCAGCATTTCGGACCCGATGAAGAACTGAACGGTGACAAAGAGCCCGAGCAGCGCACCCGTCGCCACGGGCCGGCGATGCTGTCGCACCAGCAACTCGTCCAAGCACGCCACGATCAGAGGAGCGATCGGCGCCATGGCCAACATGAGATGGGCGTCGCCGAGGGCGACGAGAATGAACGGTGAGAAGCCGTAGAGCAGTCCGCCGACGAAGGCGGCCGGTGCCCACGACACCCACCGCCGGAGCAAGACGTACATGGCCAGGGCGGACAGCACCGGCGACAGCGTGAGGGCCACGTTCAACGTGGCCACCGGT
>DASZGT010000345.1:0-4661 GCA_035938575.1 Acidimicrobiales bacterium
CGCACCCGGTACGTGCGCAACGAGGTGGTCCGCGCCCTGTCCGAGGGAGCGCCGGAGGTCGACGGCATCGTCGAGGAGGGTTGGCCCTCCGCCGGCCACGTCACCGACCCCATGCTCTTCTTCAATGCCGGCTCCACCGAGGAGCTGCAAACCAACGTGGCCCGGATGATGGCCAGCGTCGAGGCCTGCCTCGATCTGACCCGGCTCCGCAGCTCCACCATGAGTGAATACCTGATCAGGTCGCTGGCCTGAGGCGCTCCCGGCGCGGTACTGCGGCGTCTGGGTACGGAGCGGTCAACTAGTCTCGTTCGTCGGCCGCCGCCCGGTGGGGCCCCGCCCGCCGCGACATCGGAGGAAGCACTCGTGGGACTGTCCATCGGCATCGTCGGCCTCCCCAATGTCGGGAAGTCGACCCTGTTCAACGCCCTGACCCGCAACCAGGTCCTGTCGGCCAACTACCCGTTCGCCACCATCGAGCCCAACATCGGGGTGGTGGCCGTTCCCGATGCCCGACTCGACCGACTGGCCGGGCTGTTCGAGAGCAAGGAGATCGTGCCGGCCATGGTCACCTTCGTGGACATCGCCGGCATCGTCAAAGGTGCCTCGGAGGGCGAGGGACTGGGGAACAAATTCCTGGCTGCCATCCGCGAGAGCGACGCCATCTGCCAGGTGGTCCGGGTCTTCACCGACCCAGACGTGATCCACGTGGACGGAAGGATCTCTCCGGGTGACGACATCGAGACCGTCAACACCGAATTGATCCTGGCCGACCTCCAGACGGTGGAGAACCGGCTGGTCAAGTTGGCCAAGGAGTCCCGCAAACAGCCCGAGCTCGTCCCGGTGCTGCGGGCGGCCGAGCAGGCGCGGACGATCCTCGACGGCGGGCAGACCATCGCCGCCGCCGCCGCTGCCGGCGAGGTCGACCCCCTGGCGCTCGCCGACCTGCACCTGTTGAGCGCCAAACCGTTCATCTATGTGTTCAATGTCGACGAAGGCGTGCTCGGGGACGACGCGCTCAGGTCGCAGCTCGCCGACCTCGTGTCTCCGGCCGAGGCGGTCGTGGTGTGCGCCCAGATCGAGGCCGAGGTGGCCACCCTCGACCCCGACGACGCGGCCGAGCTGCTGTCCGGATACGGCCAGGAGCAATCGGGGTTGGTGCAGCTGGTACAGGTGGGCTTTCGGGCCCTCGGGCTCCAGACCTTCCTGACCGCCGGTCCGAAGGAGTCACGAGCCTGGACCATCCCGATCGGTGCCACCGCGCCCCAGGCGGCGGGGACCATCCACACCGACTTCGAGCGCGGCTTCATCAAGGCGGAGATCGTCAGCTACGACGATCTGGTGGAGGCCGGGTCGATGGCCGCGGTGCGGGCCGCCGGCAAAGCTCGGGTCGAGGGCAAGGACTATGTGATGCGGGACGGCGACGTCGTGGAGTTCCGCTTCAACGTCTAGCCGAGGCGCGGGCCGGCCCTTGGCCAGGCTACGACGCCTCGAGGTCGTCCACAGCGGTCTGGCTCCATTCCCAACCGCACGTGAAGCATCGGCGCCTCACCTTGTCAGAATCCGCCTTTGACGTCTCGCCGTTCTGACTCCTGATCGGCCTGACCATCCTCGAATCGCAGCTCGGGCACACCGGTCTCCGTCCTTCCTCTCCAGCGAAGATGGCCATGGGGTCGAAAGCGCGGGCCATCGACGGCACACCTATGTTGTCTTCCGATCGTGCCCGTCTGGTGGATGATCGCACTGCGAGCGGTGCGGGGCAGCTCGGGCGTTCTTCGGTTCGGTCCCTACGACGACGGCGCTAGATCTCGTCGACCGATCTCGGTGTGCGAAGGATCATGACCGATGCGGCCACCAGCAGGACAGCACCGATCAGCGCGAACAGGAAATGCCACCAGCTCCAGCTGAACTGTCTCGTGACTGCTACAGCAGGAGGGCTGGCGCAGGGCCCGGGGCTTGGACAGGTGGTGGTGAAGGGCAGGGACACGATGGCGGTGCTGGTGAATCGCGTGATGGTCCACAGGACCCACATGGCCCACAGACCCACGACAACGACAATTCGTAAAGGCTGATTACGAATTCTCACCCGCCGATCCTGCCCGCGTTTGCGCCCTCAGGCGGGGATGCCTGCCTGGAAACAGCACGCCGGCAGCTCTGCGAACCGGTCCTGCCGGGCCGTGCGAGACCTCGGCGGGCCCACGTCCGGCCCGCGAGCAAGGGTCAGGCTCCTCATCCGGTAGTCGGCCCCCGACCCTGGTGAGGGGAGCTCCGCCACGCCGGGGGGAGTGGGCATGGCGGAGCTGCGACCCCCATCGGTCCTCCGGCACGCTTGCGCACAACTGGACCTGAGCCCATTGTGACCGACGATGCAAAACGGACGGTGACGGGACCATGAACGCTCGATGAACGCCTGCGTCCCCGCGCCAATCCCTCCGCCGATCGCCTTCAGGATCCCGAGCCATCCGGCGTGGACTCACCACCACCGAACGTCCGTACAGTGGGGAGCGCCCTCGCCGACGGCATCCGTTCCTGTCGGCGCAAGGCGCTGCAACCCATCGGCTCGCCGGCAACATGCACAAACGGGGGACCGTCATGTCGAGCCAATTCAGTTGTAACAGCGGTTGATTGTCAGCGTGTGACGGGACCATGAATGCTGGGTTAACGGGGCCACGCGGTTGCTCCGCCGCCTCCTGTCGCCGGGCGGCGTGTTGCGGGCGACCCCGGACGCGGCTCGGTGAGCAATGGCCGGACTATGTTCGCGAGGTGGGGACCCAACCGGTCGGCGTGGCGGTGCGCCTGGACCACGTCTCAGTGGTTCGCGACCGGACACCGCTCCTGGACGACATCTCGTGGGTGGTCGGGAACGGGGAGCGTTGGGCCCTGTTGGGCCCCAACGGATCAGGCAAGACCACGCTGTTGAAGGTCGTCGGCTCGTCGCTGTGGCCCACCCGGGGGGTGGTGGAGATCCTCGGCGAGCGGCTCGGCCGGGTGGACATGCGTCAGCTTCGTCGACGCATCGCCCTGGTCAGCGCTTCGGTCAGCCGCACCCTGCGCCCTGAGCTCCCCGCGCTGGACGTGGTGCTCACCGGTCGACATGCCGCCCTGGAGACGTGGTGGAACGAGTACACCGAACAGGATCGGGAGGAGGCCCACGCCTTGTTGTCCGATGCCGGATTCGGTGAAGCCGGATTTGCCGAGCGACCGTTCGGCCTGCTGTCCGAAGGTGAGCGCCAACAGGTCCTTTTGTCCCGGGCCCTCATGGGGACCCCCGATCTCCTGCTCATGGACGAGCCGGCGGCGGGCCTCGACCTCGGGGCCCGGGAGCGACTGCTCGGGCGCCTGGCCTTGCTGGCCGATGACCCTGCGGTACCCCCTCTGATCCTGGTCACCCATCACCTCGAGGAGATCCCTCCGGGCGTGACCCACGCAGCCCTGCTGCGCGGGTCACGGCTGCTGGTGGCCGGACCGGTGGAGCAGGTGCTGACCGGCGATGCCGTCTCGGACGCCTTCGGCGTGCACGTCGTGGTGGAGCGTCACGACAACCGCTGGTCGGCGCGTGCGGCCTTCTGACGTCGGCCCGGCGCTCAGAGCGAGGTCACCGACCAGTCGACTCTCTTGGGCGGGACCACCGGCGTACCCACGTCGATCTGGATGTCCTCATGGGAGCCCAGTGCGATGTCCCGTGGACTTCCGGTGAAGGGACGGCCGTCGACGAACACGGTGAGCGTCCCCAGTGCCGGACCCACCTGGTCGGTGCCCAGAGGCTGCCCCCAGAGGTCGAAGAAGTCGCCGAGCGTGTAGCGCTGCTGCACGGGTGACTCGATGTGGATCACTCCGTCCTGAGTGTGGACGTGCAGCCAGTAGTAGCACCGGGATGCCCCGTAGAACGGGCCGCTCGAGGTCTGCTCGGCGATGGGCGACACGATGCCGATGGCCGCCGGAATGGGCCGAAGGCTTCCGTTCACATACACGCTGAGATGTGTGTGGATGTGGTACGCCACCTGCTCACTGGAATTGCATTGGACTCCGTCCACGGTCTGGCCCCCGGCCGCCGTCGATGCCGGAGCGAGCAGTGGCCCCTCCTCGACGGGCACTCCTTCCGGTCCGACAGGACCCGAGAGGGCAGGGGAGGCGCTCCCGGCCGGCGACGGCGCCGTATTCCCGGAGGCCACGAGCACGCCGACGAGAACGCCGACGACCACCACGACCACAGAGGCCACCACCACCATCGGCGCCCACCTCCGACCGGGCCGCCTGGCCCCGCCTTCAGGCGGTTCACCGGCGCCGGGGCGTCCCTGTGACCCCGGCGGCATGGCGAGAGGCTACAGGCGCCCCTGGACGGCGGGCGGTCAGGAGTGCCGACCCCGCCTGGCAGGCCCCACCGCGTCGGCTGGTCCCTCTACCTGGTCGGGAGCGGAGGAATTGAGCCGCATCCCTGACCGGTGTAGAACGGGTGGAGCGCAGCCGGGGAGGGCCGCGGGCCACTGGTCACTGTCGGCACTGTCGTTCCCCGACCATCCACCACTGTGGAATTGCCCATCGTTAGGGTTTTCCACAAGGAAGGTAGGTCGAGGAGATGATGCCTGTGGTGCTGGTGATCATCATTGCGGTCGCTTGGATCGTCATCTTGGGTCCCAATCTGCTGAAACGTCATGGGCGGGCCG
>DASZGT010000346.1:0-1641 GCA_035938575.1 Acidimicrobiales bacterium
GATGACCCGCGAGCCCTTGGTCAGGCTCTCGGCGGCGTTCTCGGCCATCTCGCGCCAGCAGACCACGTCGAAGAAGGAGACCGCCTCCTCCCACTCCTGGGTCTGGCGGTTCTGCCACCGGCGATTGACGGCCAGTCCGAAGCTGGCCGTGGCCTGACCGGTGTTGGTGAAGCGGAGCTCGGGGTCGCGGGTGATGTTCCCTACCAGCGTGATGGCGTTTCCGGGGGCCATGGCTCAGCCCTCCCCGCCGGCGGTGGCCGCAGCGGCGGCGCGGCGGCCGGCCACCTTGTCCGGGAGCCGGATGACCTTGTGGCGGAGGACCTCGTCGGCCAGGACCAAGACGCGCTCCATGTCCGCCACCGCCGCGGGCTCGGCGGTCAGCTCGATGACCACGTAGTAGCCCTCGCGCTTGTGCTGCAGCTCATAGGCGAAGGTGCGCCGACCCCAACGCTCGACGCGGCCGGGGTTCCCGCCCTTGGCCCTGAGGGCGTCGAGCGCCCGGTCGAGGACGCCGTTCACCGCGGCCTCATCGGCGCCGGTGTCGAAGATGACCATGGTTTCGTAGGGCCGCATGAGCGGCTCACCTCCCTCTGGATCGGGCGACGGAGCACCCGAGCCCCACGACGTGGGGCAGGTCGGAACGGGAGGGCCACCATCGGGTGGCCCCAACAACCCCCGTACCCTACCGGCAATCCGAGGGTGGCCGGGACCGGGAGGGCGTGGCCCGGCGGCTCACCCCATCCTCAGTGGTAGACCTCGGCGTCGGCGGGAAATGCCCCCGAGCGCACGTCGGCGGCGTAGGCGGCCATGGCCGTCACGGCCTCCGCGCCCAGGTCCGCGTAACGGCGGACGAACTTCGGTGCGGTGTCGTTGAACCCGAGCAGGTCGTGGAAGACGAGCACCTGGCCGTCACAGGCGGGGCCGGCCCCGATACCGATGGTGGGCACGTCGATGGACTCGGTGATGGCAGCGCCCACCGATTCGGGAACCCCCTCGATGACCACGGCGAAACAACCGGCGGCCACGATGGCCTTGGCGTCGACCGTCAGGGCATGGGCCGCGGCGTCGTCCCGCCCCTGGACCCGGTAGCCGCCCATGGCGTTGACCGACTGAGGCGTGAGGCCGAGGTGGCCCATGACCGGGATCTCGGCCGCCACCAGGGCCTCGATCATCGGCACCCGATTCGAGCCGCCCTCCAACTTCACCGCCTGGGCGCCGGCCCGGATGAGGGTGGCGCCATTCCGCACGGTGTCCACCTTGTCCAGGTGATAGCTCATCCACGGGAGATCGGCCACGATCATGGGCTCGGGCCTGGCCCGGGCCACCGCCGCGGTGTGGTGGGCCATGTCCTCCACGGTCACCTGCAGTGTGTCCCGGTAGCCCAGGACGTTGTTGGCCACGGAGTCGCCGACCAGGATGAGGTCCACCCCGGCGGCGTGGGCGATGCGGGCCCCGGGGGCGTCATAGGCAGTCACCATCACGAGCGGCGCATGACCGGCTCGTCGCTTGGCGGCGCGCAACTTCGGAACGGTGACCGGCGCGGACCGGGTGTCGGGCATGGGAATCCTCCTGATCGACCGTCCAGCGCCCGGAGGCTGCCGGCGGCATGGGCGGTGGCCGCTCGCCACCGCGGAGTACAGC
>DASZGT010000347.1:0-2714 GCA_035938575.1 Acidimicrobiales bacterium
GTGGCGAAGAGCCCGATGGGCACCGACACCAAGAAGATGAGCCGCCAATTCACCGGAGCCAGAATGCCTCCGAGCACCAGTCCGATGAAGGTCCCGCTGAAGGCGGCGGCCTGGTTCACCCCGAGCGCCATACCCCGCTGGTTGTCGGGAAAGACATCGGTCAGGATTGCCGCTGAGTTGGCCATCAGCATGGCGGCCCCGACCCCTTGGAAGATGCGCATGGTGATCAACCAGATTGCCGCCGCGTGGCCCGTCATCCAGGTGATGCTCAAAAGCAGCGAGAAGAAGGTGAAGACGGCGAAACCGAGGTTGTAAGTGCGCACCCGGCCGTAGATGTCCCCCAAGCGGCCCAGGCTGACCACCAGCACGCTCGTGACCACCAGGAATCCCAGGATCATCCACAGCAGGTAGAAGGTGTTGCCCGGCTGGAGCGGATCGATGCCGATCCCCCGGAAGATGTCAGGGAGGGCGATCAGCACGATGGAACCGTCGATGGTCGCCATCAGCATGCCCAGGGTGGAGATGAACAGCGCCATCCACTTGTAATTGTCGGTAACCCCGGACGACTCCCCGCTGGTCCCGGATCCGATGCCTGCTGACTTCACCTGTTGGAGTAGGACCATCGATCACCTGGAGCGGCCGCCATTGACAAGAACGTGAACTTATCTTAACGCACACGTCAATGGTCTGGCGCGTGCGAAGGGCTCGGTGGACCCGGCGATGATGGCCCCGGCGCCGACGTGCGACGGCCGATGAAACACCGTTCTCGAGCTCGGGTGGTTTATCGTCTGCCCGAGGAGGGCGACACATGAAGTCAAGGCTGTCGGCCCTGTGCACGCTGGGCGCGATGGGGATGGTCCTGGCGGGATGCGGTACGTCGCTGCTCGGGACCGGCACGCCGACTCCGGTGCCTGCCGCCTCCGTCGGCTCAACGACCACCGCACCGCTGAACGGCGAGGTGGCGGTGGCCTTCCCCGTGGTCGCGTGCACAAGCAGCTCAGGTGACTCCCTCGGGAACCAGGGGTGGAGGCCCTCCATCCTGCTGGCGCCGATTCCTACCGCGCTGGTGGGCAAGGTCGAGTTCTACTCCGATGGGGTCCACACCCTGTTGGGCCCGACCAATTGGAGCTGTGCCCAGGCCTCTCCAGACCAGTCCGGGAACGGGCTGATCGTCTATCCCTCCAACAATCCCACTCCACCGGTGTCTGGCCCCCCTGCCCCGGGTACGGAGGGGATCTTCGCCACCTTCGACACCACCGGGCGCACCAAGGGGATCGCCCTGGTCTGTCCGTTCTTCACCATCCCGGCGTGGCAGCAACAAGAGGCGTCGTGCAGCCCGAACAAGCCTCCTGGTGAAGTGACCTCGATGCCGACGCCCGATGTGGCGTCCGTACTCGACCCCGCCGGTGTCGTCGGCTCCCTCGTCGCCTCCGGCGGGGTGCATGAGGTCACCGGAACCGTCATCTTCCCGCAGGTGGTGCCGGCGGTGATGAACGGATCCAACGTGAACGTCGCCGCAGAGACCTGCTCCCTCACCGATACCACGCTTTGCCCCACGGTGCTCTCGGACTTCGAGGTGAGGGAGTTCCCAGTGCCCTCGAGCTCAGGTGGATAAGCCCTGTCCACGGACCCGACTGGCCCGCCGGGGGTCGTTTTTGGCCACTCCCGGACACCAACCGAACACCCTCTGCGAGAGCTTGTTGACTCCCCTGCACCCGAACCTTAGGTTCACAAGAGACCTCGTGGGGTTCACCCTGGCGACGTGGGTCGCTGTCCACCAGGGGAATTCCGGTCGAAGCCGGGATTGACGAGTGATATTTCGAATCCGACGTGCCGCCGAGGGCCGCGGATACTAAACGGAGGCAGGCCGTGACGAACGAGGGGACATCGGATCAGTACGGCGAGGGCCCTCCGGGATCCCATTCGGCAGACCGCGCACCGCGTTCCCGATCCGATCGCCTGCTTCGACGGCACGCCGGCGGCGGCGGTGCCGTCAGCGGCCGACAGGACACGTCCGGCGACCCCTTGACGCTGGACGGCCAGGGCGTGTCTGCCGTGGCGACCACCGATGTGGGAGCACACCAACGGCGCGCCCGAGCCGGCCGATTGCAGCGGATGGCCATGGTGCTCGCTCCGGTCGCCATCCTCCTCATCCTGAGGGACGTGTTCGCCCCCGGCGCCTCCTTCCCCACGCCCCATTTCCCCGCCTCCCTGCAGCCGATGCTGCCTGCCATCGTCCTCATCACCGTGCTGGTGCTGGTCATGGTCGTCCCGCTGCTTGCCGCTGGGCGCTCACCGCACATCCTCTACCGCCCGGACGAACTCAAGATGAGCTTCGAGGACGTGCGCGGCTCGGAGACACTGGTCGAGGAAGTCACCAAGACCCTCAACTTGTTCCTGGCCCATCGCAGGTTCGCCGAACAGATGGGTGGGTCGCCCCGCAAGGCGATCCTGTTCGAGGGCCCTCCCGGCACCGGCAAGACCTACATGGCCAAGGCGATGGCCGCCGAGGCCGGCGTGCCGTTCCTCTTCGTGTCCTCCTCCGCCTTCCAGTCGATGTTCTATGGCCAGACCAACCGGAAGATCCGGGCCTACTTCAAAGCACTGCGCCGCCACGCCCGGCGTGAGGGTGGAGCCATCGGGTTCATCGAGGAGCTCGATGCCATCGGCGGGGCCCGTGGCAACGGTCAGCGCCACGGCGAGGGAATCCCCGG
>DASZGT010000348.1:0-1573 GCA_035938575.1 Acidimicrobiales bacterium
ATGGAGCGGCCCTCGACCGGACGGGTGTGGGCCAGTGGCATCCTGATCCTCCTCGCCAACCTCAACCATGCTCCCACCGGTTATGCATGCGCGATCGGCGCCCTTCTCGTCGCCCTGTGGTTCGGCCTCGGTCGAGGGGGAGCCTCGAACCGGCGCTGGGCCGTGCCGATGCTTGCCGTGGCCCTGGTGGCCTTCGGTGCTTCGTGCGCCGTGAACTATGCCAAGTTCGGCACTCCAGTCGGGCTCCCCGTGGCCGACCAGGTCTGGACCACGGTGAACGCCCACCGACGGTACTTTCTGGCCGCCAACGGCGGCAAGGCGTTCAGTATCGGCTTCCTCCCGAGCACGGTGTTCGCCTACCTGCAGCCCTTCGGGATCCGCTTTAGTTTCCTGTTCCCGTTCGTCTCCACCCCTACCGCCCCGGCGCGGGCCATTGGAGCCGTGTTGGACACTACCTATCCCACAGCCAGTGTCCCGGCCACGATGCCGCTGCTTT
Source organism: Acidimicrobiales bacterium (assembly GCA_035938575.1). Lineage (GTDB taxonomy): Bacteria > Actinomycetota > Acidimicrobiia > Acidimicrobiales > RAAP-2 > Bog-756. The sequence continues at coordinate 497 of DASZGT010000348.1, forward strand.
TCCTCCTGGGCTGTTGGGGCACGATCACCTCGTTCCGACCAAGAGCCCTCGTGCCCTTCCGATTGACGCGGATCGTGTTGGTCACCGGGGCCGCCGGCACGGCCGGCGTCCTGCTGCTGGGTTTTATCACCGAGCGGTACCTGGCCGACTTCGTGCCCTTTCTCATTGTGGCCGGTGGGGTCGGTCTCATCGACGTATGGCGACGCCTCGAAGGTCGGCCGCGCAAAGCCAGGGGGTGCGTCCTGGGCATCCTCTCTGCCGTCGCCGTCTACTGCGTGGCGGTCAACACGGCCATTGCCGTGTCACCGAGCGTGCAGTTCACGCAGGCGCAGGTCGAGAACTTCGTGTCCACCCAAGAGTCCGCGAGCATCACCTCACTAGCCGACAGTGTGCGTCATGGGAGCACCCTGCCGGCCTGGGGTCCGTCGGGGCAGCTCTTCATGGTCGGCAACTGCTCCGGGCTCTACCTGGCGTCTGGCATCTCGGAGACTGACGTGCCGGGCCTGCTGATCGACCACCGCACGTGGATTCCGGTCGAACAGGATCCGGCCTTCACCCGCCAGATCTGGTTCACCTTCAACGGTCCCGGGAAGTACTTCACCAAGCCGGTGACCCTGATGACCTACGGCGCCTCCAGTCTCGTTCTCCAGCCGCAGGGTACGGGCTACTTTCGAGTCTTGCTCGACCACTCGGGAACATCGATCAGCTTTCCACCTGCGAGCGCGGCGACGAGGCCCATCTCTGTGCTCCACGAGCCGTTCCAGCTCGAGGTGACCACGGATCCCAACCTGCACCAGATCAACGTCACCTGGAACGGGTCATTCTTCCTCACACACTTCATCGCCGGATCCGGTCCCCCCGTCGTGTACACCACCCCGACGGCGCCCGGTGGCCCACTCCCCGAGGTCACCGTGGTCGAGAAGCCAGTCTCCTCCAGCATGAGCGTGTGCCGGAGCCTGCAGCGCGGCGGCTGACCGAACCGTGCCCTCACGTCGCGGTCCGCACTGGCGCCCCGGCTGCCCGCACTGGCGCCGGCCTGGGAGCCGTGGGCACCGCTCGTTGGTCGACCGCCGCGAA
>DASZGT010000349.1:0-3134 GCA_035938575.1 Acidimicrobiales bacterium
GCACTCCGACTCGACCTCTCCGTAGTTCTGCAGCAACATGAATCTCATGGTCTTCCGTCCTTCATGGTCAGGCGACGCTCCAGTGGCACCGCTCACTCCTCAGTCGATGCTGCGATCGGTTTCTCGACATCCCGGTGGGCCCGAGGCCGAAGGGTCGATCCGGGTCCGCCTCGTCTCGTAGGCAGCCTCACGCTTCCACGGGGATCGTCGTACCGGTCACTCCCTCCGGGCCCCGGAGGAGCCATGGCGGACTCGACTGCACCTCAGCCGTCGTAGAGGAGGCCGTAGGCGCCGCCAGCAGCATCGGTTTGCCGGCGCGTCTGGTCCACCGCCCACTGACGGGCCTCCCGGTCGACGGCGAACGTCGTCCAACCGGCGCCGTCCTCGTCGCTCAGGTGGATGAGCAGGGTGTGAGCGTCGTGCTCGACGCGCAGGCGGTGCCGGGGATTGGCCTCCTCATGGAGTCCTCGTATGGCTTTCCCCGGTGTGGGGTCGTCGGCCACAAACGACGTCCAGCGTCTCCGGCCCGAGTCAGGGCGAGAGAGCTTGTCGCCGGTTGATCGTCTCACCACGGCTTCCACACTATGGCCGCGGATCGGGCTGGACCGGCCCTGAGGCTCAGCCCTCAGGTCGGAAGGCGCCGATAGAGGCACTGGCCGCCGCCGGAGGCGTGGAGTTGGCCACTCGGGGACCACACCCGGGCGGTCCATCCGAACAATCCCGCCGTCGACAGGGGCGCCGCCCCGTCGCACAGGAGCCACTCGTGGTCCTGGGTCGGAGCGTGGAAGGCGACGTTCAAGTCCAGAGTCGGTGCGGTGAAGGGCGGCGTCTTCCAGGCATGGGGACGGTGGGCCGAGGGCCAGCTCGGAAGGTCGACGAGTATGAGACTGCGAACGGCGTCGATCCAGGGGTCGGCGAACGTGGCCGTGGGCGTGAAGCGCAGCCATTGCTGCCATCGGGCCGGGCGGGGGCCGGAGGGAGGCCACGCCGCCTCGAAGTCGACGGGCTTTGCGTCGAGGTTGTTCCAAAACGGGTAGGGCGGCCGGTCCTCGTCGGACAAGAGATCGCGGATGTTCGGAAGGTCGTGTGGTCCGGGCACGTCCGGAGGCACGGTCTCGTCATGCTCCAACCCGTCGACCCCGTCGCGGGCGCTCCACACCATGGCGTCGAGGATCGGGCGCCCTTCTTGTTCCATCTCGACCCGGTGTGCCGCGGCCATCCGACCCTCCTTGCGACTGATGACGCGAATATCGACTGGGGCGAATCGGGCCACGCCCAGGTAGTGGCAGGAGAAGGCGGCGGGTCGAGGGTGCTCGGTCGAAGCACCGACTGCCCGGAGGGCGCACGCGGCCACGTATCCGCCCATCGGTCCCCAGATCTCCCAGTCGGGGCTGAGCGTGGCTTCGAAGCGTCCCCGCCCGCTTGGTCGGACCGCCGTGTCCTCCCCGAGATCACCCATGGAACCAGCGTGCCGTCCAACCATCCGGCTCGCAAACCCGCACACGCCCCATGACGGGCGGAATGACCCTCGGCCGTCGCCCCGGGAAGGAGCGCACCGGGTGATCACCGCGGCCTACGCCCAGCTCTCCGGGACGATGTTCCGGTGCGGGCTCAGGGCCGCACCGTCAGGTGCATCCGTGGCGCCGAGTAGAAACGCGTCTCTACGTCAGGTCCAGCCACGAACCCGAGGCTCCCGTAGAAGGCCATGGCGTGTGGGTTGGCGGTCACCTCCAGCTGTGCCAAGGAATGGGCCCGGGCGATGGCGACGAGATCGGCGACGAGTGCTTTGCCCACGCCCTGTCTCATCCACGGTGGATCGACGAAGAGGTCTTCGAGCTCCATGGTGTCGCCGCCAACCAGAAACGTGGAGAACCCGATGATGGAGCTGTGGGCGTCGAGCGCAACCCGGGTCCGCTCGGCGCCGATGCCCTCCCCGGAGAACTCGAGGAGGTCGCCATGGGCCAGAAGATTGACCCGATCACCCTGGTTGGACAGCGATGACCTGCGGTACACCTGGCGCAGGCGGGGCAGGTCGGCGACCATTGCGGTACGGATCACGAAGGAGATCCCGCATGCTTACATCGTGTCCCGGACGACTTCCAGGGATCACCTGCGCTCGGGGGGTGCGGTGGCAACCGCCGCATCCGTCGGGGCGACGACCACGGCATGATCGCGCCACGATGGCCAGGTGACAGTGGACGGTGATCTGGTCAGGAGCGCCCTGGTGAGCCAGTGGCGTGCAATAGCGGCCGCAGCTCCGCACGTCGATCTCGACCGGCCCAGTCGCGTCGACGGGTGGCGCAACCGGGAGGTTCTCGCCCACCTTTACGTGCAGCCGGTTCTGCTGAGCCGGTTTCTTCTGACCGGGTCGGAGCAGAGTCCATCAGTCGATGTGACGGCCAATCTGCTCGGCACGGGATCATTCAAAGAGCTCATCGACGCCTCAGCCCGGGAAGGGGCGGAACGGGGGAAGTTCAATTTTGCCGATCCTCTCGGCGCTGCGCTCCCCGATTTGCTGATGGCGGACCTCGGGGTGACGATCACAACCCTGCAGGGCTCGATCCCCCTGGTCGACTATCTGGTCTCGAGGTGCGTGGAGGCCGTGGTCCACGGGGAGGACCTCGTCGAACCGGTCGAGCCCGATCCGGCGGCTCAGGCCATCACCGCCGGTGCATTGATGGCCGTGCTGGCGTCGAAGGCACCCCATCTTGTTCCCGAGGCCGAACGGCTCCCGTCGGCCGTGTGGATCGATGTCGCCACGGGAAGGCGGCCCGGTTCGGGGAGACTGGCATCGGCGGTTCCGGTGATGACCTGAGGCCGCCTCAATGATTCGCTTCGACCTCGGCCTTGATCCGTTCGAGGGTGGTGCGCATGCCGTTGCGATTGGTCCGTCCCCGGGCCCATCCGAGGAGCGCCCAGTACAGGCGGAGCACGGCGGTGTCGGTCAGCTCGAACGACTCGGTGACGTCGGTACCGCCACCGGCCGGTTCCAGCCGGTAGCGCCAGGTGTTGAGCGGCTTGTCGCGGGCGCCGACACCGAAGGCGAACTCCCGACCGGGCTCGCTGGCCAGGACCGTGCAAGACGTCCAGTAGACGGGGCCCTTGCCATTCCGCTTGACGTGGCCCCGGAAGCG
>DASZGT010000350.1:0-7194 GCA_035938575.1 Acidimicrobiales bacterium
GTTACTCGTAGTACCCCGAGTGGATGTACACGCACGGGATCCCCTCGCCGTGGAACATGGCGAAGTTGTTGGGGTCGTCTTCGAAGGCCAGCCTCAGGTCGAACCCGTAGGACCGCAGCTCCTCGACGCTGTCCCGCTTGAACCAGGTCACCTGCGAGTAGTCGCCGCGGGACCGCATGACCAGCAGGTCCCATCGAAGCCCGTAGCGGTCCAGCCAGGCCAGAGTCTGGGGTTGCACCCGCATGGGACGACCGGTGAGGAGGATGACCTGCAGGCGCGAGTCCAGGAGCTCGAGGACCCGGGCGAGCTCCTCGATGACCGGGTCGTCGCCACAGGCGTCGAAGAACCGGTCCCAGTCGCGTCGGCCCCGCTCGAGGAAGTGCTGGCGTCCCACGGCGTCCGACAGCACACCGTCGACATCGAAGATCACTGCCTCACCGGGCGCACTCAAAGGCGCCTGACGCCAGGCCCAATTGGAAGGACCCGTGACCGCGCTCACTCGTCGGTCGGCGAGGTCGACGCCAGGCGCCGGATCTCGTCGACCACTGCGGGATCCGCCAGGGTGGTGGTGTCCCCGAGCATCCGGCCCTCGGCCACGTCGCGCAACAGGCGACGCATGATCTTGCCGCTCCGGGTCTTCGGCAGCTCGTCGGTGAAGACAACGGTCCGGGGCCGGGCGATGGGGCCGATCCGCGTGGCCACGTGGGCCCGCAGCTCCTGGCCCCGCTCGTCGGTGGGCCCGCCGGCATCGGCCCGCAGGGTGACGAAGGCCACGATGGCCTGGCCCGAGGTCGGGTCACTGGCACCGACCACCGCCGCCTCGGCCACGGCCGGGTGGTCGACGAGGGCCGACTCCACCTCGGTGGTCGAGATGCGGTGGCCCGAGACGTTCATCACGTCATCCACACGGCCGAGCAGCCACAGATAGCCGTCTTCGTCCGTCTTGGCCCCGTCTCCGGCGAAGTACCTTCCCGGAAAGCGGCTCCAGTAGGTCTGGCGGTACCGCTCGGGGTCACCGTAGAGGCCCCGCAGCATCGCCGGCCACGGCCGGGTCAGGGTGAGGTAGCCGCCACCCTTGTCCACCTTCGCCCCCTGCTCGTCGACCACCTCGGCGGCGATCCCCGGGAGCGGACGGGTGGCCGAGCCCGGCTTGGTGGTGGTGATGCCGGGAAGGGGAGCGATCATCATGGCACCGGTCTCCGTCTGCCACCAGGTGTCCACCACCGGACAGCGACCCCCACCGATGTGGGTCGAGTACCACATCCACGCCTCCGGGTTGATGGGCTCCCCCACTGAGCCCAGCACCCGCAGCGACGTGAGGTCGTGCCGACCCGGATACTCGGTGCCCCACTTCATGAAGGTCCGGATGGCGGTGGGAGCGGCATAGAGGATGGTGACGCCGTAGCGCTCGATGACCGACCACCAGCGGGCCCGATCGGGGTAGTCGGGTGTCCCCTCGTACATCACCGAGGTGGCCCCGTTGGCCAGCGGCCCGTAGACGATGTAGCTGTGACCGGTCACCCAGCCGATGTCGGCCGCACACCAGTAGACGTCGCGCTCGGGATGGAGGTCGAAGACCACCCGGTGGGTGTAGGCCACCTGGGTCAGGTACCCGCCGGTGGTGTGCATGATGCCCTTGGGAGCGGCCGTGGTGCCCGAGGTGTAGAGGATGAAGAGGAGGTCCTCGGCGGCCATGTGCTCGGGTGCGCACCGGTCCGAAGGTCGTCCCCCCGCGGCCGCGTCGTCGCCGCTCAACAACTCGTGCCACCAGTGGTCGCGTCCCGGGGTCATGGAGGGCGCTCCGGGGCTGTCACCCCCGATCCGCTGTGCCACCACCACGTGGTCCACGCACGGCGTCCCGGACACCGCCGTGTCCACGTTGGCCTTCAGGGCCACGGGCGTGCCGCGGCGCCATCCACCGTCGGCGGTCACCACCACCCGGGCCTGGGCATCGAGGATCCGGTCCCGCAGGGCGTCGGACGAGAAGCCGCCGAAGACCACGGAATGGACGGCCCCGATCCGGGTGCAGGCCAACATGGCCACGGTCAGCTCGGGGATCATGGGCATGTAGACGGCCACCCGATCGCCGCGCCCCACCCCCAGTCCGCGCAGGACGTTGGCGAACCGGGACACGTCGACCAGGAGCTGGCTGTAGGTGATGGTGCGGGTGTCGCCCGGCTCGCCCTCCCAATGGAAGGCCACCTTGTCGCCGTGCCCGGCGGCCACATGGCGATCGAGGCAGTTGTAGGAGACGTTGAGGGTGCCCCCGTCGAACCAGCGGGCGAAGGGCAGGTCCCACTCGAGCACCGAGTCCCAGGTTCGGAACCAGTCGAGGGCGCCGGCCTGCTCGGCCCAGAACTCCGGCCCTTGGGTCGCGGCCCGCTCGTAGACGCCGGGGTCGGCCAGCACAGCTTGCCTGGCGAACTCCTCTGAGGGGGGGAACACCCGGTTCTCGGAGTAGTAGTCCTCGATGGTGGCCTCGGAAGCGACCGTGGACCCTCCGACCAGGTGTTCTGTTGCCTCGTCCGGCATGACTCCCCCTTCTTCACTCCTGGCGGCAGAGAACTCCCTCCGACGCGCCTCAGCCTAATAGCGGCGGGACTCTACGATGGAGGGGCTGTGACCGTGACAACGCAATCGTCGGAGGGGCTCAGGCCGGACGGTCTGACATCAGGCGTCGAGCTCACCGCCTTCTCCCCTGAGCCCGGTGCGACCCGCGTCGAGGTACCGCTGGGCCGTCGGGTCATGGTGGTCAGCGACCTGCTCCTCACCCCCGACGCCACACCGACGTCGTCGGCGGTCAGCGCCGAGGTGGCCCGCGCCCTCGACACCTGGGACGGTCCCGGGATCCTCATCATCGCCGGCAACCTCTTCGACTTCACCGGCACCGGGTCACCGCTGTCCCAGGCCCAGCGGTCCCTGGGCGCCCACCCGGCCCTGGCCGACGCCCTGGCCCGCTTCGCCACCATCGACGAGCGGCGGGTCATCCGCCAGACCGGCACCCACGAGCCCGGCTACGACACGGACCCCGAGACCATCGAGGCCATGGCCCACCGGGGCGTCGAGCAGCTCGGGCCCGTCGATCTCCACCTCCACACCGCCACCGGCGTGCGGGTGGTGCGGGTCGAACCGGGCGAGCACGCCTACGCCTCGGGCTGCAGCGGGCCGGAGACGGAATTCGACCCGGCGGCCGACGCCAAGCCCGGGGCGGTCGGGCACTCCTCGGCCGGGCGGGGCTGGCGATCACTGGCGGCGCGGTCCACCGACGACGCCCCTTGGTTGGTCGGGCTCAGTCGCCTGAGCGATCCGTCGGCCCTGTCGCGATTCGTGGTCTCGCGCACCCTGTACCGGCGGCTGGGGCGCTACGCCTGGTGGCTGCTAGTGCCCTTCGCGGTGGCCGGCCTCCTGCGGGTGGCGGTCACCCCGTGGGTACTGGGCCACATCGGGTCGGGCCTGCCGGCCCGGGCCATTCGGAACGCCCACCGGGCGGACCTCGGCGACCAGATCGTCATCGCCCTCCTGGTCGCCCTGGTGGTGCTGGCGGTCCTGGCGCTGGTGCTGGGGCTGCTCAGCCGACGCATGTGGTCCATCCTCGGGGGAGGATCCCTGGAGACGGTCCAGTCGGAGGCGACGGCCAACGACACCGCCCGCGACGCCGGTCGCCGGCTGGTGGGTCGGGGCTACGCCGGCCTGATCACGGCGGCGACGTTCCAGTCGGAGCTCACCCACCTCGGTGTGGGCTTCTACGCCAATGTGGGGGCCACCGCCGAAGTGGTGGAAGAGCACCGGGGCCGGCTGGGGCTCCCCCCCGTGTTCCTGAACAACCAGCGGGTCAGCTGGGTCGAGCTGGAGACCGGCGCCGAGCTCCACGTCCGGATGCTGCTGGCCCGCAACGAGCTCCGCTCCCCGAGTCTGCTCGAACGCCTGATCACCCGGGGAAGGAGCGTACGGAGCCTCCACCCGACCCTGGTGGCCTCGTACCCGATGGGCGAATCGTGGCCGGCGGCGCCCGACTTCCACCTGGTCCACCGGCGGACCCGGAGACGGCGGCGCCTGGCCTCGGCGGCGATCCTCGTCGCCGGGATCATCGACCTGCTCGATGCCGTCACCCCGCCCCTGCGCGGCCGGTTGCACGTGGTCCTCCAGTACCTGCCCCTGCGGGCCAGTGTGGCCGCCGGAGCCCTCATTGCCATGGCCGGCCTGGCCCTCGTGGCCCTGGGACGGGGCATCCTGCGCGGACAGCGCCGGGCCTGGCGGGTGGCGGTCGTCCTCCTGGCGGGCACCATCCTCCTCCACCTCATCGCCGGGGCCGACATCGAGGAGTCGGCGGTGGCACTGGCGGTGCTGGTCCTGCTGGTCGTCAGCAGGCGGGACTTCCAGGCGGCCTCGGACTCGTCGTCGCTCCGATCGGCGCTGCTGGCCATCGGGATCGGGGTGATCGGCATCACGCTGGTGACCACGGTCTCGATCGAGGCCTTCACCCATATGGGCCACCACCGGTCGAACATCCCATGGTGGACGGCCCTGTGGGCGGTGTCCGAACGGCTGGTCGGCATCAAGACCATCCCCCTCCCCCAACGGGCGGACCGCTTCCTCGCCCCCACCCTCTTGGCCCTCGGCCTGTCCCTGGTGGCCGTGGTCCTGTTCCTCTTCACCCGACCCGTGGTCGACCGCCGGCTCACCTCGGGTCGGGCAGCCGAGTTCCGGGCCCGCGACATCGTTCGGCGCCACGGCGCCTCGACCCTCGACTACTTCGCCCTCCGCTCCGACAAGAAGTGGTTCTTCCACCGGGACAGCCTGGTGGCCTATGCGGTCTACGGCGGAGTCTGCCTGGTCTCCCCCGATCCCATCGGTCCCCGGAACGAACGCGAGCAGGTGTGGGGTTCGTTCCGCCGCTTCGCCGACAGCCACGGTTGGGTGACGTCGGTCATGGGTGCGGGCGAGGACTGGCTCTCGACCTACCGGGACTCGGGGATGCACAACATCTACCTCGGGGACGAGGCCGTGGTGAAGGTCCAGCCCTTCACCCTGGCCGGGGGGGACATGAAGGGGCTGCGCCAGGCATTCAACCGGATCAAGAAACGCGGCTACACGGCTGCGTTCTACGATCCCGCCCACCTCGACCCGGCGCTCTCCCAGGAGCTGACGGCCCTGATGTCCATGAGCCGCCAGGGCGAGCACGAACGAGGGTTCTCCATGATGTTGGGGCGGGTGTTCGACCCGAGGGACACCGGCCTTCTGCTGTGCGTGGTCCGCTGCCCCGGGGGCGCTGCCTCCGCCATGTGCCAGTTCGTGCCGGCTCCGGGGATCAACGGCTACTCCCTCGATCTGATGCGACGCGACCCGGGTGATCACCCCAACGGGCTCTTGGACTTCGCGCTGTGTTCGACCATCGAGCACCTGCGCGCCGGCGGCTACCAGGGCCTGAGCCTCAACTTCGCCGCCCTCCGCTCGACCCTGTCCGGCGACAAGGGTGAGGGCACGGTGCAGCGGGCCGAGCGGTGGTTCCTGAAGCGATTGTCCAACTTCGCCCAGATCGAGTCGTTGTGGCGGTTCAACGCCAAGTACGAGCCCGAGTGGCTCCCCCGCTACGTGGTGTTCGACAGCGCCGAGCATCTCGTGCCGGTCGTCATGGCCATCCTGCGGGCCGAGTCCCTGTGGGAGATCCCGGTCCTTGGGAGGTTGCTGGCCGCCGGCGCGGAGAAGCGCATGGTGGCCGCCCAGCGGGAGACCGAGGAGTTCATCGCCGCATCATTCGGTCCGTGGGATGACAACGGCGAGCGGGTCGGATCGGCCGGCGTCAATGGCGGCCACGCAGATGACAGCACGCCGACCAACAGTCGGCCATCGGCGGTGTCGGGCTCGCCCGGCCCTGCGGCCTGAGCCGTCCACCGGAGGGGCGGTCGCACCGATCACCCCTTCCGTCGGCGGCCCGCTCCTGCGGGGGTGACGCCTACGGGGCAGGAAGGCCGATCGGATTGGGGAACGGGATGACCCCGGCCGCCATCACCGACCGCACCAGCTGCTGCAGGCCCTCGAGCACGACGAGCTGCTCCTCGTCCTCGAGGGTGGCGTAGGGAGGACCGGCCAGCTCGTCGGTCAACTGCTCGACCGAGCGACGGAGTTCCGCGCCGGCCGAGGAGATCTGGCCGCCCGCCACCAGCCCGCGACCCTCCAGCCGGCCGCGGGCACCTTCCCACTCGTCGGGCGACCACCCCCGGCTGTCGCGAAAGAGGGCGCCGGGGATACCCTCGGACAGGGCGAACAGGACCAGGGCCTCACATCCGTCCAGTCCGCCGGCCGTCAGCGCAGCGACATGACCGTCGCCGCGGTGCTCCCTGAGGCTGGTGCAGGCCTGCCATAGTTCCTCGACCGGATCGCCGGGCGCACCGGCCTCGTCGAGGCCTTCGAGGGCGCGATTGGCGCTGAACAGCACACGACCCGAGCCGTCCGCCGCACCGACCACCCGATCCAGCCTTGGGAGGAGCGCTTCGGCGCGCTGCTCCACCGACGGATCCACGCGGCGCAATGCGGCCGCGGCCCCTGTGCGGCGGGCCCGCAGAACGGAGGAGGGTTCGGCAAACGTCCACGCATCGGGGATGGCTCGGCGCACCTGCGTCTCGTGGAAATTGAAGAAGGTGGCCCAGACGGTCGCCGGGCCCACCGTGCCGAGCGGCGCAGCCCGGGCCGCGAAGTAGCCCATCCAGAATCCGCGCAGCCCGACGGCCGTCAACGCCCGACGGCTCTCGGGGGCGAAGTAGGTCACGGCGTGGAGCGGCTCGACGCACCTCCACCACGTTCGGGCGTCCGGCCGGTCGGGGCGCGGGCGCTTCGGCGGCGCCGTCATTCCACCCTCCGGGCGCCCCCCGAGTCCGGCCCCGTCGTGACCTCGGGTCTGTCGGTTCCGCCGGCATCGCCGGTTCCCCCTCCGGAGCCGGCAGGGGCGGGGACCGGGTGCTGCCCGGCATAGAGCCCGATGATGCCGGCCAGCGCCAGGGCCACCAACACCACGATCACGGCCACCATCACCGTCGGCTGGTTCCACACCACCAGGATCAGCAGTCCCGCTCCGAGCGCACCCCATTGCAGCCCCCTCCGGTGGGCCACGACAAACCCGTGCACCGGTCCCTCGGTCGTCCAGCGCGGTCGCCTCCTCGTGTCCAGCCACGCCCTGACCCGGCGGTTGCCGATGAG
>DASZGT010000351.1:0-2326 GCA_035938575.1 Acidimicrobiales bacterium
CTGCCGGACGGATACCGGTACATCAACGACATCGTGGGCAAGCGGAACACCGCCATCGGCACCATCGTGGAAGAGGTGGCCGCCGGTTTCTCCAAGGGGGAGGTGGCGGCCAGCCTCGATCGGATCAAGGACCTCGGCTTCCGCTACGGCGCCCAGTCCGGCCTGACCATCTCGATCAGCGACGTGGTCACCCCGCCGGACAAGCAGGCCATCCTCGACCGCTACGAGAAGGAGGCCGAGAAGGCAGAGGCCCAGTTCAAGCGCGGCATCATCACCGACGACGAGCGTCGCCAGAAGGAGATCGAGATCTGGACGTCGGCCAACTCCGAGGTCGGAAAGGCCATGGAGAAGTCGCTGTCCAGCATCGCCTTCAACCCGATCGACATGATGGTCGATTCCGGTGCCCGGGGGTACAGCCAGCCGATCCGCCAGATCGCCGGCATGAAGGGCCTGGTCTCCAACCCGCGGGGTGAGATGATCCCGCGGCCGATCAAGTCGTCGTTCCGCGAGGGCCTCTCGGTGCTCGAGTACTTCATCTCGACCCACGGCGCCCGCAAGGGACTGGCCGACACCGCCCTCCGGACCGCCGACTCGGGTTACCTGACCCGCCGGCTGGTCGACGTGGCCCAAGAGCTCATCGTCCGTGAGGACGACTGCGGCTCGGTCCGCGGCATCTGGATCGAGGGCGTCGTCCCCGACGGTCCCGGCAAGCGCTCGTATCTCGAGACACGGCTCAACGGCCGAATCACCGTCGAGGCGATCACGCTGTCGGACAAGTCGAAGATCGAGGCCGGCACGGTCCTCACCGAGGAACGGGTGTCCCGGCTCCGCGATGACCCGTCGGTCGACAGGGTCCGGGTCCGCTCCGTGCTGACCTGCGAAGCCGAGCAGGGGATCTGTGTCGCCTGCTATGGCGAGTCGCTGGCCACCGGCGAGATGATCGAGCTCGGCGAGGCTGTCGGCGTCATTGCCGCCCAGTCCATCGGCGAGCCCGGCACCCAGCTGACCATGCGGACCTTCCACACCGGCGGAATCGTCGGTGAGGACATCACCCACGGCCTGCCGCGGGTGGTCGAGCTGTTCGAGGCGCGCACCCCCAAGGGAGCTGCCGTCCTGGCCCGCCACTCTGGCGTCGTCCGGGTGGAAGAGGACGAGTCCGGCCGGCACATCACCGTGGCGGCCGACGACGGCGAAGAGCACACCGTGCTGGTGGCCCAGCGGGCCCACCTGGAGGTGGTCGACGGCCAAGAGGTCGGAGCGGGCGATGCGCTGGTCGAGGGCCCGAAGGACCCCAAGGAGCTGCTGGAGGTCAAGGGGATCCGCGAGACGCAGCAGTACCTGGTCGAAGAGGTCCAGAAGGTCTACCGCGACCAGGGTGTCTCCATCCACGACAAGCACATCGAGCTCATCGTGCGCCAGATGCTCCGCCGGGTGCTGGTGGCCGAGCCCGGAGACGCCGCCTTCCTGCCCGGCGAGCGGGTCGACAACCGCGCCTATGCGGAGGTGAACCGCCAGCTGGTGCAGGACGGGAAGCGCCCCGCCGAGGGCCGTCCAGAGCTGATGGGGATCACCAAGGCCTCGCTGGCCACCGAGAGCTGGCTGTCCGCGGCGTCGTTCCAAGAGACGACGCGGGTGCTCACCGAAGCGGCCATCGAGGGCAAGTCGGACCAGCTGTACGGGCTGAAGGAGAACATCATCATCGGCAAGCTCATCCCGGCCGGTTCCGGAATGGAGCGCTACCGCGACATCAAGCTGGAGATGCCCGGCGCCGAGGCCATGCCGTTCTGGGCCCTGGGATCCGAAGGGGATGCCGGGACCGAGGATCTCGCCGCATGGCTGCGGGACACCGGCGGCGACGCCTCGGTGGGTGGCTTCAGCTCGGACATCGACGCCAGTTGGTTGGGCACGATCCCCTCGGCCGAGGACCTGGCCGAGGGGTCGCCGGCCTTCGGGGCCCCCGAGGGCGCCGCAGCCACAGACGGCCCCGTCGAAGCCGGAGCCTGACGTGCCGGGGCCGCCGTGGGCCGCGGGCCCGGTTCGGCGGCGGGCCCGTGCCGTCGTACTCCGGTAGGCGGTCGGGCCATGCCCCCGCGCTTGCCCGCCAGGCACCTATGCCGTAGCATTGACCGTTCGCGGCTGCGCGCCCAGAGTGCGTTCTGCCTGCCAGCAGCACATCCGACTCAGCCCTGAAGTATCCCCGCAGTTCCTAGCGTAGAGGTAACGCGTGCCCACGATTTCCCAGCTCGTCCGCAAAGGCCGGGCTACCAAGCCGACCAAGTCGAAGACCCCGGCCCTCCGGGGAGCGCCCCAGCGCCGGGGCGTGTGC
>DASZGT010000352.1:0-15412 GCA_035938575.1 Acidimicrobiales bacterium
GGCCTGGAGCATCCTCGACGCCTACCGCAAGGCCACCGAGGACGACCGTTCCGGGGCGGTCATGTTCGGCGACGAGATGATCGACGAGGCCTCCCGCAAGATGGCCACCAAGTTCGTGACCCGCGGGGAGCGCGCCGGGCTCACCCGGTCGGCCGGCTGAGCCGTCGCGGCCACGGAAACTGAGCCGGCCCGCCGGGGGGCCGCTGTACCCGCGGAACTGACCAGCTGCGGCGGAACTGACCGGTTAGAAGGCGAACTCGCGGTACCAGGCATCGAGCACGCTCTGGTCCCCGCGGTAGTCGACGGTGCCCAGCGGGGGTCGGTTGTACAGCAGGAGCTCGAGGTCGGACGCCGTACCGTGAAGGGCCAGGTGCGCGGGCTGGTCAGCCGCGTGGGTGGCCGAAGATCTCGCCACGTCGATGCGGTCTGACTCGAGCCTTACGTCCCAGACCGCACCGGTGTCGGTGCTGTACAGCCCCAGCGATCGCCCGGAGCCCTCTCCCGTCCGGTCTCGGGCGTTGACGAGCACGTGGAGGATCTCGTCGATCCCGTCCTCGGCCAGCTCGCCGGCGATGGGGGAGCAGGTGCCGCGGGCCGACTGCGCATCGAAGCGGTGGACGGCGAGCTCGTGGGCGGACCGGCGGGTCACGAAGCCCGCCGTGTGATCGGCGTCGAACCACGTCCACACCTCGGTTGACGGCGGGACCGACTTCAGTTCCCCGACCAGGTGGCCGGTCATGGCGACCAGCCATTCGGCCAGGTCGTCGGACGGTCCCGGTTCGGAGAACGGCGTCTTCGGTCGGCCCTCGGCCTCGCACAGGACGTGGGTCCAGAATCCGCAGAAGGTACCGACATGAGTGGCCAGATCGTTCACCGTCCAGCCCTCGCAGGTCGGCACCGGGGCGGCTGGCGGCCCGGCCCGCACGGCCTCGATGAGGTGGCCCACCTCCGCTTGCACCGCTTCGATCAGGGAGGAATGGTCCACGGTGCCAACGTACTCGCCGGGGGCGAAGGCGAGCCGGCTCAGCCGGCGGTGTCGCTCAACAATCGGCGGGCGATCACCTTCAGTGCCAACGTCTCGTCGGCCCCCTCGAAGATGGAGAGCACCCGGGCGTCGACGAAGTAGCGGCTCACCGGGAACTCCTCGGCGTATCCCATACCGCCGTGGATCTGGAGCGCCTCGCGGGTGACCCACTCGGCGGCCCGGCAGACGTAGGCCTTGACCATCGACGCTTCGAGGCTCCCCTCACCCTTCGACATCAGTCGGGCCACCTCGTAGGAGAACTGACGGGTCGACTGGATGAGCACGGCCATCCGGGCCAGCTTGACCCGGGTTAGCTGGTAGTCGACGATCGGAGCGCCGAACACGACGCGATTCCGGGCGTAGTCGAGCGCGGCCTCGTAGGACGCCTGCATGACCCCGATGGCCCGGGCCGCGGTCTGGAGACGTCCATTCTCGAAGCCCTGCATCTGCAGGTAGAAGCCCTGGCCCAGCCCGCTGTCCCCGCCCACGAGGTTGGCCTCGGGCACGAACCAGTTCTCGAAGGCCACCTCGTAGGAGTGCATGCCCCTATAGCCGAGGGTGTCGATGGCCCGGCCTTCCATCCGTCCCGAGGAGCCCTCCGGACGGCCGTCGGCTCCGGCGTCCTGGGTGAACACGAACCCGTGCCCCTCGGCTTGGGGCTTCTCGATCAGGAACAGCGAGAGGCCACGGTGGGCCTTGCTCCGGTCGGGATCGGTCCGGGCCAGAAGCAGGAGCACGTCGGCCCGGGCCGCGAAGGTGCACCAGGTCTTGACCCCGTTGATCAGCCAGCCGCCCTCGGTGCGAACCGCCGCGGTCACCACTCCGGCCACGTCCGATCCGAAGTCGGGTTCGGTGACGGCCACGGCCCCCATCACCTCGGCTGTCGCCAATTTGGGAAGCCACGTCCGTTTCTGCTCTTCCGTGCCACCGTGGACGATGGCCCGGGTCAGGATCTCCGGGCGGGTGATCAGCGAGCCGCCGGCACCGAGCGAACCCCACGAGAGCTCCTCGGTGGCCACCACCATGCCCATGTAGTCCGCTTCGCCCCCAGTGGCGAACCCGCCGTACTCCTCGGGGACGGACATCCCGAAGCCGCCCATTTCCGCCATGCCCGAGATGATCTCCTCGGGAATGTCGGTGTTGGCCCGGTGGATGTGCTCGGCCCGGGGACGGATCTGTTCCTCGGCGAACCGATGGAATGTCTCCCGCACGAGCTCGAAGTCGGAGTCGAGGTGTCGGCTGCCTTGTTGATCGGCTAGTGACGCCAGGAAGACCGGGTCCCGGAACGTCGCCACGAACTCCTCGGCCGGCGCCATCCAGTCGGCGGCGATACCCCACTCCCCGCTCCGACCGACGGTGCGGGCGGCAAGATCGGCGAGCACGTCGGCGGCAAACGCGCAGGCGATGGCGGCCTCGGTCTCTCCGTGGGCCCCGTAGGCCAGCACGGCCTCGGCCGTACGGACGGCGGCGGCGGCGTGGGCGACGTCATAGGCCAGGACCTGTGCCCGATCGGGACCGCCGGCCGCACCCAGGGCGGAGACTCCCGCCTCGATGGCCGACCGGGCCACAACGACCGCCTCGGCCGCGGCGATCAGGTCGGGGGCGGGTTGCGGGTCGGCGGAGGGCGGATCAGAGGTCACCCGGCCAGGCTACCGGTAGCGGTTCGCCAGCAGAAGGGCTGGCGCCGGCCGTTCCTCCGCCACCTGGGAGCCCTTAGCGAGCGACTCGCAGGCCGGCTCGCGGGACGCGCTTGGGGCAATCGTAAGGCGCAGTCCGGCCATGGGCCCACTCCGACCTCCACCCTCGCCCCCGGCCGACGGAGTCAGACCGGCGGGGCGAAGGGGCGAGCAGGATCAGCCGCCGGGCGGATTCACGTACTGGTAGTCGCACCGGTAGCCATTGGTACTGCCGGTCACCGGTGGGTTGTCGAGGCGTTGGAAGTCCCCGTTCACCACATGTCCGATCAGATAGCAGTTGCCGATGGTCTTGGCCGCCGGATTGTTGGGGGCGATGATGTGGCCCCCGTCGAAGGTGGTGATCTTGGACAGCGCCTGCAGCAGTGACCCCCGGCTCGGGTTGGACCCGGCCTTGCTGAGGGCCTGGGAGAAGAGCTGGGCGGAGAGCCATGCGTACAGGGTGAACAGATCGGGTTGGAATCCAGGGGAGGCCACGTTCACCCAGTGGAGGAAGGTCCCCACGGCTGGGATCTGCGACGCATCCTGTCCAAGGTAGAGCGAGGAGTTCTGCTGCAGGTAGCTCCCGTCGACGGCGGAGGGCCCGCCCGACTTGGCCACCACCGTGTTGGTGTAGTTGGCAGCACCCAGGATCACGATCGGATGGAAGTCCTGCTGGACGAGGTCCTTCAGAAGGGCGACCGCATAGGCCTCCGCCATCGAGTCCATGAACAGGATCTTGACGCCGGCGCTCTTCATGGCGATGACTTCCTGGGTGAAGTCAGTCTGGGAGACGCCGTAGGTGGGGTCGTAGATCACCTTGTAGCCGACCTTCTCCATCACGTACTTCTCACCGGCCCAGTCGGCCTCGGCCGAAGGCAGGTTGCCCACCAAGGTGCCGGTGGCCCCGACGGCCTGAGGGAACTTGTTCTTGAAGTACTGCAGGGGCCCCTCCTCCCAACCGCCGTTGAGGGGCACCGCGCTGTATGTATTGGGCAGCTTGTTGGTGGCGGCATCGAGCGTGACCGACACATTGGGCATCCCCGGGTTCTGCTTCAGCAGCGCGCCTCCGAAGCCGTCCTCGAGCGAGAAATCGCCGACCAGCGAGAAGTCATTGGTGATGGCATTCTGCGTGGCCTGCTTGTTGCTCGCCCCGGTGAAGTTGTCATCGGCGCTGTCGACGCGGATCTTCCGGCCGTTCACCCCACCGGTCGAGTTGACGTAGTCGGCGTAGGCCTGGGTGCCCACCAGGGCGCCCTTGAAGAGGCCGCCCAGCGACAGGGTGGCGATGTTGGCCACGCTGACCGATGTCGAGGTGATGCCCGTGTGATCGCTGAACGCGCTCGCCGGGATGCCCGATCCGCCCCCACTTCCGGAGGTGGTGGTGGACGAGGACGAGGTCGAGCTGCAGGCCACGGCGCTCGTTGCCACCAGCATGACCATTCCCAGGGCGGCCAGACGCGTCTTCCCCGATGCAAATCCCACGATCCCCCTTTATGGTTTCGTCTTGATCGGCACAGTTACCATCGATGAGTCGCTGTTGCCTGCTGGAATGGTTGGACTCTACGCCACCGGCCGGATCGCCTGTCAAACGTCGGTGAACTTGGCTTGTGACGTGGTGCTACGCCCGCGTTGGGTGTCCCGTGCCCGCACCTCGCTCACCCGGTTGATGGCGGGCACCGCGACCCGGCAACAGGTGCATTTGTCAGGATTGAGACTTTGCAATTGCAGTGTCTCACGAGGCCCGCGACCCCGATGCCCAGAGTGCCGCCAACCCCCGGTCGGGTTCTTCGTTCGCCGTCAGAGTCTTCCGCCGCCGATCCCTCAGGCGGTCGGGACCTGGGCCACCACCGTGACCAGGGGCGGCAAGACCACCGGGTCATCACCCGGATCCACGTCGGTCAAGACTTTGAGGTAGTCGGCGACCGGACCCGGCCCCACTCCGGCCGGCGCCTCCGCCCATGCGTCGACGGTGACCAATCCGGCGTCGCGGGCCAGAGAGGGCAGGAGCGCTCCGATGTCGGGATGTCGTGCCGATGGCATGGAGAACGGCTCCCCGCTGATGCGGCCCGCGGACGTGATCGGCTCCTGGGCCACCACCCAGCCACCGGCGCGCACGGCTGCGGCCATCCGGGCCATCACCACCGACGGGTCCACCACATGCAAGAGGAGGAATCGACAGAACGCCAGGTCGACCGCCTCCGGGAGCCGGAGGTCCTCACCGGCCTGGGTGATGGCCAGAACCTGGCTGTGGCTTGCGGCGGCCTCGGCCACTTCGTCGCGAGTCGTCGGGTCGCTGTCCACCGCATAGACCCTTCCGTCCCGGCCCACGATCTCGGCCAGCGCCACCGTCACGTCGCCCCCGCCGGCCCCCACGTCCACGCACGTCCACCCCGGGCCGATTCCCAATCGGTCCAAAGCGGTGGCCAGTGGGCGTCGGTAGACGTCGTCCCTCAGGCCTCGTAGCTCCATGGGATCACGTTACCGGCCCCTGGTGTCGGGGAGGCTACGACGGCCGCACCCGCCACACGCCGACTCGTGACACACCCGGCCCTCTCCAGGGCGCTCGGGCCGCGGAGGACCTTTGCGCGTTCACCGCCGCCGCCGGACGACAATGAGGCCGACGACATAGGAGGTGCCGCCCACCGCGCACATCACCCCGTATGGACCGGGGTTGGCGGTGCGGGCGATTTCGACGATTGACCCAACGAGGGCTGCCAGTCCCATGGCCAACCCCATGATCGCCGTGGCATCGCGATCCATGCCTCGTTGGCGCTCGTCACCCCCGGCCCGCATGATGGCCGCCACGTCCCCCTTGCCGCCCGACCACAGGTAGGCGATTCCGGCCGCCAGCGCATAGAAGCCAACCAGGCCGAGGGCCAGGCCACGATCGCCGGCCACCCAGGTGGTCACGGCAATGGCTCCTCCCCCCACCACCAGTACTGCGGCCGTGGCACTGCGGTGTCCGGTCAGTCCTTCGGTTCTCATCGCACTTCCTCCTCGTCCATGGTGAAGATCGCCTCGATGGCAATCTCGAAAAACCGGCTGATGGCGAAGGCCAACGGCAGTGAAGGGAGATAGCGCCCGTTCTCGATCGAGTTGACGGTCTGGCGCGATACACCCAAGGCGCTTCCCAGGTCCCCTTGCGAAATACCCGCCGCCATCCGCAACTCGCGAACCCGGTTCTCCATGTGACAAGTATGCTTTACAGGCTAGGTGGTGTCAAGCGACCTTTCCAGATGGGCTCCCGGAGGGCCTGCCTGAGGACCGGCCAGAAGGCACCAGACGCGCACCGTTGGGTCGGCTGTGGTCGCCAAACCTGTAACGGCGAGGGGCGGGATCTCCGTGCGTCACACCAGGAATCGGCCAGGGTTGAAGCCAGTATCCTCACTGTTCGTGAGAGTGACGATGATGTTGTGTGACGCAGCCCAGGTGTCCGACGGCAAGCTGTACGTGCTCGGCGGGGGCTGGAGCATGACCGGGCCGGATCCGGTTCCGTCAGCGATCGCCCTCAAGATCGACGTGGGCTGGCACGAGGCCGAGGCCTCCCACCATTGGGAGCTCTTTCTCGAGGACGCCGACGGCCGACCGGTGTTGATCGACACCCCTGAGGGCGAGCACCCGGTGGAGGTGCGGGGAGAGTTCACGGTGGGCCGACCTCCCGGTATCCCGGAGGGTTCCCCGATTGACGTCGCCCTCGCCGTGAACCTCGGGCCGCTGCCCCTGACGCCCGGCACTCGGTATACCTGGCGCATGGCCATCGACGGCGATTCGCACACCGACTGGGTGTTGGGGTTCACCACGCGGCCGACGCTGGTCCGTGACTGATCGGTGACCACGTTCGAGCGGCCCTTCGGCCGTTACTTCGAGGACTTCGAGCCCGGTGACATCTACCGGCATTGGCCGGGCAAGACCATCACCGAGGCCGATGACCATCTCTTCTGCATGATCACCATGAACCACCATCCGCTGCACATCAACGCGTGGTTCGCGGAGCATGAGACCGTTCAAGGCAAGAACGTGGTGGTCGGCAACCTGGTCTACTCCCTCGTCCTGGGGATGAGCGTTCCCGATGTCAGCGGTATGGCCATCGCCAATCTCGAAGTCGAGTCCTTGATCCATCGGGCACCGACCTTCCACGGGGACACGATCTACGCCGAGACCAAGGTGATCGGCAAGACGGAATCGAAGTCCCGGGATGATCGGGGCGTGGTCACGGTCGAGACCAAGGGCTTCAACCAGCGCGGCGAAGAGGTCTGTTTCTTCCGGCGGAAGGTCATGGTGTGGAAGCAGGCCAGCGCCCCGCCGCGCCAGCGCCCCTACGGGGAAGGGGTCTGGGACTGAGCCGACCGGTGAGCCCCGCCGGCCCTGTGGTGGCGACCCGTCCCCGGAAGCGCGTCGGTGATGGTGGGGTCGTGCCCATCCGCGACGGCGCACAGGTGGCGGCCATCGGGCGGGCCATCATGCAGTGGGGCACGGCACTGGGCTCCACCTCCCGACGGCCCGAGCTCCCGTGGCGATCCACCCGCGACCCGTGGGCGGTGTTGGTGAGCGAGGTGATGGCCCAGCAGACGCAGGTGCTCCGTGTCGTGCCGGCGTTCGGGAGCTTCCTGGCTCAGTTCCCGACCCCCGCCGCCTGTGCGTCGGCCCCGCTGGGTGAGGTGCTCCGAGCCTGGCAGGGATTGGGATACAACCGCCGTGCCCGCAATCTGCACCGATCTGCGGTGGCCATCGTCACCGACCACGGCGGCCACGTGCCTGGTCGCCTCGGCGACCTGTTGTCCCTTCCCGGTGTGGGTGCCTACACAGCCCGGGCCGTGTTGGCGTTTGCCTTCGGCGCCGACGTCGGCGTGGTGGATACGAACGCCGGACGGGTGCTGTCGAGGGCGGTCGCCGGGCGGCCGATTCGGGCTCCCGAGGCACAGATGTTGGTGGACGCCATGGTCCCCGCCGACGGTGGCTGGGAGTTCGGTCAGGCTCTGCTGGACCTGGGAGCCTCGGTATGCATCGCTGGTGAACCCCGGTGCCACGGGTGTCCGATCCGCCGACGATGCCGGTGGGCCAGAGCCGGCCGGAGGGGACCCGACCCCTCGCGAGGGTCGGCCGGTGTCTCGACGCCCCAGGGGGTGTTCGGCGGGTCCGACCGCCAGGGGCGCGGCCGGCTGGTGGATGCACTGCGGCAGGAAGACGTGGCTCCGGACCAAGTGGCGTCGGCGGCAGGATGGCCCGACGAACCCGATCGGGCCGCGCGCATCGTCGCCGGGCTGATCGGTGACGGGCTGGTAGCCCGCGACCATCGCGGCGTGCTCAGCCTGCCCTGAGCTGCTCTGGCTGCCCAGAGTGGAGGCCATCGCGAGGGTCCCGCCCGGGTCGGGGATGGTGGAGCGTCCCCGGCCGCGAGCCGTGGTCGAGAGGGCCTCGAGGGGTCAGGAGGTGATGAAGCGGATGATGTGGTCGTTGACCTCATCAGGGCGCTCCACGTGCATGAAGTGCCCTGCACCCTTGACGGTGACCATCTCCGAGCCGGGGGCCAGAAAGTCGGTCACCGGGCCGATGGTGTCGATGCCCATGCATCCGTCGTCTTCGCCGTGCAGGTACAAGGTGGGCTGCGGCGCCACTGTTCCGCCTGCGGCCTGTGCCGCTGCCGACTCGGGGTCGTCCGGCGGCCCGGAGAACATGGCCCGGTAGTAGCCGATGGCGGCAGTGAGGTTCTCGGGGGAGGCGAGCGCCTCTTTCACCCGGGCGGCATCCCACGATCCGTCGAATCCCGGCGACCAATCGGCCCACAGGCGATCGATGAAGGCGTGGTCGTCGAGGGACACCGCATACTCGGCCAGTGGGGTCTGAAAGAAGAACACGTACCAGCTGCGGCGCAACTGGTCGAACGTGAAGAACCCGTCGGCCATCGAGGCCTGGGGAGCGACGGCGGCGGTGACCACCCTGCGCCACAGCTCGGGCTGGATGGCGGCCGCGCCATAGGTGGCGAAGGCACCCCAATCGTGACCGATGATCACTGCGTCGCCGTTGCCGTCGAGGGCGCGGTGGAGACCACAGGCGTCGAGGGCCAAGGTGCCGGTGTCGTAGCGACCGTCCGAAGGCACCGGGGTCGGGGCGTAGCCGCGCAGGAACGGGGCCACGGCGTGGAACCCGGCGTCGGCCAGCCGGGGGAGGAGGTAGCGCCACGTGTGGGCGGTGTCGGGGAATCCGTGAAGGCACAGGGCCAGCGGGCCATGGGTGGGTCCGTCGCTCAGGTAGGCGAACTCGATCCCGTTGGCGTTGACGAGCTTGTGGTCCATGGATCGGAGGGTAGCCCCAGTGGCTCTGCGCCCGGTTGAGTCAGATGCGGCCCGACGAAACCTGAGCCCATCTCAGCCGAGGGATCGGCCTTGTTTCTTGAGCCCCACCTGCAGAATCTTGAGAGCCCTCGGCCCGACGCCGTGGACCTTGGCCAGGTCGGCCGCCCGCACTCCTGCCAGGGCGTCGAGGCTGGTGTACCCCGCGCTGACGAGGGCCCGGGTCGCCGGCGCACCTATCCCTCTCGGCAGATCGACCTCGGGCTCCGTGCCCACGGGATCATATTGGCACGGGTCGGGCGGAACCAACCTAACGACCGGCCCGACCGATCAAGCAGACCGACCCGACCGGACTCCGGCCGGCCACCCCATAACGCGGCCAGTCACGGGTCCATCGCCGACATCCTGCAGGTCCGCCGTCCGGGCTGATGGGCCCGGTCCGTGTCCGAGTAACCTCCACCTTCGGTGAAGACCACCTTTTTCGGAGTCCGGGGCTCGTGCCCATGCTCCTCAGACCATCATCGCCGCTACGGGGGCAACACGTCCTGTGTCCTGGTAGAGGTGGAAGGGGAGTCTCCTTTGATCCTCGATCTGGGGACGGGGCTCCGCGCCCTCGGTGACTATCTGCAGCCTCCGCTGAAGGCTGCAGGCGTCCCCCTGCAGGCGACCGCGCTGCTCACCCACTTGCACTACGACCACGTCCTGGGGGTGCCCTTCTTCGCTCCGATGCGGGACCCCGGTGCCATTCTCGACGTCTACGGTCCCTCCCAACAGGGTGCATCGCTGCACGACGTCTTGTCCGGGATGGTGAAGCCCCCGTTCTTCCCCGTTCATATGGCCGACTTCCGCGGTGAGCTGCGTTTTCACGATCTTGAGGGATCTGCCGATTTCTCCGTCGGGTCCATCAGGATCAAGGCCCGGTCGATACCTCACATCGGCCACACCCTCGGCTATCGGCTCGAAGCCGACGGCCGAGCCATGGCCTACATCCCCGACCACCAGGCCCCCGTGGACCGGCGCACC
This sequence comes from Acidimicrobiales bacterium, assembly GCA_035938575.1. GTDB lineage: Bacteria > Actinomycetota > Acidimicrobiia > Acidimicrobiales > RAAP-2 > Bog-756. Next base: position 10,014 of record DASZGT010000352.1, read on the forward strand.
GTTGACAAGGACGTCCTCGAACTCTGCGAAAACGCTGACCTGATCATCCATGACGCCCAGTACACCGATGAGGAGTTCGTGGCCCTGTCGGACTGGGGTCACTCGACGGCGGCCTACGCGGTCCTGGTAGCCCGGGAGGCAGGGGCTCGCCGGCTCACGCTCTTCCACCACGACCCTGCGCACACGGACAGAGAGATCGATCGGATGCTCAGCCACGCCCGCCGGCTCGCTTCGAAGCAGACGCTCGAGGTGGCTGCGGCCTCCGAGGGATCGTCGGTGGACCTGGGAAAAGCATGACGATGAGCTTCGACGTCTCTCAATTCAAAGACGCCATGAGCCGGTTCATCACCGGCGTCACCATCGTCTCGGGCATGGAGGACGACCACCCGGTGGGCTTCACGTGTCAAGCGTTCGTCTCCCTGTCCATCAATCCTCCGTTCATCGCCGTGGCCCCCGCCCGCACCTCCACGAGCTGGCCCCGCATCGCCCGGGCGGGAAGCTTTTGCGTCAACGTGCTCGGTGACAGCCAAGAGGAGCTGTGCCGGGGCTTTGCTGTTTCGGGAGGCGACAAGTTCGACGGTGTTGCCTGGCATCCGGCTCCGGTCAGCGGCTCGCCGGTCATCGAAGGCAGTCTGGCCTGGGTCGACTGCAATGTGGAGCTCGTGCACGACGCGGGGGACCACGAGTTGATCATCGGGAAAGTGCTCGATCTCGGCATCGGCGAGGGCTCTCCGCTCCTGTTCTTCCGCGGCGACTTCGCTACTGTTGCCCGGCACACAGGCGACGAGGATGGGGAGTAGTTCGTGCCGGATATCAAGGAGTCCAAGGTCATCGCCGACGTCATCGTGGTGGAACCGAACGCCCACGGTGACGAGCGCGGCCGATTCGTGGAGACCTATCGACGGAGCTGGTTCCCCCTGGGCCGGGAGATGACACAGGCCAACCGCTCGGAAAAGGCCGCGGGTGCGATCGTCGGCCTCCACTACCACCTGCACCAGGCCGACTACTGGTACGTCCTCCGTGGTACGGCCCGTGTGGTCCTTCACGACCTGCGGCAGGGCTCGCCGACGGATGGTGCGACCTTGACTCTCGACCTCGAGGGTGACCACGATCGAGGCCTGTTCATTCCGCCTGGAGTGGCCCACGGGTTCGCGTCGCTCACCGATCTCACGCTGTGGTATCTGGTGGACGGCTACTACAACCCGGAGGACGAGCTGGGGGTGGCGTGGGACGATCCTGCCGTCGGCGCCGACTGGGGCCTGAGTGATCCGGTCCTGTCCCAACGGGACCAGTCGAATCCGACGCGCGACCAGATCCATCCGGGCGTGCAGCCGCGGATCGGACTCAGGACCTGATCGCCGGGCAGTTCTGACAGACTTCGCCCATGGCACCCTCCTCATCACGCGCGGCGACGTCGGACCCCAGCCGGGAGGCCGGTGCCCTCCGGACCCCCGCAGGCGAGCCCGGCCCCGGCGAGGAATCCGTCGAGACGCCGACCCCGACGGAGAGCCCGGCCACCAGGACGGCGGCCATGGAAACCGCTCCTTCCGGGGCCACCCGGAGCGCTACTCGCCACCTCGACCGGCTGGGTTCGCCGGGCACCGGGGTCCTTGTGACCGGAGGAGGTTCGGGAATCGGCCGAGAGACGGCGCTCGCCCTGGCCGAGGTGGGCCGCCCGGTGGCCATCTGGGATGTCAACGCCGAGGGGGCGGAGGAGACGGCGGCACTGTGCCGCGACCGGTACGGGAGCGTGGTCTCCTGGTCGGTCGTGGACGTGTCGGACACGTCAGCCATCGAGGGAGCCGTGCCCCTGGTCGCCACGGCCCTCGGATCACTAGGTGGCTTCGTTCACGCCGCCGGAGTCTCGGGCCCGATGTCGGTCGACTTCATCGACGACGAGCTCTGGGACAACACGCTCAACGTGAACCTGCGCGCCGCCGTGATGATCTCGCGGATGCTCCTCGAACCATTCCGTGAGGCCGGACCAGGTTCTGCCGCCGTGTTGATCTCGTCGATCGAAGGCCTGTACGGCAGTGCCATGCTCACGGCCTACTGCGCGTCAAAGGGAGGCGTGCTGGCTGTGATGCGATCGATCGCCCAGCGTTTCGCCATGGAGGGTTTCCGGGTCAACGCGGTGTGCCCGGGTGCCGTGTCCACCCCGATGCTGGCGCCTGCCTTCGAACTGCCCGGGTTTCGCCAGCAGCTGGAGGAGCGGACTCCGCTCCAGAGGATCTCGACCCCCGACGAGATCGCCAAGCCCATCAGGTTCCTGCTCTCGGACGAGGCCTCGTTCATCACCGGGACCTATCTGACCGTCGATGGGGGACTGACGGCAGTGACGGCCATCTGAGCCATCTGGGCCACCTGAGCCAGATCGGCCACGCAACCGCTCCGGCCACCCTTCCCCTCCGACCACCTGCCCACCTGCCCACCTGAGCACCTGAACAGCCCGACCACCCCGGCCTTCCGACGCATGGGGTTCCCCAACTGCCCTCGAGCTGTGGCCGGGAAGCCACTACGAGGGGCTGAATTGGGCCTCGCTACCCGATCGGCTGCCCATTCGGGTTGAATGGTCTGGATGTGGATTGTCGTCGCTGTAGTCGTGGTGATCGCCATCGTGGCCTTTGTGGCCACGTTCATCCGGCGACCCCGAGGCGATGACCTGAACTCGGTCCGGAACTACCACTCGGCCCTGGGCACGCTCGAGCATCTTTCTGAGCGGACGAGCCAACAGTCGGTCAATATCACCGGCCCGGCCGAGGCCCCCTCCGACTCGCACGTACGCCCCAGGTTCTACAGCCGGTCCGGAGCCGAGGGGGATCTGCGTCCGCCGGTGCTTCCGGGGACGACCACGTCTGTTCCACCTGTTCCGGTGCGAGGAACCGATGAGTTTCCCGATCCCGAGACCCCGCTGGTCTTCGATGATGCCCGGCCCAGGGACCGCTACCGGGGACGCCCCTCGCGTGACGCCCCGTTGTCCCGCACCGATCGTGTCCAAAGGCATGCGCTGGACTCGATGAACCACCGACCCCGCCGATGGGCATCGGTGTCGATCGTCATCGTCGCGGTGGTGCTGTTCGGTGTGTTGGCCTACGTAGGGAGCCGCCGTTCACCGCCGAGCAATCACACCCATTCCGCTGGTGCCACATCGTCCACCGCTGCAGCCGTATCCCACTCCGGCAGCGCCACCCGACCAAAGGGAAAGACGAAGAGCACCACCACCACGGCGCCCACCCAGGTCGTCGCCCTGTCGTCGACTTCGAGCACGGCGGTCTATCCGGTGAGCTCGGCGGCCTACAGGTTGACGGTCAGCACCACCGGGCCATGCTGGGTGTCGGCAACGACCGCCACGACGGGTTCCACGTTGTGGGCCGGGACGCTCCAGGCTGGGGCCACACAGGATATCCAGGCCAGCGGCATCGTAAGGGTGCAGTTGGGAACGACAGCGGCTTCGTTGGCACTCGACGGAGTGCCGGTGGTGCTTCCCACGCCCTTGCGCTCGCCGTTCGAAGCCACGTTCGAGCCGTCGACCTCCAGCTCCTCGCCGGGTGGTGCGGCCTCGACCACGGGCACGACCGGCGCAACGGGCACGACCACCACCACTTCAGCGCCCTGACATTCGCCCGTGGGTCCGCGGCCAGCCGCACGAGGTCCCGCCCTCCTGCCCCTCGCCGGCGCGGCCCCGCCCCGTCCGCTATGAGCCGGACTCAGGGCCGGCCAGCCCCAAGGCATCGAGAATGAAGGCATAGACGAACGCTTCGTCCCTCCAGGCGTCGTAGCGGCCCGACGGGCCCCCATGGCCAGCGCCCAGCTCCGTCTTCAACAGAACCTTGTTCTCGGGGTTGGCCGCCCTGAGCTTTGCCACCCACTTGGCCGGCTCCCAAAACCCCACTCGCGGATCGGACAGTCCGCCCGTAGCCAGGATGTCGGGGTACCGAACCGGCGTTCCCCCCGCATCCACCGAGCGGACGTTGTCATACGGGGAGTAGGACTTCATCACCGAGTAGATCTCGGGGTCCTCCACCGGGTTGCCCCACTCGTCCCATTCCGTGACGGTGAGGGGAAGCGTCTCGTCCATGATCGTGGTCAGGCAGTCGACGAAGGGGACCTCGGCCACCACCGCCCGGAACAGCTCGGGGGCCAGGTTGGCCACCGCCCCCATCAGCAGTCCGCCGGCACTCCCCCCCCGGGCCACCAACCGGTCCGGCGAGGTCCAGCCCTCGTCGATCAGTGTCCTGGCACAGGCCACGAAGTCGGTGAACGTGTTCGGCTTGGCCGTGAATTTGCCCTCCTCGTACCAGGCCCGGCCCATCTCGCCGCCACCCCGGACATGGGCGATGGCGAAGGCAAAGCCCCGGTCGAGGAGGCTCAGACGAAGAGACGAGAAGGTCGGATCGATCGAGACCTCATAGGAGCCGTACCCGTAAAGGAGACACGGCGAAGGCTCGGCATGCCGTTCGCCATCCACCAGATCGGGTCGGTAGACCAGTGAGATGGGCACCTCGGCCCCATCGTCCGCCACGGCCCACCGGCGTACGGTTCGGTAGCGGGCCGAATCGAATCCGCCCAGGACCGGCTGTCGCTTCCGCAGGACGGTGTCACCGGACCCCAGGTCGAGGTCGAAGACTGAGCGGGGGGTGGTCAGGGAGGTGTACTCGTAGCGGAGGGTGGTGGCGTCGTACTCCGGGTTGGCCCCGCCCCACACTGTTGAGGGCGAATCGGCCTGACCTACCCGGGTCGATTCACCGCTGGCAGCATCGATCACCCGTATGCGGGTCTCGCCCGATTCCCGCTCGTAGACCACCAGGTGACCGGCGAAGGGGTCGACGTTGTCGAGCCTCACCCCCGCCCGGGCCGGGATGACCTCAGCCCAGTGGGCCCGGTCCGGCGATCCATCTGGGGCCTCCATCAGGCGGAAATCCTCGGCCGCGTCGTTGGTCACGATCAGGAACCGACTGTTCCGTCCCTGGACCGGATCGCCGCGGTCGTGGTCGACGCCGTACTCGACACCTTGGCGGCGGGGCTCGATGATCGTGAACTCGCCGAGCGGCTGGTCGGCGGGCAGCGCTCGGACCTCGGAGGTCACCTTCGAATTGAGGCCCAACAGGATGTACCGGTCGTCCTTGGTCCGGCCCACGCCCAGATAGAAGCGGTCGTCAGCCTCCTCGTAGATCAGCACGTCGGTGCCGGGGTCGGTGCCGACCCGGTGACGCCACAGCTGGTAGGGGCGCATGGCCTCATCCACGCGTACGAAATAGACCGTGGCGTTGTCGTTGGCCCAGGCGGCTCCGTACGAGGTGTCCTCGAGCGATTCGGGCGACTCGGTCCCCGAGGCGAGGTCGGCAAAACGCATCGTGTACCGCTCCCCGCCCGTGGTGTCGGTCGAATACACCAGCCAG